>CALMMZ010000174.1 GCA_937868685.1 uncultured bacterium | reverse complement strand
ATGATTCATACATAGATTATGAAAGTTATGGTTGTTAATGAGTAAAGTATATCATAAATAAAATTATCTGTGCAAGTATTTTTAAATAAAATATAAGATTATAAAAATATGCTATGTCTTGATAATTCTCTGTTTTTATGCTATTTTAATTTTGGTCAATTTTTATTAAACACTATTTTATTGGTAACCCTTTTTCGTTGGAGTCATGGTTGGAAAAAGAACCAATAAGATCAACAATTATGACACAAACTATGGAATCAATCTGGAAAGATGCGATTGCAACCGATGCAGTAAAACCACTCATCGAAGGAGACCTCGTTGAAGGTACAGTAATTACTACATCAGGAATTACAATGTACATTGATCTTGGAATCTATGGAACAGGTATTATCTTTGGGCGAGAATTTTTAAACGCTAAAGATATGATTAAAAATATCAATGTCGGTGATACTATCAAAGGTAAAATCATCGAAATTGAAAATGAAGACGGTTATGTAGAACTCTCCCTTAAAGAAGCTCGACAGGCACTCGTTTGGTCTGACGCAGACAAAATGATGAAATCAGGAGAAGTTATTGAACTCCCTATCAAAGAAGCTAATAAAGGTGGACTCATGGTAGAATGGCAAGGTATCCAAGGATTTCTTCCAGCGTCTCAATTAAAATCAGAACACTATCCTCGTGTTGATGATGGAGATAAAGATGAAATTTTAAAAGAACTCAAAAAACTTATTGCTAAAAAACTTTCACTCACCGTTATTGGAGTAAACCCTAAAGAAGGTAAACTTATTTTCTCTGAAAAAGGAAACTTAAAAGAAGAAAAGAAAGAAGCTGCTACCAAATATTCTGTTGGAGATATTCTCGACTGCGAAGTTTCTGGAATTGTAGATTTTGGAGTATTCCTTCGTATTGAAAATAACCTTGAAGGATTGGTGCATATTTCTGAAATGGACTGGTCACTTGTTGATGATCCTCGTATTCTCTTCAAGTTAGGAGATAAGGTACAAGCAAAAATTATCGAAATCAAGAATGGAAAAATTTCTCTTTCAATCAAAGTACTCAAAGAAGATCCTTGGAATAAAGTTGCTGAAAAATACAAGAAAGACGATACTGTTTCTGGTGTAGTTATCAAATTCAACAAACATGGTGCACTCGTTGCAATCGAAGAAGGTGTTGCAGGTCTCATCCATGTTTCTGAGTTCGGTGATGAGAAAAAATTAAAAGAGAAACTGTCTCTTGGAAAATCATACCAATTTAAAATAACACTCTTTGATTCAAAAGAGCACCGTATGACATTATCACTCGTATAATGAATTAAAAAACAATCCAATTAGGATTGTTTTTTGGTATTTGCATAGGTCATCGCCTTGTCTTTTCCTTGTTCATTGTATATTTGAATCATGGTTTTTATTTCTGGAACTAATTGTAAAACCCGTTCTCGTTCTTCAGTTTCAAAATTACCAAGCACGTTTGGTTTTATTATATCACCATTATCAAGTTCTTTTGCAATTCCAATACGAATACGGAAAAAATCCCGAGTACCAATATGATGTTCAATTGATTTGATTCCATTATGCCCACCACTCCCTCGATCGTATGATAATTTCCATGTTCCTACAGATAAATCAAGGTCATCATAAATTACGAACAACGGTGAATGTTCATATTCGTGTAAAAACCATTTTACAGAAATTCCTGATTCGTTCATGAATGTTTGTGGTTTAATAAGTAAGCAATTATTTTGCTCTGTAGCTTCTTGTGAAAATAAAGCTTGAGCATATTTTTGCAATTTCCAGGAAGTATTTATGAATAAGTGATCGAGGATTATCCAGCCAACATTGTGTCTTGTGTGTGTGTATTTTTCTCCAGGATTTCCAAGTCCAACAAGTAATAAATTCATAGGTTTTCAGTATAGCATAAATTAAAAACTCATCACAATTCTG
>CALMMZ010000173.1 GCA_937868685.1 uncultured bacterium | reverse complement strand
AGGTCCAACTGGAAGTACAGGTCCAACTGGAAGTATAGGTTCATCACTTTACCAAGTTTATGCACATGTAACTGGTGGATCCGCAGGAACAGTAACAAGTGGAATATTTAATACACGTCCATTAAATACCAATTTAGGTGGTAATCTTAATGGAATATCAACAAGTCTTTCAGGAAATACAATTACTTTTCAACCTGGAACCTATATAATACGTGCTTATGCCCAAGGATGGGCTGTTGATAGATCACAATTAAGACTTTTTGATATTACAAACAATATAACTTTGCTGTTAGGACTTTCATATTATATTAATACAGGAGCAACACCAACTTTAATTCTTATCGGTCGGATAGTACTATTAAGTCAGACAGATGTGCAACTTCAAATGTATGTACAAACTAACGCTGCAGGTTCACAATCAATGGGAGTTGAAACTAATGCACCATCGAGTAATAATGTGTATACTATTATTGAAATTACTAAAATTGATTAATTATTTAATATTTAAATGTATCGGGTAATTCCATTATCTCCCAAATATTCTTCCTTTGCGTTTCATCATAAAGTAAAACATTTAAACTCCAACCATCTTCGGTATTTTCGAGATAAGCGAGTAGAACATCTTCACAATTTTCAACCTCCCAATTACTTCCCACAAAAGCAAGATATAAATCTGGTCGGCCGATAGACACAACGTATAAAAGAGTTTCCCACTTGTATGCAGCATCAAAGAAATAAAATTCTCTTTTGTTTTTAGTCACAAATAGAGTGAATGGTGATTTATTTTTTAATTCTAGATATTGATATCTTACCAGATTTTCAATTTTATCAAGAAAAATTCGATGTGGGGAAGAATGATAATCATCACCTCCTACAGTTGAAAGGTATTCCTGTCCATGAAGACACACGAGTATAGTCCAAGGATACATCCCTTTTATTTCAGTTGGACACAATTTTGCAATTCGATTATCATTTAATCTCTTTTGTTCTTCTTGGAGAAAAGTGGGAAATGAGTCAAAATCTTTTATGTGTTGGATTTTTCGTGGAGACCATTCTTCGCGACTAAATGTGTAAGTAAAATAGTTATGATCACTTTCGTCTTTAAAGTCGACAAAAAGATTATTGGAACAATATACTACTAGAGAATCACCAGGATGAAGTTCTTCCTTGGTATATAACTGAAGAAATTTTTCGTTATTTGGATACAAGCGGAGAAAATCTCCAACTGTCAAAGATGTAATCGTGACCGGAGCAAAGGACATGGTTTTTACTTCGTAAAGAAAAGAGGGTAATCATTTTTTTGAAAAACTGATTTTTTTCGAAGGAGAAAATTTTACAAAGAAGAAAAAGGAGGAAAGAAATGTCACTGGTATTAACTCAAGAAGCAAAAGATAAAGGAATGACACAGGAGAATTTTGATCTCTTAAATACTGTTATTCTTGAATTAAATAAAATTGGCATTAATTATTGTGGAATTGCCTGCCATGGTCACCCGTGTGTTTATTTTAAAAATGGTTTAGTTTTATCTACTGCTAGCGGGGCTATTTCAGTTACGCGGCGTAAAAGTGGTATTAGGACTTCTTTCATTGAAGAAGCCGTTGGCTATATTCAACAGAAATTAAGATGATGATTGGTTAAACATCTTAAAGATTGGTTAAACATCTTAAAGATTGGTTAAACATCCCACAGGATGTTTAAAACTGATTAAAGACTGGAGTTTGTTTTTGCCAATAAGCATTTTTTAATAAGTAATAAAGAAGTCCATTTCTATCTTCCAACATATCCCCACGAACCCCCAAATCAAAGCCTTCACATTTAAAACATTTATTTTGTGTGGTTACAAGAATAAAATAGTTGCGAAATACATCTTTTACGTCAAAATGCGCAGAAGAAACAAAGTTTTTCAATATCGGGCTGTTACTACGAGCAATTTCTTCTCGGACAAAGTTACCATATTGATTTAATTCTGCGGGAGAACAAATTCGAGTAGAATACTGCTCATCATCTTGTTTGTTATAGATTAAATTTCTTGAAATATAGAAAGTAAGTTGATCGGTAGGGTTTACTTCTTTGTAAAATTCAATATATTGTCTCCATAGAGGTTTATTGTTATCATCGAGTTCACAATTAAATATTTGATCTAATTCTTCGGATGTCAAGGAATATCTTTCAAGGGGTGTGTAGGGAAATGCCAACTTATATATCAAAATGAGTAATCTTGGGTCATACAACCTTTGAGTCAGAAAGATCGACCATTTATTTTCCGGGGTTAAACTTCCTTCCGGGGTTAAACTTCCTTCCGGGGTTAAACTTCCTTCCGGGGTTAACCCAATTGCAACACAATGAGCAAACTCCATTTCTTTATTGTAAATAAAGAAGTAAATGAAATCAATTTTACTGATCTCGAAGAGATGTTTAACTCTGGAAGAACATGTAGATAAAGAAAATTGACTTTTTCTTTGTAATTGTAATTGATAATTGCACACATTAGAATGGAGAAGTTCAAGGTCTGTTTGAAATATACCCGAAATGATCTCTCTGTTAAAATTGAAGATCTCCATCTCTTTCCATCTAATTATCCTGATCATAGAATTGAAAAATTTATCGAAAAAAGCAAACAGAAACTTGCGTTTGTAACAAATCACACTCTAGCAATTGAAAAAAACAATTTGTCTTTGACTCAACAAAGAAGAAAACAGTTTATTTTAGTTTTTAGCCAATTTAAGCGAATTGGTTTGAATTTTTCTCCTACTTTGGTTCAACGACAAGATGAAAAAATGGTAGATTTTGTCATTTTCAATGTCTCAAATTTATATGCACGATTACCTTTATTTCGAAAGATCTTGGGAGAAAAAACTCATTTTGGAGCACTTTGGAAAAAGAAGTATGATGCTTCTTTTTTAAAAGAATATTTGAAGACTAATCTTCAAACTCCTTGGCAACTCGAACAAGTTTTTGTCGCACCAAATACGTCGAATTCTTTCCCGGATTATATCATCGAACAATATGAAAGAAGACCTTTCGAATGCGGTGTAACAGATCGAAAAACAAGAGAAAGTAATAAATATCTTTCTTTTGTCGATCATCAAAATGTTGATGATGAATCTGTCGAAGAAGATAATCGAGATGAAAATGAAATTGAGCTTGAGGAAAACCGTGAATGGCTAACAGTACAATTATCTACTTTTGATGAAGAACCTTCAAAAAAGATGGTATCATCTGATGATGAAGAACCTCCATTAAGAAAAAGAACACATCTTGAAGATGAACTTTAAAACTACAAAAAGTCTATTAATATGCAATATATTCTTTCCTTACGAGGAAAGAATCGCCCCACTTTTGAAGAAAATTGACTTTTTTGTCTATGAGAAGTAAATAATTATCATCTCAAAGAATGCCGATTGATCATTTTGCCATTACTTTTCTTCGCCAATATCACACCAAGAGAAACAAACAGCAAAATGAACATAAGGTGCTTGATTGTTTTATTAAAAGTTCACGTGTTTTGGAAAGAGATTTTGTGTCTTTTATGAAGAATGAAAAGCGACGTCTTGAATCTGAATGTTCAGAATTTAAGACAACTCACAGCAAGCAATATGAAATCTTTCCCCTGAATGCAACTTTGCAAAAATATGTTCTCATTTTGAGTCGTTTTCGAAAGCTAGACACTGATCGAATTAACAGTGAATTTACCTTTGTCACCACTTCTACTTTGAATGAAGAGTTTCGACAACAAATTTTGAAAAGGTTCGGCCAAGAAACTTTGATGACTGAAGAATGGACTAAACCTACTCCCTATATCACACCAGACTTCCATCAGAATGTCACAGCTTGGATTTTGGAGAAGGTTTTTATTGCACCTCGCCATCCTCTTTCAGTAAATTATGACGAGCGAGAAGATCCTCGCTTTCCACCTGTTTCAATTTGGGATGGTTCAGCTTATCCGTTGTATCAAAGTGAGCAAGAGGAAAAACGTAAACTTCTCTACGCTCAAAGAGTGCAAAAGAGAAAAATTTCTGAGGTTGATGATGTCGATGAATAACTTTCTTTCCTCTCGAGGAAAGAAAAATGACTTTTTTATCTAGAAAAAGAAGCACTTTTATCTTTCGCATTATTTCTCATGAATTCTGATTTTTTTGCTGCATTGTACCGCCGACATTATAACCCCCAACATATCAACGATGTGGATATCTTCGAGGGGTATCTTTCTGACCGGAAGATGTCTTATAATAGATTTATTTGTCTTGTAAAAGAAAAACAAAGAAAGAAAATAGAGAAGGGGGAGAAGGGAAAGAAAATCAATTATATCCCCTGTAGTGAAATTGACCACGACGGAGGCGAAATTTGTACGAAATATATTCTTGTATTTAGTTATTTTACTCATTTGAATGTAAAGGGAGAAGCATGTGGTCAAATTCGATCTGCTTTTCAATTCGAGTACACCGATGTACTTTCTGATGAGTATCTTGACAATTTGCGTCAAAGATATCCTGGAATTCAAGTTGATTCGACGTGGAGAAAGAAACCACGTACTGAAGATGATGATAAATTTCTCTTTGAAGTGGAAGCATCCCCCTTATGGTTAGAAAAGGTTTTTCTCAACCCAAATTACCAAAAAGGTCCTGGGGATGAAAGATTTGAATCTGTTTCCGTTTTGTCTTTCGGCACTCCAATAGTGAAAAGAAAGGCGACTAATAAGAATCCATCGCCGAGTGAAAAGAAACTTTCCTCCTATAATGGAGTAGCTCAAGACATTTCTAAAGTTAAACCAATTCAAAAACAAACTCCTGAGGATTGGATAAATAATATTTTCAAATCAATCCAAATTCCCCAATCAGTTCAAGAGTTAAAAGATCCTCAATCAGTTCAAGAGTTGAAAGTCCTCGAAGAAGGAGAAGTTCAAAAACCAATTCCAGAACAAGCTCCCGAAGACTTCACCATTGAAGACTTCCCTGCCGAAAAGAGACTACTTCTCGTTCTCAAAGGACAAAAGTACACTTTCAAAGGTGATACCCGTTTCAGTACAATGAGTACCTTTTTGGACATTAAAACCAAACCTTAATTTTAATCTATTAAAAATAAAACATTCTTTTCTCTCGAGAAAAGAATTGATCCACTTCTTTCTTTTAAAAATATATTTTCATTCTCAAAAAGATGTCTTTCCGCCTGACTCAACCTTATTTTTCTGTATCCCATATATTAAATTCTTTTACTGTACTCCCAGGAGTGTCTGGGAGTACAGGTCCCACTGGTGCAACAGGTCCCACTGGTGCAACAGGTCCCACTGGTGCAACAGGTCCCACTGGTGCAACAGGTGCAACAGGTCCGACTGGAGGATATTATGTCATCGAGGAAATTAATTTGAGTGCACCGAGTGCATCTATTAATTTTACCATTCCTCAAACTTATACTCATTTACAACTGAAAGTAAAAACTCGTTATGACGCCACGGTTGGTCATGGAGTGGGATTTAATATTAATCAAGCTGCAACAGGCGTCTTTCGGCATGTTATGAATCATGTTGTGTTAAACCCATTCAGCTTTCCTTTTACTACTAGTTATGATGCAATTACAGGAAATCTTGGAGAATTTCCCGGTTTGGGAACTACTTTATTCGGAAATGCTACCGTGGATATTCCCAGTTACAGCCAAAACAGAATTGGTATCATGACACACTCCGAACTCGCTGGTTATACCAGTTTTGTCGGACCGACGGGATTTATTCAATCAATTGCAATCGCCATTACGGGTGCCAATTTACCTTTAACATCTATTCAAATAGCTAGCATGAGCGGTGCCGCTTTTGCATCAGGTTCATTTTTTGGACTGTATGGAATTTAATCAGTCTTTTTAAAACGTTTAATAGTTTCAAAAGTATTTCATAAAATTTATTTATATTTTATTTATAAAAATGTTCACTGTTAATAAATTTACTGTCAATCCAGCGAATATTCTTACCAATGTAACTGGAGCTACTGGTCCCACTGGTTCTTTTGGAAATGTAGGATCTACGGGACCTACTGGCCCCACTGGCTCGTCGGGACCTACTGGCCCCACTGGTCCTTCTCCATCTGGAGGAACACCTTTATATTCTCTTCATCAATATTTACCAATTAGTAGTACTTATTCAATTGTATTTAATAACTTTCCATCAACTTACTCAGAAATTAAATTTCGAGGTACTTTAAGATCAGAAAATGCAGTTGGAATTGCGCAATTAAATTATAGAATTAATGGAGATACCAGCTCTAATTATAATTCTTTTATTAGATCTTATTTAAATGCAACTGCGAATAGTTCTAGTTCAACCTCCTCACCAACTGGAATTGCGGGATACATCACGGGAAATCGTTGTGAAACAGGAGTATACAGTTATATTGAATTCGATATTTTAAATTACAACACTTCTGAACATACAAGGATTAATTCTATCGGAGGATTTCTAGCAACGGGACCTTTAACAGCCGGTGCAACAGGATCCTCATTTTTAATTATTGGTGGAAGAGCTGCCAACGGCCCTGTTACTTCAATTGAATTTTATGACAGTAATGGAAATAATTTTGTTAATCAATCATCATTTGTTTATGCTTATCGAAGATAACAAAGATAAATTAAAAATTTTCATAACCTTTAAAATGTCTTCATTCAAAATTACTCTTCTCGAAGAGGAAGAGCAGCGAAGAATTTTGAAACAAAATGAAGTTTCATTTGCTGGACTTGATTTTTTAAACTTGTCAAGTGGGGGAAATTTCTTGGGACCGGCTGGTCCCCAAGGAGCAACTGGTCCCACTGGAGCCTCTTTAGTTGGTCCCACTGGAGCAACTGGTGTAGCCGGGCCTACTATTCAAGGTTCTCCTTTTAGTCAAGCAAATGAAGTTCTAATTGGATCGGTTCGTCTTGATAATTCAATTGCGCTAACAGGTATTGCGAATATTTCTGGTAACTATCACTATCTCAAAGTTTTGTTGAGTTATGAAATGAACCCAGCGTTAGGAGTAGCTGTTCGCTTATCAAATACCTTTCCAGCCGGAATTATATTAGCACAAAATCAATATGAAAGAACAGGTGGATCTATTGCAGGAGCATATGCAACACTTTCAACTCAACTCACTTTAAATCAAGGTATTCCGGGTGGAACGCAATATGGAACATTTAATTTTATATTTTATATAATGAATTATCAACATACAGGAATGTATAAAACTGTATTCTGTCCACAATCAACGTATCGCAATCATGGAAGTTTATTCTTCAGTTCGACTCCGATAAAAGCGCATACTTTTCGCAGTTTCATTCCTCTTAATAATATTATATTATCATCATCGGCTCTTTCAGTTGGTACAGAATTACATGTTTATGGTGGAATTTAAAATATCCCTTGGGATATTTTATTCACATCCGCAATCAGGATTGACCAATTGAACTAAATCTGCAGGATGTTCAGGCGGGGCGTACAAAGTGTATAAATGAGCCGGCTCCTTACCTTTGTTTTGTACTGAGTGCCACATTTTAGGTGGAATCATCAAAGAATCTCCTTCACGGAGAATCTTTTTTGAACCTTCAAGATCAACTTGAATCTCTCCTTCTTCCACACGAAGAAATTGTGTAGTGTGTCCGTGGCGTTCCTTTTTGATGAAATCATTGGGCGGCAAACACATCAACACGAGTTGCATTTGTTTAGTGGTTTGAATCACCTTGCGATAGGCGGTGTTTTGTTCAGTTTTCTTTTCGAGAGCAAATTTCCTTGACATTTCTTTGGGAAAGAAAAATTTAAATCACTTCGGAAATTTC
>CALMMZ010000172.1 GCA_937868685.1 uncultured bacterium | reverse complement strand
AAATTCATTAACCTGCTCTTTATGGTTTAAATAAAGATGTGCATCTCCAAAAGAATGAACAAATTTTCCAGGAACCATATTTACAACATGAGCAACCATATACAACAACAAAGAATAAGAAGCTATATTAAATGGGACTCCAAGAAAAGTGTCTGCTGAACGTTGATAAAGCTGTAGAGAAAGTTTGTATGAAGGGATTTCAAGACTATCTAAGTATTCTTTTATTTCATCCATCTCCATATTATGAAATGACATATCTACAAATAAATTTTTTGAATTCCATATAACCTGTCTCTCTTCTGTTGTTAATTCTTCGGCATAGAACTGAAAGATTGTGTGACAAGGGCGAAGTGCCATTTTATCTAATTCCCCAACATTCCAAGCCGAAACAATAAGACCACGGTCTTCTGGGTTTGTCTTTAGACGGTCTATTACTTTCTGTATTTGATTAATTCTGTTTCTCTTGTGATTAATCTCTAAATCAAATGAACTATCGTTACTTGAAATTGTTTCTACTTTTCTTTCAGTTGTCCACTTTGTCCATTGTTCGCCATAAACTGGTCCGAGATTTCCATCTTTATCGGCCCACTCATTCCAAATATTTACCTTATTATCAGTAAGATATTTTATGTTTGTTGCTGGTAAATCTTTATAAGCATCGAGCTTTGTGTGGTTGCCAAGAAACCACAACAATTCATGGGCAACCCCTGGAAACCAAGTCCTCTTAAGTGTAAGAAGAGGAAAGCCATCTTTCATTTCATATGAAGATTGATGACCGAATGTAGAAATAGTTCCTACTCCAGTTCTATCTTTTTTCTCTCTACCTTCTTCAAGTATTTTCGTAACTAAATCAACGTATTGTTTCATATTTTAAATTCTTTGATTTGCAAAATTTAATTAATTCATTTTTTTGTCTTTCACTCAAGTCTGATTTATTATCTGACAACAAGGCTTTTTTAAACTCAAGTGTTCCAGTGAGTTCATCGAAATTAAACAATACCTTAAAATGTTTACTCTCTTTATCAAATGTTGAACCTGCTATATCATAAATATTTATTAAGATAGAGTCACAATTAGAGCACTCATATTTCTCTTGTGTTAAATCTAATTTTAAAGAAGATTCTTGACTTTCTATTTCAGGTATGCTTTTAAAGACTTTAACCAAGAAAGGACCAGTATAATCTTTTACATCTTCTAAAAAAGAAAAGGCATCAGCAAATTCTTTCATAGAAATTGGTTTTTTCTTAAAAGAAGAATTGTTTGTGACACTTTGCCCCATAGAGTTTAGTTTTCTCATTTCATCTATCACCTTACTTTGTGCATAAAAACCAAGAGAAATATCATCTACTTTTTTAATTTGTGGTGGGGCCATTCCTCCACTTTGAAGATTTCTTGATTCATCTGATACATTGTTTTTTATGTTAGAATTAGCTGCAGTAAGAGCCTTAATTCTTTCAAAAATTTGCTGGTCAAGTGTATCATTAGAATTCTTTATTGAATTCAAAATTTCCTTTGTACTTGTTTTTGTCTTTAAAGAATTTGCAACATGATTTACATATTCATTAACTGGTT
>CALMMZ010000171.1 GCA_937868685.1 uncultured bacterium | reverse complement strand
CATCTTACTTTTTGAAATAAAGAAATTTGATTCTTTCAAACTTCCTTCAAAGGGAAAAAATCAATTTTTATTTCAAAAATTTGAAGAAAAATGAGATTTTTCTTCAACTCTCTACAATATTTTTGTATACGTGAATTATGTTTGAAGAAACTTTGCTGCCTGATCCTCAAAATCGACTCGGTATGATTGCCGAGATTCGCCTTCAAATTAACGAAGATCTTTTTGAAATGACTCGGGAGTGGCGACGAGAGATTAAATCAAATGCCCCTTTGGAGATTTCTTTTCGCGCAGTTGATCTGATGGATCGTTTTTTGATCTCTTACAAAGGAGATCAAAAGTTAAATCCAGAACAAGTTATGTGGGCTGCTTTTATGCTCGCTGCAAAGTTAACTCGAGCGAAATGTTTTCCTTTGAAATTCTTTGCCAAGCGAAAAGATTACCCTCAATACATTAAAAAGATTCGTGAAATTGAACTTCTCTTTATCTCTGCTCTGGATGGAGATTTTGATTTTTTGACAGTCTTTCACTATCTACAATACTTTCTTCAACATGCTTCTGAAATGGGCAATCTTAACGAAGATGTAGTTTATCGACTTGGTCAATATGCTATTACGCATACTTATTTGGTACAAACTTTTTCTTCTTTGGAAATTGCCCTTGGAGTATGGTCTCTCTTTGCCGACGAAAAAAGTTGGGAAGATCGCCCTCCTTCATTCCCTCATTCAATTGTGAAAATTCGCGATTTTCTACAGCAAAAAGTTGCCCAATCTGATCAAAACTTTGATCTTAAAAAACACCAACGTGTGTTATCTCTTTCCATTCCTCGATGGCCTCGTCGTCATCCATGTGAACCTCTTCCCATGAAGATGAAAGATTTAACTCTTTTGAAAGTTTTAGGTCAAGGTGTCAACGGACTAGTTCATTTGTATCAAACGCGTTCAAATCGTCCCAAGAAATTTGCTGTCAAGAAATTTCATTGTGACGAAGAAGATGTGAATTACTCACAATATGGAGTACCATCAGAATTTCTTCGTGATCTCAGTATTACTCGGAGAAATGATAGTCTCCAATTGATTTCTTTATGCGGATTTGATTATCTACCTGAAAAGAAAAGTTTGTATATGATCCTTGAATATGGAGGTTATTCCTTGCATGAATTTATCTACAACAGTGATTCTCCCTTACAGAAAAACCGTATCGATGCCACGCGACTAATTGCTTTTCAAATTCTTTCTGGACTTCATTCTCTTCATCAAAGGGGATATCTTCATCGAGATTTGAAACCTGCTAACGTGGTTCTTAAATCAATCTGCGTGGGAAATCAAGAAACTTACCAAGTTCAACTCATTGATTTTGGGCTTGCTAAACAAATTCGTACTGAATTGCGAACACCGCGTATGGTAACGTTGTGGTATCGCCCACCGGAAATTTCTTCTGATTCCGAATATGATGAAAAGACTGATATTTGGAGTCTTGGTTGTATCATAGTCGAAATGTTAAAAGGAGATTCTTTCCTTGCTACTGATTGTGGTGAAGATGAAGATGAAAAACATCTTGCACATATCAAAGAAGTTTTTTCCTTTGATGACGAAGGTCGTATCGAACCTCGAAAACTAATTGGTCTTTTGCCAGTATTTGCCGAAAATCGACATTTACTTGATCTTCTTGCTCAAATCTTTGTGTTCAATCCCAAAGAAAGAATTTCAGCCCGAGACGCAATGAATCATCCTTTTTTTGCTGTTTTGCAAAAAGCGAAAATTGAAAAAAATATTTAAAAAGAAGAGATTTTTTGTATATTCTTTTTGATATTTCACCATGTCATCTTCTTTTTTTCAACGTGAAAAGGAACTTGATCAAAAGCTTATTCGTTTTTGTGAAGAACAAGCAAAACGCTATGTTGCTCAACCGAATGGACAATTTTTAGTGCAAACTTTTGTTCAAGATCCTGTTAAGAAGCTCTCATCCGCTTTGACATCTCTTCAGATTTCAAAGCAATAACATTTTAACCCCGGAAGGATGTTTAACTAATCTTTTTAAAAGTCTTTTTCTCCGCGGAGAAAAAGAAAAAACCCCTTATTTAGCCTTCTTCAAAATTCGTTTAGGTACGCGTTTCTTTCTAGCGCTCTTATCAGGTAAGTCCAAACTGCGTTGATTTTCTGCCCATTGATTATAGTGTTCAATGTAAGCTTTTTCAAATTCATCCAATTCTTTCTCCCACATTTGTCGAGGAGATGTTTGTATGAGGATGTCGTATTCTTTTCGAAGGTTATTGTATTGAGTTGCTAACTTTTGAATTATTTCATAAGTAAAGTTAACAATGGGAATCTTAAGTAAATATTCATAACTCCCATCTATTTTTTGATATTTTCTTTCTTCGATTTTAGCTACAATCTCAACTTTCTTCTTTTTGTTGATGATAATTTGATCGGTTACCACATCTTGAATAAAACGATATCGTTCAGCAGTCGCAATCATCTTTTTCGAAAGATTTTCTAAAAGATACTCTTTTCGAAGCTGATAAATTCGTATTCTTTCTTGGGCAAAAGTGTAAATGATTTCATCGACACTTTTAAAAATTACTGGTGGTTTATTGTAATCAATAAAGGCAGTCATGTTAGTGGTAGCAAATTTCGAGGTTAAATTTAACTTAGAAATGATATCAGCCGGTTTACCTAAAATGGTAAAATCAACTCTTACTGCACTTGAATGATCAATAAAATCTTCAATTTGACCAGCCTCGCGCATGTCTTTGAGTTTTTCCTTGAACTTTGCTGTCCATCTACCGACTGGAAGTTCTAAGACTTGTACACTATTTTCTCCTGCAACTTGTAAAATTCCTTCTGATTGATAACTATGTTCTTTCAATTTCGTAATTTTACCAAGAAAACCTCGATACCAAGGAGTTAGCTCGGGAAGTTCGGAGAAAGTTAAAGTTTTCTTATTTGGTAGAATGATTTTACTCAACTCGTTTAGATTTTCACGAATCCAGATTCTCAAGACTTGAACCAATTCAAGTGGGTTAAAACAAGGAATACTCGTCGACCAACCAGTTCCAATTCCATCAGCTCCATTGATTAAAATGGTCGGAACTACCGGCATGTAATATTCAGGTTCGATCAATCCCTTTTCACCTTGTTTTCGTTTTAAGACAGGAAAGTCTTCTTCTCGAAAAACAAAAGTGGTAATTCTCTCCAACCGAGTCATGACGTATCTGGTCTCAGCCGCATCACTGCCTCCTTGAATACGAGAACCAAATTGTCCCGCCGGTTCGAGGTAGTTCAAATTACCTGCACCAACAAAATCTTGGGCCATACCGACTGCAGCATCACCCAAACATTTATCATTGTAGTGATATTCAGCAATTGAAGTAGCTAAAGCGGCGACTTCCACCACTTTGACTTCTTCTCCTTTTCCCGCTACAATATTTTTTTCAATACAAGCGTAGATAATTTTACGTTGAGATTCTTTTAAACCGTCAAATACGTTGGGAATTGCTCGAACATTACTAGTCAATGAAAAGTTAATCATTTCAGTATTAATAAAATCAGAGTAAGTTGTTGCGACATATTGTGCCTTTTCATCTTCAATGAACATAAAATTATCTTCATTGTAACTACTTATCCACTCTTTACGCGCATTTGCATTTTTACTGCCAAATACCTTTTTAAAGTTATTTAACATTTCTTGATCAGGAACATAGAGTTGCATTCTTGAACCGAAAGTATCAAGAATATCTTTATCTCGGTTGGTTCCCAGTCCCTTGAAATATTTCGGTTTTTGATATTTGCCTTCATTCGCGACTTGAAAGTTTTTAAAGGCTGATTGCCGATAAAATTTTCGTTCTTCTCCGTTTTTCATTTTGACTCGAATAATGGGCGTTTTCATTGACATAACAAAGCTAGGATTTCGATACATTAGCGTAGGATACATCTTCAACAGATTATTGTGAATCAAACCTTCAATGTGCGTTCCATCATTATCAGCATCAGTGACGAGAACAAGGCAACCATATCGAAGACGTTGAAAGTTTTCTGGTTTGGTATAATCCAATTCCAATTCGAGGCCAAGTGCCTGTACAATATTCTGGACTTGTTTACTGTCGGCAATTTTTTCTGTATTCGCTTTTTGTGCGTTCAAAATCTTACCTCTCAATGGTAAAATACCAAGATAGTCACGTCCAGTCTTTCCATTCAAACCTTTTGAAAGTCCTTTAGCAACGAAAGTTGCAGCTGAATCTCCCTCGCAAATAAAAAGAATACATTCCATTGAATGAACTGTACCAGCCAGATTAGCATCATCCAGTTTTTCAATGTTGAGGTGAGATTTACTGTTACCTTCTAATTTTTTCTTTTGTGCTCGTAACATCTTAGAATCAATGATTTCTTTCAAAGTTCCAATGACAGGCCATTTCATAAGTTTTTTAATAAACTTTTCATCCAAAGAAATATTGGGTTTTGGTTCGGCCAATTTAACTTTTTCTTGTGAAGTAAATTTAGGATTATCAGCTCCGTAATTGATGAACAGAGAGAAATGATTGGCTACTTCTCGCCCAGTGATTTTACATTTATCATCCTTAATTTCGGCGTTCAAACGAGAGGCAATTTCGGTAAAGAGAACACGATGCCAAGCGTCAACATGAACACCTCCTTCAGGTTGAGGAATACCATTAGTAAAAGCAACGACAATCGGATTATTTGAAGCCATCAGTGCTACTTCATTGTCTGGTAAAGAAATGGCCATCACATCTTGTTTCCCTTCTGCATACATCTCAGCGTAATCAGCTAGACCTTTGACAGGAACGAGAACATCATTGAAATAGACTTTTACTTTCGTTAACATTGCGATATCATAGGCATATTTGTGTAATACTGCGATTGCCTCGGGTGTAATTTGCATTCCAAAACGAGCATAATCGGGCATCCAGTGTACAAAAGTATAACCAGTTCCTGCTCTTTGTGTAATTTGCGGTTGTGAAACTTGAGTCATATTTTCACTCCAAGTTTGCGAAAAGAAGAGATTTCTGCTCGCATCTTGTGTCTCGACTTTAAACCATTTTGAGAAAGTAGATGTTAACTTTGAACCAAAACCGTTTCTTCCAGAAGTTCTTCTTTTTTCGTTATCATTGTAATTGGTGGAAGACATATAAATTCCAAATACAATACTTGGATTGAAAAATTGTTCGTATCCAGGAATTTTACTTCTTTCAATAGGAATTGTTTTACCATCATTCCAAAAAGAAATACTGCCATCTGGATAAACATTAAAACGAATGGTTGTACATTTGGTTGATGTCATTGATCTCCAAACATTATCGATACAATTACTGCCAATTTCAATGACCGTTCTTTCCCAAGCTGGATTAAAAACAACTGGATGATAAATAATCTTTCCGTTATTCACGACAGGAACTGTGTAACGATCTGTGCGAAAAGTTCCTAAATACGTATCAGGTCGGTGAAGGACATGTTCGCGCATGTCCTTCATGACTCGGATTTGCGGGTCATGACTCATCTTATTTTCGAGGGAGAATAGTCAAAGAAGAAATCACTTTTTCTTTGATTATACTCCGCTTTAACTGTTCAATTTTTTCTGGGTGAGTAGTCAGAAACTTGATTTTTAGCAATCAATCGAAGCTATTTCACCTGTAAGGGAGCCAGCAAAAAGAATGTAAAAAGCTAATTTTTCTCATTTTTCATTCCTTTTGAGGAATGAAAATGGGTGTTTCCGAAAAAAAGATCAACTGCATTTTAGTCAATTGTCGTGGGACCTTCCATTTTTGGACCTCGAAGAGGTTCAATTTGTGCTATTTCTTCTTTTAATTCTGCATCAAGTTCTTCTTCCAAAGTGACCGTCGCTTTCGGATGATTGTAAATTGACTGACGAGGTGGAACTATATGTTGTATAATTGGTGTCAAAGGATTTAACAAAGGAGGAATTTCAATAATACCGATCTGATGAGCAGGGATTGATTTTCTCTCTTCTTTCTTCTTAGGCGCAATGATTTGAATTTGTGGTTGAGGTTGTTGAATTGGTTGTTGAACTTGAACTTGCGGTTGAACTTGTTGAATTAGTTGTTGAACTTGTGGTTGTTGAACTTGTGGTTGTTGAACTTGTGGTTGTTGAACTTGAGGTTGTTGAATCGGTTGAACTTGAGGTTGTTGAATTGGTTGAACTTGTGGTTGTTGAACTTGTGGTTGATGAACTTGTGGTTGATGAACTTGTGGTTGATGAACTTGTGGTTGAGGTTGTTGAACTTGCGGTTGAGGTTGTTGAACTTGCGGTTGAGGTTGTTGAACTTGCGGTTGAGGTTGTT
>CALMMZ010000170.1 GCA_937868685.1 uncultured bacterium | reverse complement strand
ACAAGAAGAAAACGAGAAAGTAGCACAAGAAATAGCTACATCTGAAATAATTCCAGAAGAAGTTTCTATCAATCAAGTTTCTCATATTACTACACCTAATGAAGTCCGTGCAATTTATATGTCAGCATGGGTTGCTGGTACAAAAAAAGAACGTAGTCGACTTATCACGATTATCGAAGAGAGTTCATTAAATGCAATTGTAATTGATATTAAAGATGCAACAGGGAGAGTTTCTTTCCCTGTAGATAGTACTCTTATTAATGAGACAGGTTCGCCTGTAAAAAGAATTACTGATATTACTGACCTAATTCAGGAGCTTCATGAAAAAAATATTTATGTAATTGGGCGGATTTCAGTTTTTCAAGATGCCTACCTTACTCAGAAATATCCAGATTGGGCAATACAAAGTATTTCTTCAGGAAAGCCATGGAAAGATCGTAAGGGGCTCTCGTTTCTTGATCCAACGAATCATAATGTTTGGGACTACACCACAACACTTGCAAAAGCTTCCTATGACATTGGTTTTGATGAGATTAATTTTGATTATATTCGATTTCCTTCGGATGGTAATATGAAAGATATTGTATATCCATCAGGATCAGGAAGTAAGTCTGAAATGATTGAATTATTTTTCAAACATCTTCACGAAAAAATGAATCTAGCACATATTACAACATCTTCAGATCTATTTTGTCTTGTTACAGAAGCTACAGATGATTTGGGAATTGGTCAAGTTCTTGAAAAAGCGCTCCCATATTTTGATTTTATTGCACCGATGATTTACCCATCTCATTATGGAAAAGGGTATAACGGATATGCAAATCCTGCAGAATATCCTTACCAAGTAGTTGCTCGTGCAATGAAAGAGGGAATTCGAAGGGTACAAATACTTGGATTTGGTCCAGAAAAATTCCGACCATGGATTCAAGATTTTGATCTAGGAGCTAAATATAATTACCAAGAAATCATTGATCAAATAAAAGCACTCAAGGAGCAAAAAATTACAAGCTTCATGGTTTGGGATCCTGCAAATAAATATACACCTGAAGCATATCAATAATACCTATGAAAACATATCATCACAAAAGAATTATTTTAATTATCTCTGGAATATTCGTTCTCACGATTGGTTTTTCTGCTGGTTTTTTCTTTGGTAAAAATAAAAATATTGCTCAGGGAGCTGTTGAAGATCCTATCGTATCTTTTAGTCAAGTAACAGGATTGGAACAATTTTGGAATGTCTGGAATTTATTAAACGAAAAATATCCTTTTAAAGAAAAAATTCCAACAGATACTGATCGTATTTATGGGGCAATATCTGGGATGGTTGCTTCAATCGGTGATCCGTATACTTCATTTTTTCCACCAAAAGAGGCTAAGATTTTTGCAGAAGATGTGAAGGGTGAATTTGGAGGGGTCGGTATTGAAATCGCTATCAAAGATGGGTTATTAACTGTTGTAAGTCCGCTCAAGGATTCTCCTGCAGAGCGTGCAGGGATTCAATCTGGTGATGTTATTGTAAAAATTAATGGATCCACGACAGACAATATGACTACTGATCATATTATTAATATTATTCGTGGAAAAATAGGAACAGATGTTACTCTTGAGATATATCGTAAGGGAGAACCAGATTTTCAAACAATAACGATTACTCGGGGAAATATTACCGTTCCAGTTATTAGTACTCGAATCGAAGGTGATGTATTTGTCGTTAGTTTGTATAGTTTTTCTGAATCTTCTTCAAAATTATTTAAAAATTCTTTAGACGAATTTAAAACAAGTGGACTCAAGAAATTAATTATTGATTTACGAAATAATCCTGGCGGCTATCTTGATGCTGCAATTGATATAGGTAGTTATTTTGTCCCTCAAGGAAAAATTCTTGTACGAGAAAATAATGGTAATGATAATCCAGAAACCGTCATGAGAAGTCATGGAAGTGAAGAAATACTCCCTTCAGGGTTAAAAGTAGTTATTTTAGTAAATAATGGATCAGCTTCAGCCTCAGAAATCCTTGCAGGAGCACTGGCGGAACATGGAGTAGCAGATATTGTAGGTGTTCAAACTTTTGGAAAAGGGTCAGTGCAGGAACTTATATCATTACCAGATGGGTCATCATTAAAAGTAACTGTTGCAAAATGGTTTACCCCAAATGGTATTTCTATTTCTGAAAAAGGAATAACTCCAAAATTTATAGTTAATGAAAAACCAAGTGAGAAAAATCAAGACCCAATATTTAATAAGGCATTTAAAATAATAAAAGGTCGTAAATAATTTGATCTATAAATAATTATGAAAATTTTATTTATTAAAAACTTAAAAGGAAAAGGGAAGGTAGGAGAAATAAAAGAAGTAGCTGATGGATATGCAATTAATTTCCTTATTGCAAATGG
>CALMMZ010000169.1 GCA_937868685.1 uncultured bacterium | reverse complement strand
CATATACAAAGAAAATTATAAAACAAGGTATAACAAAAAACTTCTCTAGTCTAGAAGTTTATCGTAAAAATGCTACAGTTGCATTTTCTGGATTTGTATAAGCAAAAATAGGAACTGTATTATTTACAAACCCAAGTTCAGCAATAGCATTTTTGTCAATAGATTGTGCAAATTCAAAATAACGAACTTCTAAATCTGAAATAGCAATTTGCGTTTTTCGAATAGTATCACGCATTTCTTGTCGTTCACGGATAAATGAAGTAATCGAAACCATAAGTGACATATATCCAACAACACAAGAAAAAATTCCCACAATCAAAAATCGTGTCACCCATACCCGTGTTTTAAATGATTTTGAAATGGAAGAAATTTGAGTTTTCATACAAATGATGTAGGGTTATTTTTTTCAATAATGCGTAACTTTGCACTGCGTGATCGTGGATTCTGTTGTATCTCTAACAGTTGAGGAATGATTGGTTTTTTAACTATCAAATTTACAATGCCTTGTTCGGCATATGATTTGAAGATCTGTTTAACAATACGATCTTCGCCACTATGGAAAGTAATTACTGCGAGATGACCTTTCGGCATGAGACGTTCTATTGCAGCATGCAATCCCTCAGTGATTACAGTAAGCTCATCGTTTACAGCAATACGTAATGCTTGAAAAACTTTTGTTGCAGGATGAATCTTGAATGTAATAGGTTTCGATGCTGATACTCTTTTTGGGAATATTGCATTGATTACCACGTCGGCTAATTGATGTGTAGTGGTGATTGGTTGTTCTTTGCGAATATTTACAATATATCGAGCAATTGTTCGAGCTTTCACTTCGTCGCCATATCCATAAAAAATATCAGCAAGTGTTTCTTCATTCCAAAAATTAACAATTTCATATGCTGTAAGGCGATCATTTGATAAGCCTTTTGAGAGATTCATATCGAGTGGTCCGTTTTGTGTGAACGATAATCCTCGTTCTGGATCAGCAATCTGAAAACTACTCCAACCAAAATCAAGTAAAACTCCGTCAACTCCGATAATTCCCAATTGATCCAAAATATGTTTTAAATTACGAAAATTATTATGGATAAAATGTTTTTTACATGACAGCGATGCAAGTTTTTCGCTTGCTCGTAAGATCGCATCGTGATCAACATCGCATCCAATAAAAATACCTTCTGATGATAGCTGACTTGCGATACCGAACGCATGCCCTGCACCGCCCAGTGTTCCATCAACATACACACCATCTGCTTTTATATTGAGCGCGTCGATTGATTCTTGATATAAAACAGGAATGTGAATTGATTGTGGAATCATAAGTAAAAAAATTATGATGTTGGTAATGTCTCTGCAAGTGATTCAATTTCAGACTCAACCTTTTTCAAATACGCTATCCAACTTTCCTCATTCCAAAGTTCTAAACGATTTCTTGCACCAATAATAACAATTTTACTCTCTAAATTAGCTTCTTGTTTTAAAAAATCTGGAATAAGGATTCTCCCTGCTGAATCAACTTCAGTTTCTGTAGCACCTGACAACATAAACCGATTAAACGCACGGTTATTTGCTTGATGGTCTGAAAAGTGTTCCAAGCTCTCGAGGTACTTTTTTCCTTCTGCAAAAGAATACACCGAAAGACAGCGATCGAGACCTCGCGTAATGATTATTTTTTTACCGAGTATTTTCCGCATTTTTGCAGGAAGAGACATTCGGCTTTTACTATCTAACGTGTGTCGATATTCTCCGAGAAGCATATATAATTACGAGATGAAATATCCCACTTCATCCCACTTCAATAATATACTATCCCACCATGAAATACAAGTGCAACGTTTTATGAAACTGTGGATAACTTTAGTAAATATAAAAACACCTTAGAATCGGTGTTTTTATAGAAATATATTCAAGTTTTATTCACTTACTGTTTTACTATTAATTTTTTCATATACTACAATTTTTGCAATTGTAGTGAGTGGAATAGTAATAAGGAGTCCTACGAATAAGAAAAATATACCTCCAATATTTATAAGGGTTATTATAATAACAAATCCAAGTAAATCTAGGAACTGACCTTTAGTCATTTTTCCAGCCTTTTTTAGAAGATTTATAATTCCTAACTCTTGATAATCAATGGCAACCGTGGTAAGAAACATAAATTTCACTAGAGTATAAATTAATGCAATGATGACTATTATAATACCTAAGTAAAAGAGTATTAGATTTTGAGAAAAGAATACAAGCATGAAAATCGCTATCGCAATTATAACTATTGGAATAATTATAATCATTTGCCCAAGCAATACCTTCCCCCAAATTTTAGGATGTATTTTGAAATCTTGCCACTCTTGTGATGTTCCTCGAATTAATTTCAAAATAACATTTGTCCAACCAACTGTTAATGCAAGGCTTACTATAATACTTATAACAGTAACTATAAGTGAAGCGATCACCATGTGTTCTGTTTTTGTAGAGAGGAGTTGCATAATTCCTGTAATAACTCCAGAAAGTATTACAGCAGGAATGAGAAACCTATAATGGGTTTTCATTAATTTCCAAGATTGACTGATTGCTGATGATATTGAAAAACCGTGATTCATAATATATATAAATTAATTAATAATACAGAGCCATGTTAAGTATATCAAATTTTTTCAAAAAAATCATCTTAGAAGATGATTTTTTATAGTGCGTGATCCAGGATTCGAACCTGGGGCCTTTCGAGTATCAGTCGAATGCTCTAGCCAGCTGAGCTAATCACGCATAGTATACTCTACAAAATAGTAGTATACTGATTTTTCTATTTTTTGCAAATAAAGGTAGTATATTTTTATCTAAATAATATTTCCATCTACAACAGTAATTACTCGATCACAATGCACGGCATACTCTGGTTCATGTGTTACCATAACAATTGTTTGTCCATTCTTATGAAGTTCTTTAAAAATTTCTATTACTGACTCACTTGATGCGGTATCGAGATTCGCCGTTGGTTCATCCGCAAATAAAATTTTCGGATTATGTGACACTGCTCGAGCAATAGAAACTCGTTGCTGTTCTCCTCCTGATAATTGGCTCGGTAAATTATTTTCCCGATGGCTGAGCCCTATTCGTTCCAATGATGTGCGAGCAATTTTTGTAGCTTCATCGGTAGATTTTCCCTGCATGAGAAGTGGTATCATAACATTTTCAAGAGCAGTAAGTTCTGGAACAAGCGCATAATCTTGAAAGATATACCCTAAATGATCTAGTCGAAATTTTGTTTGTTCAATTTCTGAAAGTTCGGTAGTATTTTGGTTGTCGATAATTACCGATCCACTTGTTGGCTGATCGAGAAGTCCTAATTGATATAATAGTGTTGATTTCCCTGCTCCAGATTTTCCCATAATCGCAACAAATTCTCCAGACTGAATTTGGAGTGAAATACCCTTAAGAACCTGTGTCTCTACAGATCCATTTTTAAATATTTTGGTAATGTTTTTTGTAGTGATCATATTTTTATCTTCCTAAAATACTATCTAAAGTATTTTGTTTGGTAATCATTCGGGCT
>CALMMZ010000168.1 GCA_937868685.1 uncultured bacterium | reverse complement strand
AATTCATTCCAAAATATTACGCCTCAAAAGCTTAAAAAAATAGTCCGAACTATTTATCACTATCTCCATACAAAACATATTCCAATAAACAATCCTTGGCAAATAGATGGAATCGGAATTACAATTGACACAGCTACAAAAAATATAAGGAAACTAGAATATATTGAACACATTAACCTATAATATCGCCATTATTGAATAACTTGCATTAATATTCTATATATGCTACAATAAAAAATATGTTAACGAAACAAACAAAAGCAACTCTTGTGAAAAACTTTGGCGGATCTGATAAAAATACAGGCTCTCCTGAAGTTCAAATAGCTCTTTTAAGTGAACAAATCAATCAACTTACCGCTCACTTACAACTTCACAAAAAAGATACTCATTCTCGACGTGGACTCATTATGATGGTTGCGCAGAGACGAAAATTACTTGGATATCTCAAGAAAAAAAACTTTGATACATATTCCACTATTACTAAAAAAATTGGACTAAAATAAAAACACCGGGTTAGGGTGTTTTTATTTTAAAAACAGAGTATACTAAATAATAATGAATATGAAACAAGTAATTATTTTTCATGATGCATTTTCAAGTCCAACACAGTCTTGGTATCAATCAATTCAGTCAATCCTTCCTAAAGATTATACACTCATTACACCTGAGCTACCAATTGGAGCAGAGCAGGGGATGACTTTCTGGTTGAAGGCAGTTGAGCCATATATTAAAAACTTTACTAACGACACCATTATTATTAGTCACGGTATCGGGTCTCTACTTGCGATCAAGGTGTTTGAAAACTTACCAAATCCCATTCGGGCATATATCAGCGTTGCGGGATGTTCTCAAAAACCAAGCCATAAAGTCTTTACTTCTATTGCAGGAACATTCCTCGGAGCACCACTTCGTTGGTCAATAATTACTCAAGCAGTAAAACAGGTTATTCATATTTGGAATACAAAAGATCCTTATATAGAACCATTTCTTTCTGAACATTTTGCAGAGCAATTTCCTGGACAAAAAATCCCACTCCAAGGACAAAACCATTTTAACGAAGAACAAGAACCTGATTTACTTAATAAGTTAGATACTTTTTTTAGAACTATTGAATCAGAAGACTCTGAAAAAGCGATAATTTACGAAAAACAACAAGAACAACTGAGGCGAGAAGAGCTTATGAAATCAATTGTTCCCGGAGTCACCACTTTCGAATCGGCAAAAGCTCAGAGCATTGCTGGATACCAAGGAAATGTAATATCAGAATTACTTGCAGAAGCTCGAGTTCAAGATGAAATAAAAAAAATACAAACCGCAGGAACAACTAAAAATATATTCTATATAATTGGAACATTTATTTTTTTTATTATTGGTATTGGATTGCTTGGCTATACAATGATTGTGTATTTACCGAA
>CALMMZ010000167.1 GCA_937868685.1 uncultured bacterium | reverse complement strand
ATAGAGCATACAACCAAAAAAAGAATTCTCTTCACTAAACTAATTTTTTGACAAACAACTTAATTTATATGAAAATACCATTTTAATATAATAAGTCAATATATTTATATTATTTTTGCATTTATCAGTTTTTCTGGTACTATAACAACCATGAATACAGAAAATATCACTATAAAATCAAATAAACTCCCTAATAGTCGTGTAGAAATTACCGTAACCATTCCAATTGCAGAAGTTACCAGTTTTCGATCGCAAGTACTCAAAGAATTAAAAGAAACTACAGAAATTGATGGGTTCCGTAAGGGTCACGCCCCAGAATTAAAAATTCTTGAACGAGTTGGAGAAATGGGGGTTCTTGCAGAAATGGCCGATCGAGCACTCACCGAATCTTATCCAACCATCCTTGAACAATCAAAAATTCAACCAATCAGTCGACCAACAATCAATATTACAAAAATGGCACCAGACAATGATGTTGAGTATGTTATCACTACCGACGTAATGCCTACCGTGATAATCAGTGATGTTGTTTCTATTGCCAAGGAGCACAACCAAAAACCAATTCAGACTGTAGTTACTGACACTGAAGTAGAAAATGCCATTCGTGAAATCCGTCAGATGCGTGCCCATCAACAATTGCACGACAACAATGTTGAACATCACGACCATAATCACCAGAACATTCCAGACGACCAACTACCAGAGCTCACAGATGACTATGTGAAAACACTTGGAAAATTTTCAAATATTGCAGATTTCGAGAAACAGCTCCGTGAAAATATGGAAAAAGAAAAACAAGCCAACGAACATGAGAAACGACGTATTGCTATCATTGAAGCAATTATTACAAAAGGTGAATATGATATTCCTGTGAGTATTGTAGATTTTGAACTTGAAAAAATGACAGAACAATTTAAGCATGATCTTTCTATGAATGGAATGAAACTTGATGAATATCTTAATCATATAGGAAAAACTATTGAAGACATGAAAATTGAGTGGCGAGAACAGGCAGAAAAAAGAGTTCAGATGCAACTCACTCTCGAAAAAATAGCAGAAACATTCACCATTAAACCTGATCAAGAAAAAATTGATACAGAAGTTACGAAGCTCATGGAAATGTATTCAGAAGAATCAATTCAAAGAGAAAATGTAGTAAATTATGTAACTCAAATTCTTACAAATACTGCTGTATTTGATTGGTTAGAAAATCAAAAATAAACCACCCTGCCATGCAGAGTGGTTTATTTTTGATTTCCGCTACAAATATCAAAGATCAAACCACAAATATCAAAACAAGAAATCAATGGTTAAGATGCAATTCGCGGCAGGAGGAGAACACGTTCGCTGCCGTGCCAGCCATTCTCAACCCAATCGTTGCTCCGATTCCACTCGACACCCTTCCAGACCCCATCCGGCACGTCCACATAACCGTCCGAGCACGGTACCAGGAGTGTAGTAGTAGACATAGTTTCCATTGGAGTCTTTTTCTTTGAGGATTGGTGGGATTTTTTCAGGGTTTTCTCTACACCACTGTTGGTATTCAAATCCAGGGATGTAGTGAGTTTTACCATATTGTTTAATAATTTCTGCGAATACTTCACCATATGGTTTTCCGATGTACTTACTTGTGTCTGGAATGAAGGGGGTCATGTTTTCGAAATTCAAGTTGAGGGTTTCTTGGTTGAGAGTGAATGAGTTTTTTACTACTTTTTGTTCTTGTGAGGTTTTGATGAGTTCGTTCCAGTTTACGGTGGTTGGGTTGGTAAACTTGACATACTCAGCAAAATCCCTATTGAAAAAACGAATATTAGATTCAGTAACTAATTCACCTAATTCCTGCAAATGATGAGAAGACATATTCCATAGGTTACTGTAATGATTATGAGTATCATATACAGCTTTTGTATACTCATTCACCTCTGTAATATTTTCCACTACTTCCTCAGGTTTGAAATCATAGAGCGTTATGAAATCTAACTTACCATTTCTCCCGTCTCTAATTTCCGTAATTCTCGGATCCTTTTGATACCCAAATCCTTCAATCGGCGAATCAAGTTCATACAAAAATCGTAATTCTGCAGTATTGAGTTCTCTGCCTGCACGGTGTTTTTCCGTAATTATGGTCATTTTTTTCATGTCTTCTGACTTTTTCAAATAAGCGGTTCCGCGATCACCAAATGCATCCAATTTTTCATCAACGATTGGTTGGATGAATTGATCAATGTTTTGGTCTTTTTCGATACCACGAACCTCTGCAATGGTATCACCCTCCATACGAATCGCAATACGCGGAATCACGGACAATCCACGATCATTCTGAGAATAGTACACATGGAAATCACCGCCCTGTAATTGGTTTCGAGCTGTTTCAATATTTCCTGCGGTACACCATTCGAGTGGGTATCCTTGTAATGAATCATATAATTCCTGCGGATCAGAATTGTGTTCGTAGGCTTTCCATTGTCCTGCAATATTTTCTAAATGGTTCCATGACATCCCAGCAAATTTCTCGAGTGCGTGCAGATATAGTTTTGCAAAATTTTCTGTAGAAAGCAGATCACGATAGACAGTATCATGATTGAGGGTATACATGAGGTCTTTTTCTTTCTTGATGCGTTCTGGATCGTTTTTAGGAAGTCCCGTGATGGCAACTTGGCGTTGAATGATATCAATTGTTTTTGCGAGGCATGCAATATTGAGTGTCGGAAACGGTTGCGATGATTGTTCGGTTCTCCTTGTAAACCTTTTCTCTTTTTTGTTATATCCACCCATCTGGGTCATTGAACGAAACGCCCAATATTTTGCCCAGTCAGGGTACATTGCATCAGGTGATGACAAATAATCAATCCATGCATCGAGCGATCGTTCCTGTCCTTTTTTGACTTCTTGGATTTTTGACTCTTTCCAATTATCTGTTGGTTCTGGACGACCATGACCTTGTTGTTCCGCAATAGTTCTTTCTTGTTCAAGAAAATATTCAAGCGGAATATGTTCATCTTTAATAATAAGTTGTTTGTGAAGTACGCGTTTCAATGCCTCAATACCCATCGCGCGCTTTTCTGGGTCTGGACGATCTAAAATTTCCTTGAATCGATTGAGATAGTTCCCGATTCGCTCCTCGGGATTTTCTGAGACTTTTTCACCCGTGCGAAATTCCGTGCGTTCTGCAGCTTTTTGCACCTCAGGTGCGGTGTGTAAATTATTATATTTTTTCTTGAGAAAGTTAAAAGGGTTTTCCATACCTTAACAGTATATCGTATATACAGTGTACTGAGAAGTTGGAAAAAATAATATATATATATATATATATATATATTTTCTATGTATGATACTATACACTTTTTTTATATATTTTATAAAATATGTTACAATAAATGTGAAGAGCTTGGTTGTAAAGAATGTTTCCATAGTATGGTTGA
>CALMMZ010000166.1 GCA_937868685.1 uncultured bacterium | reverse complement strand
TTGTTTGTCTCGAATAATTTTAAAATATCCTGCAAGTCCAATCATGAGAGCATTATCTCCGGTGAGCTCTTTACTTGGTTTATGAATATTTTTTCTTGGAATGATTTCTTGTGCTTTTTGTATTAATGATTGAGTAATGGTTTTATTTGCAGAAACACCACCTCCAATAATCAGTGTTCGTGATCCTGTACCAATTAATGCTTTCATTGTTTTTTTAGTAATTACTTCAGCTGCTGCTTGTTCAAATTCGTGTGCAATACTGATTTTGTAATCATCAGGAATTGTTCCGTGTTCTTTGGTAATGTCTTGAGATAGATAGAGTGTTGCTGTTTTTAATCCTGAAAATGAAAAATCATAATCAGGGGTGTGGAGCATGGGGCGAGGGAGGTTTTCAATCTTTGGAATGTGTTCAGAATATTGACTCGCTAATCTTGCAATTTCAGGTCCTCCTGGATAAGGGAGTCCGAGGATTCGTGCAACTTTATCAAAAGCTTCACCGACAGCGTCATCACGAGTTTTTCCAATGATTGCATAGTTGCCAATATTTTTTACTGATACCAATTCAGTGTGTCCACCAGAAATAAGGAGCGCTAGTGCTGGGAGAGGGAAAGGATTTTGGGGGATAGTGAATTCAAACCTCACCCCAACCCTCTCCTGATTAGGAGAGGGAGAAACATCAGGTACAAGAATTGAAAGAATATGTCCCTCCATATGGTTTACAGGAATAACGGGAATGTTCCATTTTTCTCCTAATTCTTGAGCAAAGGTAATTCCGCACCATAATGCTGGTTCGAGTCCTGGTCCGTTGGTTACACAAATATAGTCTGGGATTTCTTGGTTTTGCATAATTTGTTCGAGAATAATTGGGAGATTGATTTGGTGTTCTCGTTTTGCAATCGCAGGAAAAACACCTCCATATTCGATGTGTTCTAATTGGGTATGAGTGATGTTGTGCTGAATAATTACTTGAATGTTTTCTTGATCAGAATTCAATTCTAAATAACATATTGCTGTTTCATCACACGATGTTTCAATTGCGAGGATTTTCATATAGAGATGTATAGCATATATTGACTATTATTTCAATCTGTGATATTTTATATCAAATAAAAATAATAAAAATGAAGAAAATTACAGCAATGATTATTTCCGCACCATCAGGTGGAGGAAAGGGAACTGTGGTGGATTATCTACTTAAAGAATTTCCACATTTGTTTACTCGCTCAGTGTCATACTGTACTCGAGATATTTCTAATCAAGAAACTCAGGGTATACATTATGTTCAGGTTTCTAGAAAGAAATTTGAAAAATTAATACTTGCTGGAGAGTTAGTTGAATATGAAGAAATATATGGAGATTATTACGGAACTCCAAAGTCTGAATTTGATCGAGCAAAACAAGAAGGAAAAATATTACTCCTTGATATCGACGTGAATGGCGCTGTTCGATTAAAGCGGATACTTGGAGATGATGTTTTATTTTTCTTTATCCATTCTGGAAATGATATATTCATCTATCAAGATAGAATTCTCAAGAGAGGGAGATCGAATGATACTTTGGAAAAAATTAAAAAAAGAATTGAGAGAATTCCAATAGAATTAAATGCTGGTGAGCTTGATTCTGATTTTATGATTCCGAATATAGAAGATGAAACTTTTCTCTTGAAAGGGACAAGAAAGATATTACACTTTCTTGAAATTATTAAAAAAGAGTAAGAATGTATAAAGTACGCCAAGGAAATTATTCCTTGGCTATTTTTTATACAAAAAATATGTATAGTATGCAATATGAGAATTGATCAATTTTTGGTAAATCATTTCAATCTGTCGCGATCTCGTGCACAACTCCTCATCAAAGACGGAGCTGTTTGTGTTATGGGAAAAGTAATTACAAAATCGTCACATGAAATTCCAGAAAATTTTGATATTAATTTAGTCACCATTACTGATACAGTCAAGTATGTTTCTCGTGCGGGATTAAAATTAGAACATGCTTTACAAGAATTTTCACTTGATGTGAATCATAAAAAGTGTTTGGATATTGGATCATCAACAGGCGGATTTACTGATTGTTTATTGCAATATGGTGCAAGTCATATAGATTGCGTGGATGTTGGGACAGATCAGTTGCATGAGAAAATAAAAACAAATTCTCATGTTTCTGTATTTGAACAAACAGATATTCGGAATTTTGATGGTGACAATTATGATATTATTGTTGCTGATATTTCTTTTATTTCACTTAATTCGATTATTCCTATATTGTCAAAATTTTGTAAAAACAATACTCAAATCATTCTATTGATTAAACCACAATTCGAAGTTGGTAAAGAGTTTTTAAATAAGCAAGGTATTGTAAAAGATAATCAAGTTATTACAGAAAGTATTGAAAAAATAAAAACCACCTTACATGAAAATGGTTTTGTAATGAATTCAATTATTAATTCTCCAATTTTAGGTGGAGATGGAAATAGGGAATTTCTGTCTTTAATTACAGTAAAAAATTAATTATTTACTAGATTTTGAATATCAGTATAACCACTTCCTGCAAGGGTAATTATCAATAATCCGTTATCTAGACCATGTAAATGTGTTTTTATTCTTGGATCATTTGTCAGTGTCTCTTGGAATTCTTGAACACTTTTTTGTACTCGTGAAGCATTGTCGATAATGACGATGCTTTTTTTGTTTAATAACGGGAAAATATATTTCCAGTATTCTTGATAATTTCCTCGATCTGCATCCATAAAAACAAAATCAAATGAATTATGAATATTTGGTAAAAAGTCCAAAATTCGTCCTGTATGGAAAGTAATATTTTGTATAAAAGTAGGGAAGAGGTAAGATTGTGCAATTTGTGATTTGGTTTCGTTTTTTTCAATGGTTACTAATTTTGCATCTGGATTATTTTCTGTCAGCGCTGATATAACCCAGAGTGTAGAATATCCAATTGATGTTCCTAGTTCTAATCCGTTTTGTAAACCGTTTTGAGTAATGAGTTTGTACAAGAATTCTCCAGTTGTTTGGGGAATACTCCATGCACGTTCTCCAATTTTTGGATTATTCAACAAATGTTCACCTTTTTCTACTTGAGATTCAGAATAATGTACATATGACTCTGCATGTTCTGTGGCTATTGTGAGAAGTTTTTCGAACTCTGATGATTGATATTGCATATTGTTTATTATGGTAGCAAAATATCTCGTTTCTGCAAATTTGACTTATTTTGTTATTTCAATACAATAATTAGAAATTAATGTATGAGTAAAAAATTAATAACAGAGGAGATTATTGAAACACTTAGGGGGAATTTTAATGATAGTAGATCTATCACAGTTATTTGGTTGCTTCACGAGAAATATTTTTTCTCGGAAGATTTTTTGAATCTTTTAAAAAAAGAAGAAAAATTTTTATCCGACATTT
>CALMMZ010000165.1 GCA_937868685.1 uncultured bacterium | reverse complement strand
TTTTTTACATATGACGACCATCGACCTTCTTGTCCTTTAAAATCATTATGAATATGATGAATTACCTCATTCAAAAATGTCCCCGTTCCTGTTGCAACATCGAGCACTTGGACTTTATGATATTCTTTTTGGATTTTCTTTTCTTTGCCAGTTTTTGGATCTGTATATTTTTCATCAAGTGAAATTTTCGTTGTATCAGACAAGCCTTTCGCAAGACCGAATTCTGATTTCAAAATACTATCCACCGCACGCACAATGAACTGCACCACAGGCTGTGGTGTGTAGAAAACCCCCATGTCCATTTTTTTCTTTGCATCATATTCACGCAAAAAGTCTTCATAGAAATGAATAATGGGATCTTTCTGATCTTTTTCTGTTGCATAAAAATCAGTGAGGAGTTTATGTACATCAGCGTGCGAAAACGCTTCACAAAGCTCGTCTACAATATAACGAAGTCTGTCAGGAAATGTTGTTCCTGCGATATGATCAAAAAACGACCGGAGGAATGGGTTTGTTTTCGGTACTAATTCACGAGCTTCAATACGAGAAAAATCATCTGCAGTTTCGTCGTTATATCGTGCGGCAAATAATCCGTATACAAGTGTTTGTGCATACATATCTGCAAATGCATTATTATCTAAACTACTGATTAGGTTTTCACGAACTACATTTTGCATTTTTACCAGATCATCATAACTATCTTTTCCTGATTCCAACATATCAATCACATTGTCTCGGATACGTTGCGCTTTCCCTCCCATGATTTGAGCGAGGTGTTTACCTCTTTTGATTGGCTCTTTATGTTCTTGTACAAAATCAGTAATTGCACGAGAAAGTGTTTCTAAATCTTTTTCTGGAGTAAGTGTTCGAGACTTTTTATCAATATTGGCAAGTGCAATATTTTCACTGTATTTTTGACCATTTCTAAAAAATCTAAAATCTATATAATCACTGATAATTAGATTGTCATACCCGAAATAGCGATCAGCTTGGTTTGATTTTTCAATTTTATCAAGATCTTCACCTACCTTTTTTACTTCAATATACAAAACAGGAACTTTGTTCTTCAAAATTACAAAATCTGGTTTATTCCCGTTAATCGCTTTTTGATCTTGTTGAGTGAAATATCCATCTTTTGCAGGAAAAATCTCCTTCAGATAATTTTCGAAAGTTGTACGATATGAGTGTTCGGAACTATTCGAATCAGAAAAATAACGCCCGATTTCTTGGAGATAATTATTCATAATTTTATAATATCAAAAAAACATCTTTTTGTCAGTCTTATTACAATGATTTGACAAAACAGTATTTTTTAACTATTTTATAAAAAACGAAACAAATGAATAAAAATATTATTATCGTATTAATTTCTGTAATAATTTGGATCGTGGTAGCTGTAATTATAACCTACTTTGTTCACGAGAAAACTGACCTTGCTTATTCTTGGAAATTATTTGCAGGAGGATTATTCGCAAGTCCAATATTACTAATTATGGGATTAGTTAAAATAATTATTGATCCAAAACCCATAAAAAATTTCTTCAAGAAATGGAAAACACACTAATAGTCATTAGTGTGTTTTTATTCCCCATCTTCAAAACTCTCTGCATCAGCAAGTGCCTGTAAAATCTTATCAATATTCCCTGTCATAATACTTGGAATATTTGAAAAGTTTTGACGTATTCTATGATCAGTAATACGGTCTTGTGGATAGTTATAAGTTCTGATTTTTTCTGATCGATCACCTGTCCCTACTTGATTTTTACGATTTGATGAATGTTTTGCCAATTCTGCTTCATCATGAATTTGTTGTAGTTTTGCTTTCAACAAATTAAGTACTCGTTCCTTGTTAGCAAGTTGTGATCGTTCAACGGTAGAACGGAATGAGATTCCTGTCGGTTTGTGGATAACACGAACCGCTGATTCTACCTTGTTTACATTTTGTCCTCCTGCTCCACCTGCTCGCGACATTTCGAATTCCAAATCTGCAGGATTTAATTCAATAGTAATTTTCTTGCGAATTGGCATAATAGCAACCGTTGCGGTACTCGTATGAATGCGTCCTTGCTTTTCTGTTGCGGGAATTCGTTGTACACGATGTGCACCTGTTTCATATTGTAATAATTTGTAACAATCCTGTCCTCGTATTTCAAAAGAAGCTTCTTTATATCCACCAACATCATTTACCGATGTATCAATGATTTTCCATGACCATCCCATTTTTTCTGCATATCGTTCATACATTTCCGATAGATTAAAAGCAAACAGTGCTGCCTCGTCCCCGCCCGCTCCACCACGAACTTCAAGAACAATTTCATTCGGGAATTCTTCTTCTTCTTTTTCTTTATCCAAAATTTCCTGAATTTGTTTTTCAATTGTTTTTTGAGTTTCTTGAAGTGTTATTAATTCTTCTTTTGCAACTTCTGCCAGATCTGGATCAGATGCAATCATTTCTTCGGTTTCTTTTTGTTGCTGTAAAACACGCTCAAGTTCCTGAGCGTAATATTGAGTACGAGGATTTTGTTTTAATTCTGCAATATCCATAATTTTATATAGTACCAGAAAAACCTTATTTTATCAATAAAAACATCCTTTTCGGATGTTTTTATTTTTTTCCAGCTTTTGAAGCTCGAGTTTTGAATTTTTCAGCTCGTCCTGCAGTATCAAGTTGTTTTTCTTGTCCAGTATAAAATGGATGTGAAGTACTTGAAGTTTCTACGGTATATTTTGGGTATTCTTTGCCTTCAAATGTTATTGTTTCATTGGTTGCAATAGTAGAACCAGTTAAAAACATTGAACCATTGTTCGCATCAACGAACACGACAGGACGATAGTTTTGTGCATGAATGTCTTTTTTCATAATGAATACAATATAGCACTATTTGACTAAATTTGCAAGATTTTAATATATTATTGACTCAATTGTTCTAACTGATTGATTGTTTGTCTAATTATTGTTGCTTTGTTCATTACCGACGTTGCGTAATTTGAACATGAGCCATAATATTTACACGCAGCATTATAATATGCATTATAGTTTTTAGCAGCATCCCCTATAGCACCTTTATCTAAAACGAATACTGCTGTTGCCATCACTGCGTCTCTTGGGTTCCACGGATTAGCAACTGAAATACCAAGATTTTGTTTTACTCGTTCATTTACCAATACCCACGTACTTGGAATAAATTGTGTATACCCCATAGCACCACCATACCCACGTCCATCATAATATTTTGTAGCTGTTCCAACTCCTTTGATATCAATTGGACAAGAAATTGGGGTTTTTTTCCAATCTAAACCTAACTCTCTTGTAATTGTTTCAAAAAATGACAAACTTCCAGATCCCATAACTTTTTCATATACTGTTCCTGATTGAATACCTACCCCATTTCCTGTTGTAAGATCAGTTATGTAACACCCTCCAACGTTATTTCCAAATCCTGACTCTTGTTGCATAATTGCAAGAACAAACGCTGGGTCAAGTCCTGTTTTTTGTGAAGCAAGTTTTGCATAATCATATGCTTGACCAAATGAGATAGATTTACTTGAAATACCAGAACCTTGGAATTGAATCAATGCAGATCTGATTTGGCTAATTCTTTTTTGACGATCTTTGAGTACTGCCTGATAATTTGCTTCTTGCCCTTTACTCACTTGAAGTGTTTTGTTTTTTTCTGTTTGTGTAGTTTCTACACTTTTCTTTTGATTTTCGAGTTCATATTTTAAATTATTTTCTCGATTACGGCGTTCCTCGAGAGTTTCTTTTTCTTTGTTTGTTTGTTGTTTCGTTTTTTTTACTATTCCTAATGAATCTTGAATTCCCTTATTAATTACTTCTAATTGATCAACTCCTTCAAAAAAGCTTGAAAGAGAACTCTGTGAAAGGAACATTTCCGCAAAAGAATAGTCATCGAATTGGTGTTTTTTTCTGAGGATTTGAGCTAAGCTAGTTTCTTGATTTTGTCGTTTTTCATCAAGCGATTGAATAGTTTTCTTTTTTTCTGTAATTTGACCTGCAAGTTGTTGAAGTGTTTTATTTTTTACTGCAATATCACTTTTTTTCTTATTAATTTCTGCAGTAAGCATTGCGACTTCTTTTGAAAGTTTTCCAGATGTTGCAATTTGTTCGTTTAAATCTTTTTCATCTTTAGCAAACCCTTCTATTTCTTTTTTAAGTGCTGAACAATTATTTTTCTGAGTATCATTTTTAATATCTGAACATAATGTCTTGAAATCATTACACATAGACTTTAGGTCAGAAGAAGAAGCTGTAGAACAAACATTAGGTTGAGCAACTTGTGCCGAGACAATCGAAACAGGAACAAGTATTGAAAATATCATTATTCCGATAATTTCTAATGGTAAAAATTTTTTCATATACTTTTCATTGTATCACATTATTATTCAATTAAAAACAAAGTTATCCACATAACAAAAAATCACCCTTCAAGGTGATTTTTATTATTCTGCATCCTCTTCTTTTTTACCTTTTTGCTCAACTTCAATTGAAGTGAGATCTGCATCAGCTGATTCTACTTCTGATTGGAGTCCTGTAATTACTACAATAATATCTTCTGGATCATTTTTAATTTCTACTTTTGAAGAAACTGAAAGATCTTTTACTTGAATATTATCACCAATATTTTCAAGTTTTGCAATATCAATTTCAATATTTTTTGGAAGATCTACAGGAAGTGCTTCAACTTCGATTTCGTGGAGCATCTTTTCAAGTGTTCCCATTCCTGATTTTACTGCAGGAGAAATTCCTACGAATTCTAATTCTACATTAACGGTTACTTTGGTAGATTTATCAAGTGCTAAAAAATCTGCATGGATCACATTGTCAGTTCTCGGATCAATTTGAAAATCATGAATTAATGTATCAAAATTTTTACCATTAACCGAAAGAGTAATTGGAGAAGATCCTCCTGCCGCTTTCCATACTTTTTTGAAAGCTTCTCGTTCTACTGAAACATGTACTGGCTCTGAAATCCCTACTCCATATATTACGGCTGGAATATTCCCCGCAGAACGGATTGTTTCTAATTTGTCAGAAGCATTTCGAATATTTGCTGAAATTGTTGTCATAATAGATATACTTTACATGATTTTTGAAAAAATGCAAGAAAAAGTAACTTTTTTAAACCTTATGGTACCTATCTTACTTCCCAGCCTTGCTCAGTAAATTTTTCGGTAATTTTTTGCATTGGAATTGTAACCTCTTCCTCAGTAAGAGTTCGATTTTTTGCTTGGAACACCATACGAAATGCATATGAAGTCTTTTCATTTTTTGAAAAAGTATCAAACAGTCGTGGACCTTTAGTTAAAAATTCTCCTGCATTTATCGTGATTATTTCTTGAATAGTTTCATATGAAATTCCTTCTGGAACCCAAACAGCAATATCTCGACTCATGCATGGGTAATCAACCCATGGAATAAATTCTTTATCAATTTTAATTTCTGGTAATATATATTCATTGGAAACAGATAAATTGTTTTCTTGAATATACGCATCCAAAGTCATTTCTTTACTTTGCTTTTTATCAATGTACGCAACATGGAAAACTTCGCTTTCTTTTTCAAAAGCAGTTCCAATTTCAAAAACTTGCATATCATCAATTTCCAAGAAGTCTTTGTTCAATCGATTGAGTTCGTATGATTCTGTTAATCCATCAGTCAAATTTTTCCGCAATGCAGATTTTCCAACAGGACCTCGAGCGACTTCATAATTCCCTTTTTTACGGAATGAATAGGTCATTGTTTCGTGATATCCTTTTTGTATTAGATCATTTCTAATTGCAAGAATTTTTGCATACTCAGAATGAATAATAGTTTTTTGATCAAACCTTGGTAATTGCGCAGGAATATTGTTATACCCAAACGCACGCCCAATTTCTTCTATCATATCGTGTGCTCCAATAATATCAATTCTCTCAAATGGAATTGCTACGGTAAAAGTTTCGTTTTCCTCTGCAAATTTATATCGATATTGAGTGAGAATTTCGGTAATTGTTTCAGAATCAATTTCAACTCCTAATTTTTGAGCAATATATTCAATAGTAAATTGTACATAACCTTGCTGAGCAGGTTTTGGATACATATCAACAATATCCTCAAAAATTGCATCGGGGCAAATTTCTTTTATTAATACAGAAAGTTGCTGCATTGCTTGTTCCGCTATTTCTGGAGTTAATTCATTTTCAAATCGCTTTGCAGAATCCGTTAGAATGTTTAGTCGACGAGCAGTTTTCCGTACTGTTGTCGGATCAAAATTTGCAACTTCGATTAATATATCAGTAGTTTTTGTATTTACTTCTGCATGATTTCCTCCCTTTACCCCTGCGATTGCCAAGTTATTTATCCCATCAGAAATAATCATTTCACCTGATTGCAATGTTTTTTCCTCATTTGAAAGCGTTGTAATAACTGTTTCAGAATCCACTGTTTTTATTATGATTTTTTCTTTATCCATTTCTTGCACATCAAAAGCATGAGTCGGTTGTCCACAATCATACATAACAATATTAGTCGCATCTACAATATTATTAATTGATTTTTGACCAATTGACTCTAGGTATAATTTCATCCATTCTGGAGATTCTGTAATGGTTATGTTACGAATAATTCGTCCTATGTACCGTCTACATAAATCAGTTTCAATATCCACCGATAATTGTGTTGATACACTCTCAATATTTGGATAAATACTTTTTTTAAAAGTTAATCCTAAAAGTCCAGAAATTTCTTTTGCAATTCCTTGGTGTGATAAACAATCATGCGCTCGA
>CALMMZ010000164.1 GCA_937868685.1 uncultured bacterium | reverse complement strand
AACTTCGTATTTTGATGAATGAAATTTTTGGTGAAGATAATTTTATAGCAGAATTAATCTGGCAAAAGAAAAATTCTGGTGGTCAACATAGTGGATATTTTCTTGATTTTCACGAATATATTTTATGTTATGGAAAAAATAAATCCTTAACTAATAGTTTTTTAATTGATAGAAATGATAAACAAAAAAATTCTTTTAAATACACAGATGAACATATTTCAGAAAGAGGAAAATATTTATTAAGTCCTTTAAAATCTTGGCTAGATTATAGAAAAACACTTATTTATCCAATTGAATGCCCTGATGGTCGTAAAATAGAAACGCAATGGATTTGTGCTGAGAGTACTTTTTTAGAATTAAAAAATGATAATAGAATTGTGTTTAAAAAAAATAAAGATGGACAATGGAGTGTTCATAAAAAACAATATGAAAATGATCGTGATGGCATGGTTAAGCCAGCTAGTATTATCACTATCGCACAAAGTCTGCACGGAACAAAAGAATTAAATGACTTATTTGGTGAAAAATCATTTTCAAACCCAAAACCAACTTTGTTAATTAAATATCTTTTAGAAATATCAACAAAAGCAAATGAGGTTATTTTAGACTTCATGGCTGGATCAGGAACCACTGGTCATGCAGTCATGGAATTAAATAAAGAGGATGGTGGAAATAGGCAATTTATACTTTGCACCAATAATGAAAACAATATCTGTGAAGAAGTTACCTATGAACGATTAAAGCGGGTCATGAAGGGGTATAAAAATAAAAAAGGTGAACCAGTAGCAGGTTTGGGAGGAAATTTACGATATTTTAAAACAGAATTATTCGATGTAGGAAAAATATCTCGAGTAACTGACGATAAAAAACTTGCCTTAACCTATCGTGTAGGTGGACTGCTGGCACTCAAAGAAAATACATTTGAAGAGGTTGCACATACGGACCATTGGCAAATATTCCGTGAACACGATAAATCCACAGCAGTGTATTTTAGTGAAGACAAAACAAAATTACATAAACTGATTACAGAACTAGGTTCATATGATGTGCCTGTAAAACTGTATGTGTTCAGTTGGTCGAAAAACGAATACGCAAGTGAGCTATCTGATTATCCACATATTGCGGTACTCGATATCCCAGAACCAATATTGGCAGTGTATCGGGAAATAAATAACCTATAACATTTATGATTGTTTTAAAAGAATTTCAAGAAAACGCAATCAATCGTTTAAAGGAACGGTTTATTTTCGAGTGGAAAACAAAAAATAATCATATTGAAATTGTATTTAAATCGCCAACAGGATCTGGGAAAACAGTCATGATGGCTCAATTTTTGCGTGATCTCACGAATGATCCCCGTATTGGTGAGACGAAGCGTGCATATATTTGGCTCGCACCAAAAGGATTGGAAATGCAGAGTAAAGAAAAACTGTTCAAGTATTATGACGGAGCCAGCGAATTAAATCTGGTGGATAAATCGCATATTCAAACTGGGTCCATGAACAACAATGATATTCTCTTTATCAATTGGGAAGTATTACGTGCAAAAAAGGAAGAGACTCGGAAACTTCGTGGGGTTAGTGGAGAAACAGGTTATACTTTTGATGAGTATTTATCTAATACGCATGATAAGGGTATCCAAACTATTGTAATTATTGATGAAGATCATTTGGGTGGGAAGTCTGTTTTATCGCAAGATATTATCAACGAAATTCATCCTCGAATAATCATAAGAGTTTCCGCAACTCCAAAGCAAGCTGTGAACGTGGAAGTTTCTCATAATGATGTTGTACAGGCAGGTTTAATCAAAGAAAAAATAATCTTTCAGACAGATCAAGACTTGGATACTATTACAAAAAAAGAAATAGATCGAGACCATGCATTAATTGAACTTGCTTATAATAAAAGATTGGAACTTAAAAAATATTATAACGAATTAGGGGTTGATATAAATCCACTTGTCTTAATACAGTTACCAAATGATGATAAGAAAAGTAAAGAAGTAGATTCTCAAACCAAAGAAACTATCGTACTTGAATATCTACAAGAAAAAGGTGTTTCAGTAGACAATATTGCAATATGGAGAGATAAAATAAAGTTAAATCTTGAAGATGTTGAAAACAATACTAATCATGTTGAATTTTTATTATTTAAACAAGCCGCTGCAACAGGATGGGATTGTCCACGAGCTGGTGTATTGGTAATGTTCCGAGAGACAGATGGTGGTAGTTTTGGTATACAAACAGTCGGTCGTATTTTACGAATGCCTGAAGCAAAATATTACCCGATTACCGCTTTAAATCGTGGATATTTGTATACTAATTATGAAAGAAATAAAGTACTTACTGAGTTAAAATCTACTACCGACCCTTCGTTGCGATTAAGTGATGTTTCGTCAGTTCGAAAAGATTTAGTTCCTGTATATGAACTACCTACAACACTGATGAGTCGGTCAGACTATAACGATCTTGGGGATAGCTTCCAGAAAACCTTTTTCAAGGTTGCAGAATCTGAACTCGGTATAAAAGACCCTCTAAAAGCCTCAAAAATACTATCTGGACGAGGTTTTAATGCGGAATCGGCATATGTTGAATCATCTTGGATTACAGGCATAGAGCTTGATAATTATGATGATTTTATCACCGAAGCATTGGATGAAGGAACTGTTCATAGTATGAAAATGTCAGAACACGACATTGAGCGATTATATAATTTGATCTGCTTTGATTTTATTGCAAAACAAACTGATGAATTAAAGAAGTTTGCACCAGAACGATCATGGGGTAAAGTAAAAACAGCGTTGAATATATTTTTTACAACTTACCTACAACTACCCCGGAAAGATATCTATGCATTGATTGTTCAAGACATGGTTTCGGTAGATGGAATATTGCGAGGTATTTTAGAAAAATCACTTTCTGAATATCGACCAATTCGTGATAAAGAAGTCGGTGAACGTGAAGCACGAAAAAAACGTATTGAAAACCTTATGGTTCCAGCACCTATAGTGTATTACCCAGGGAATTATGTAGAAAATTCTCAGTACAAAAAATGTGCCACAGAAAAATGTTTTATTTCAGATAAGCTTCCAGAAAACGAAAAGAATTTCATTGAATTTTTAGAAAATCATCGATCCGTTAATTACTGGTTAAAAAATGGTGACAGCGGATCAGATGCACTAGGAATTGATTATCACTCAATGAATTTTTCAAAGGATGCATTGTTTTACCCAGACTGGTTTATTTGGACCAATGATGGGTTATGGATTGTTGATACAAAATCAGGAATGACCGCAACCGATCCAGATACTGCAGAAAAATCAAATGCATTGTACCAATGGTTAAAAGGTAAGAAGAAAGTACACGGGGGTATTGTAATCCCAGACGGGCCAAATGGATGGAAAATATTCAAAAAAGATAATTATTCCTATGAAGGTTCATTGAAAAACTGGGACGATTTCTCTGAGTCCCTCTAATACCTGATAAAACAGTTAAAAAACAGACAGTGAACATGTGAATGTTGTGAATATTACGAATGAAGAAATTCTGATTTAATGGTTTCTTCTTGCTTCCGTAGCTCAATGGATAGAGCACACCGCTTCTATCGGTAAGGTTATAGGTTCAACTCCTATCGGGAGCACTATTATTATGATAAAATAAAACTATGAAAGCATTTCTCAAAAAACTTACCCGTTTTGAACTATTTCTAGTTACACTACCAGTTCTTACAGGATTATCAAAAATATTATTTGAAGTGTGGATATTCTATATACTCCCTGAACCAAAAACATTACACTACACAAACTGGTTTATTATTGGAAGTATAATGCTCGCTCTTGTTGTATATAGTGTACTGTTGTTTAATCTCTTAAAACAAAAACTTGGTTCTACTAAAAAAGCATATACTTGGACTTTTATAGCGTCACTAATCCATATTATTTATTTTAGCTTATTTATTCCAAGTGTTAATTTCAGTATATTCTTTCAGGAAATCTTTCTTATTACCACACTAGCTATCATTATTTTTGCAGACATAATTTGCTTGATTGGTTATAAGTTATTAAATAATTCAAAAACTAAAGATTTGAACTAGTTTCATAGTCTCCCTTCAAAACCCACACCAAATACTGCAGTTCTGTAGCTAATCGGTTTATAAAATTCATATCGAAGTCCACCAATACAGAACGAATCGGCTTTTTCAAAATTTAATAGTATTACAAAAAACACCTTCACGTTGGTGTTTTTTGTTGATTTAATGATTTATATATTTTATTCTTGTCTCTTTATAAATTGAAAATTCATCAACAGAGTCAAATTATGTGCGTCCGGTAGGAATCGAACCTACGACCCTCTGCTTAAAAGGCAGGTGCTCTACCGACTGAGCTACGAACGCAAACTATCCACATTATACACATTTTATGTATAATGACAAGAGTATGTCAGCAAAAACTTTAGAGAAAAAGAACAAAATACCTGAATGTATAATATTATTAAACGATATTCGAAGTATCACCAATGTTGGTGCAATTTTCCGAACAGCAGACGCTGTTGGAATCAAGCAAATAATCCTTTCAGGAATTACCCCAACACCAACTGATCGGTTTGGGAGGAAGCGAGATGATTTTACAAAGTCAGCACTCGGCGCAGAAGAAATTGTTTCTTGGAAATATCAAGAAAAACCAATTTCAATAATTAATTCGTATAAAAAACAAGGATACAAAATTATATGCCTCGAACAAGATTCACGATCAATAGATTATAAACAATTAAAAGTAAGAGGTAGTGACAAAATCCTTCTCATACCAGGAAATGAAATTGATGGTGTTCCAAAAAATATTTTAAAAAAAGCTGATTATATTCTTGAAATTCCCATGAACGGAATTAAGGAATCATTAAATATTTCTGTTGCAACCGGAATTATTTTATATCGACTACTTGATCAGTAAATCTAATAATTTTAAGGAGAAAAGTTATCCACAGTTTTGTTCTCTGTACCACTTGCATAGTGTAGGGAATTTTTCTATACTAATAGAGAAGATTTGAAATTGAAAAGAAATCTCAACTGCAGATTGCAGTATCTACCAAGTTCTTTTTCTTCAAATGTTCTTTTTATAGCTCTTTCTAAAATACTTTTTTACAAAACAATACAACTCCTCACAACTTAATAATTCTTTTCTGTATTCTATATAGATACAGAAACCAACATATAGTGTCTATATCTTTTATAAGGTTGGACACTTTTTTATATAAAAAAACCTTATGTAAGGTCTTTTTTATTAATTGAAAGTAATAACCGCTCTAAACCAGTAGTTAAATCTCCTTCTTTTTCTCTTGCTTGTGAATAGGTATAAAGAAAATTCTGTAATGTTTTTTTAAATTCTGGAGAAATAGATTTTCTTTTCTTTGCAATATCTTTCAGTTTCCACCAAAGAATCCCAAAGATCGGTTCTGGTTCATTTCCCTCTTGTAGTAATTGTTGA
>CALMMZ010000163.1 GCA_937868685.1 uncultured bacterium | reverse complement strand
CAGTATGGCATGAAAACTGTTTCCGTCATGCCCAACAATCTATATGGGCCCTACGACAATTTCAAGATTGATGAGTGTCATGTCATTCCTGCAATGATTCGAAAACTCATAGACGCAGAAATGAATGAGGAACCAACAGTCACATTCTACGGTACAGGAACACCAACAAGAGAGTTCTTATATTCGGACGATCTTGCAGATGGTCTTATCTTCCTCATGAACAATTATGATGATCCAAAGCCAATCAATATTGGGCCGAATAGAGAAATCATGATTGGCACTTTGGCATTGTTGATTGCTGATCTTGTTGGATACAGAGGAACCATTCTTTGGGATAGAGATAAACCGGACGGAACACCTAGACGGGCCCTAGATACAACCAAGATGGACGCTCTTGGATGGAAAGCAAAGACATCTCTTGAAGAGGGTCTGGCAAAGACCATTGAATGGTTTAAAGCAAATAGGAATGTATATGACCGAGTATAATTGGCCATTAATGAAGGACACTCTAACTTGGAAAGATCGTTTCAAGCTGGCCAAGTTTGTTCTCACAGCCGACAGATTCACGCAAGGCGAGAAAGTTGCTGAGTTTGAACAGGCTTGGGCAGATTGGCTAGGCGTCAAGTACTCCGTCTTTGTTACTTCCGGAAGTACAGCAAACTTTCTTCTCTTGGATGCTGTAAGAGAGAAGTTCTTTAGTAACAAGAAAAGCAAGTTAAAGGTTCTTGTGCCAGCTTGCACATGGGTTACAAACGTCAATCCTATCATTCAGCTTGGAATGGAACCAGTCTTCTGCGACATCAATCTGTATGATTACAGCTTCGATCTATCAATGGCATCAAAAATTGCCAAGAATAACAATATCGACATTATATTTGTCACTCATCTTCTTGGTCTTCCAGCCAACATATATCAAATCAAGTCTCTCTTTCCCAATGCGGTTCTTTTGGAAGATGTATGTGAAAGTCATGGAGCCAGAGATATGATGGGACACAAAGTGGGATCAATCTCACTAGGTTCAACATTCTCTTTCTATTACGGACATCATATGTCAACAATTGAGGGTGGAATGGTTTCTACCAACAATAAGGAACTCTATGACCTGTTGAGAATGAAAAGATCACACGGAATGTCAAGAGTGTCCATTGATCCTCACAGTTATTCTGAATATTATCCTGACATTGATCCTCAGTTTCTTTTTGTGACGGCTGGCTACAACTTCAGAAATACAGAACTAGCAGCAGTTCTTGGTCTTTCTCAGCTACCAAAACTTGATGGCTTCATCAAGAAGAGACAAGCCAACTATAGTAAATTCATGGATTTCATGTATAAGAGGGGATCAAGGTTTGTCCTTCCCGGAGATGGACATGCAGATAAGGGCAATAGTTCATTTTGTTTTCCTTTAATTGCAAGGGAACATATTATAAAAGAAAGGCTTCTTACCAAACTCAAGGAGTGTAAGATTGAATATCGACCAATTGTTGGTGGCAATCTACTTAAGCAGCCATATTTGAAATCATATAATAGAGCAACATTTAAAAATGCAGACCTTCTTCACGGAAACGGCATCTATATAGGCAATAACCAATTTGTTGGTGACAAAGAATTAGAACTAC
>CALMMZ010000162.1 GCA_937868685.1 uncultured bacterium | reverse complement strand
CTAATAGCAGAAGGAAGAGTTCCCCAACCTACTGTGTTTCCACCGAGAGAGATGAGCGCTTGGCCTGTAGTTCCTGCAGTAGTTGGAAGGTAATAACCACTTGGTGTTCCTGAGATTTCAGAGAAAATACCGAATTGATATCCGTTTATAATACCTGCGAAGAGTTTGTTTCCATTTAATTCTGAATACATTCCAGAACCAGAAAATGGTGTTCCAATAGCTATGTTACTGAGAGTAAATCCGGTATGTGCAGTACCTGAAACGGTTACCGGTTGAGCAGATACAATACCACGGTAGTTGTTGTTTTGTGTTGTATTGAAAAGAATATTATTGGGAGTAAGTGTTCCGCCGGTAACGTTTACAGTGATTGAATCACCTGAGACTGCAGTAACACTTCCTGTGACTCCGGTTGGACCAGAAGGGTAATCAAATTCCATAAATGCATCTCCAACCGCAAATGATGATGGTAAGATTTCATCATCTACTATAACCGTACCTGGAAATGTTGAAGTTATCTGTTCAGATTCAATGAATGTTCCTAAAATGTTTGAAACATAAAGAAGACCTTCTGAATTTTCTAAGACGTATTCCTCTACAGTTGCTGTTGCACCAGAGTTTTGCCCTGTAATGGTTTCGCCAACAGTGAAAGAGCCAGGGCCAGAAACTTGAACTAAGAGAATTGGATATGCATTTACGATATATTCACCTGTTTGAACATTTACTGATGCATCACGGAAAATGTTTGTTTCTTTTGTACTAGGATCTCTCGTAAAAAGATTATCAGCACCAAAAGAACCACTACTGTTGTATTGGATATATCCATTAGATCCAGCTGGAGTACCACTGCCACCTGAAACAGCAACAAAACAATCGTATTGATCACCATTAGCGATTGATTGCCCTGGTGAACATCCAGGATCAAGTACGGTTCCTGCAGTATAGCCACCTGGTGATGGTGGTGGTGCAACAGCAAATACAAAAACTCCGTAACCTACTACAGAGAGAATGGAGAGTGTAGTGATGATGAGTTTACGAGAGAGAGGTTTTAGGGTTTTTAATAAATGATTCATACATAGATTATGAAAGTTATGGTTGTTAATGAGTAAAGTATATCATGTATTGTAAAGAAAGGGCAAGTAAAAGTGTGAATAAGTTTTAGAATGTGAAAAGCAGAGGCGCCGAAGGCGCCTCTGCTTTATTGTGGTTTGGGTTTTTAATAATTATTTCCAATAACTCTATAGTAATGTAAGACTCGCAATATTATCACCATCGCGTAATTTCATAATGCGAACTCCTTGTGTTGCACGTCCAAGCACTGGAATACTTTCAAGCTCTGTTCGGATGACTTGTGATTTTTGTGAAATCGCAATCAATTCTGAATCATCGTCAGTGACGATTCTGGCTCCGACAATCGGACCTGTTTTATCAGTAACATTGGCAGTTTTGATTCCTGATCCACCACGATTCTGAACTTTATATTCATCAATCGGTGTTCGTTTCCCATAACCATTCCCTGACATAATCATTAGGGTTGGATTTTTCATAGAATCAGTAATAACACCAAGTCCAACAACGACATCATGAGTATCGAGGTTCATACCTTTTACTCCTGTCGCAGTCCTTCCCATGTCTCGTGTTTGAGAAGAATCAAATCGAATCGATTGCCCGTCTGCAGTTACTAGAACTACCGTATCTTTTTCATTTACCATCATTGCACCGAGCAGTGTATCACCTTCTCGTAAATTAATTGCAATGAGCCCTGATCTACGCACACTATCGAATGAATCTGCTGCGACTTTCTTGATAACTCCTTGTTTCGTAACGAAAAACAATGACCCATGCTTGGTATCGTTCCCTTTCGGAACTGGGAGAATTGAAGTTACCGATTCGTTATCTGCGAGCTGAAGGAAATTCATAATTGACTTCCCTCGTGTTGCACGACGACCTTCTGGAAGGTCATACATTTTCAATTGATACACTTTACCGAGATTAGTAAAGAATAAAACATTACTATGTGTTGATGCAGTAATCAAATGAGTTACTACGTCTTCTTCTTTGGTATCAATATCAACAACACCAACTCCACCTCGTCGTTGTGAACGATACTCAGTTGGATCAGTTCGTTTAATATATCCACCTGCAGTATATACGAGAGCTGTTTCTGTATCTGCAATCAAGTCTTCATCTGAAATATTCCCTACGGCACCTCGGACAATTTTTGTACGACGTTCATCTCCATATTTTTCCTTGATCTCGAGAAGTTCATCACGAATAATTTTCAACATTTTCTTTGGAGAACTTAACAAGTCTCGCAAGTGAGCGATCAATTGTAATAATTCATTGAGCTCATCTTCAATTTTCTTACGTTCGAGTCCTGCGAGTTTTTGTAATTTCATTTCAAGAATTGCATTGGCTTGAATTTCAGAGAATTTGAATTTCTTCATCAAGTTTTCTCGTGCTTCTGATGTATCTTTTGAAGCTTTGATTAATTTGATAATTTCATCAATATGATCAAGTGCTTTTTTTAACCCTTCTACAATGTGTGCACGTGCTTCTGCCTTACCTAGATCGAATTGAGTCCGTCGCTTTACTACTTCTTTACGATGATTAATAAAGTTTTCAATAAAATCTTTGAGTGATAGTGTTTGAGGTGAACCATCAACCAATGCCAACATATTATAATTATATCGAGATTCAAGTTCTGTATGTTTATAGATTGCATTCAAAACTTTTTGCGGATTTGCGCCAGATTTGAGATCAATAACAATTCGCATTTCTTTGGTTGACTCATCACGGAGAGCTTTAATTTCTGTGATTTTCTTTTCTTGATGTAAAAGAACAATTTTTTCAATGAGACTTGTTTTATTAACTTGGAATGGAATACTCGTGATCACAATTTGGAATGAGCCATTTTTCATCTCAACTACCTCTGCTTCACCTCGACAAGTTACTGGACCACGTCCTGTAGTGTACACCTGGATAATATCAGCTTGATTATACGCAATTCCTCCCAATGGAAAATCAGGGCCTTTTATATGTTTAAGCAATCCTTCAATAGTGATATGTTCATCCTCAATATAAGCAACTGAAGCATCAATTACTTCTCTTAAATTATGCGGTGGAATTTTTGTTGCCATACCGACCGCAATGCCTAATGTTCCATTCAAAAGGAGTGTTGGTACTGCCGTTGGCATCACTACAGGTTCCTGTAGTGATTGATCATAGTTCGGTCGGAAATTGACAGTATCTTTCTCAATATCTCGTAATAATTCTGAAGAGATTTTCGACATTTTTGCTTCGGTATAACGCATTGCTGCAGGATTATCACCATCAATAGAACCAAAGTTTCCTTGACCCCATACGAGCGGATATCGATAAGTGAAATCTTGTGCCATACCAGTCATTGCGTCATACACAGCACTATCTCCATGGGGGTGATATTTTCCTAAAACATCACCTACTACCAGTGCAGATTTACGGAATTTTGCAGTTGCAGGCAATCCTAGTTCATGCATCGCATAGAGAATACGACGATGTACCGGCTTTAATCCATCACGAACATCAGGTAATGCACGTGAAGTAATTACCGACATGGAATATGCAATAAATGATTCTCGCATTTCTTTAGAAATATTGATAGGGATAATATTTGAACGAGTTTCTGAATTATTCACTTGTTCTGATTCTGGAAGCGTGTTTTTTGCCATACTTATCCAGTATATCATTTTTCTGCTAGATTACCAATGGAAAAACGTTTCAAAATAAAACAAAAAAACACAGCAAGTGTGTTATTCTGTCATGTTATTTTCATTTTCAATATGTACAGTCATATCTGGAGTATTCTCTTCAAGAAGTATACCTGTATAATCAGTATTAATATCTGCTGACATAGTTTGATTTTGATTTTTTTCTTGATCAATATCAATTGAAGTATTTTTTCCGGTGACTGTATTTTTTCCTTCTGTATAATCTTCTTTGGTTTTGGAGATAATTTGAGAAAATACTTGAGTAAATGTTTTCAGTGGTTTTTCTGTCTTGACTGTATCATCATTATTTTTAATTGAATGCATAATAACCAACCAAAGTGCTATAATAATTCCTGTTGCAATAATTGCAAAAAATACTACAAACCATGTTTTCGTATTTTCAGATTTGCCTTGTATTGAGTGAAGAATTTTTTTCATATTATTCAAAAACAATTACTGAACCAGTATATCCTGCAAGATCTTTCGGTTTGATCGTCAATTTTTCAATCTTGTTTGCAGATTTTATTCCCATTTCTTGGAGAAATTGATCGAGCACTTTTGGATTCTGATCACTCCCAAAATCCATTGGAATAATTATTTTTGCCTCGAATGTTCGAGCAATTTTTGCAGCAACTTCAGGGTCAATTACTGTTTTTCCTCCAATAGGCACTAATAGTATATCAACATTATCAATTGCTTCACGTACTTCAGTAGAAAGTGTTCCTTCATATAATGCACCAAGGAAGCAAATCTTAACTCCGTCAAATTCAAAATAATATATCGTATTTATTACATCATTAAAACCTTTCGAAAGGAATCCTCGAAACATAATTTCGAATACTTCATACTCTCCTGCTCCATCAATCACGAAAGGTGTCCGATCACCGTATATTACTGTATCAACACCATTAAAATCAGAATTATTAGTAGAAATAAGTGCAATATCAGCACCAAAACCGCTCGTTTTAAATTTCGAATCTTTTGCGATTGGATTAAGTGCGATTACACGATCTCCTGTTTGTAATTTAAAAAATTGCTTTCCATGATGAGTAATAATCATATGTACTAACTATATCACAAATTTTTAGTAATAGATAGAAACTTGACTTTTAAACTAAAAATGTTACTATCTTGAAAAATAAATATTATGAAACGAAAATTAATTAATAATAGCTTCCTATTGGGAGGACTATTTTTAACATTAATAACCGTATTATTAATGTTATCTTTAAAAAATCAAAACACGGTGAGTATTGGGGTATTACTATTGAAAATAGTAACTGGAATACTTATATTTGATAGTTGTTTGCTCTTTTTTATACATTATAAATTTGTAAAAGAACATAAGAGGAACA
>CALMMZ010000161.1 GCA_937868685.1 uncultured bacterium | reverse complement strand
GCAGTATCAATTGGTGCGTTATCCAGTCCTCTAATAATTTTTTTCTCCTCTAATACACTGATTTTTTTTACTATTTTTTTCGTTACCTTCTTAGAAGATACAGCTTTTTTAGTAATTGATTTTTTTACAATCTTTTTTGCAGGTGTTAGTTTTGTTATTTTTTTTGTGGTTGTTTTTTTGTTTTTTGGTGAAACCATAAAATAAATAGAGTAATATTATTCTGTTAATGATTGAATGAGTTTTTCTTTCTTTGTCTGGAGATCGAGTAATTCTTTTTGTAGTTTTTGAATTACTTGTTCGTCTTGCAATGTGTGTAACTTTTTTCGAATTTCCTTAATTTTTGCATCAAGTAATAATTGACGAATACGTACCCAAAGTGTATCCAATCTCGTTCGCCAAGTCAATGTGTCATTCCCATCATATCGTACACTTGTTTCTATACGATCTTGTTCAGAGAATGGTGTTGAAAATGATTGTACTATTTTTTTTGCATCGTTATTTTCTGTAAACCAATTACTTGTTTCTTTAGTAAATAAATGAGCAATAAGTGCTAATTCTTTTATTTGAACATCCAGTGAATTCTGTGTATCTTTTTTAGAGAATACCGGTTCTGACTTCAAATCTTCAAATTGAGATGATAAATGTCTCTGCAAAAATTTCTGAAACTCTGCTCTGAGACTTTCAATAGATACACCGAGTTGTCGTGCTATAGTTTGTAACTTTGCATCTTGCTGGACTTGATTTTGTAATACCCCGAGCAGAGGAAACAAATTATTTTCAACAGAGGTAATTTTTTCTCTGAGAGAAAATTGTTGTGTTATTTCTCCATGAAATGCAATATAGTCTTTTTCTGTACGAATAATTTCCTGCCACTGACCTTGATCTTTTGTTACAATATCTGCAGGATCAAATCCTTCTGGAAGAAGAATAAGTGATACATCAAGTCCGAATTGATATCCTAATAACGCAATTTTATGAGCAGATGCAATTCCTGCCTTGTCTCCATCAGTTGCAATGATGATTTTCTGTACAAATCGAGCAATCTGTTCCATATGACGATCTGTTGCTGCAGTTCCTGATAATGCAAGTGTTTCTCGAAATCCTGACTGGTGAAGTAAGACTGTATCAAACTGCCCTTCTACAATAAGAGCAACATTTTTAGTACTCATTTCCTTTTTTGCAAAAGAAAATCCAAAAAGTATAGCAGATTTGTGATAAATTATCGTTTCTGGTGAGTTAATATATTTACCAGTATTTGGTGTTATTTGATGAATTTCTGGTAAAATTCTTCCCGAAAATCCAACTATCACTCCCTGCATATCAGTGATAGGAAACATAATTCTCCCCCGAAAACGATCAAACATTCCTCGTTCTGATTTTCCAACGAGCCCTGACTGTATCATTTCCTGTTCTGAAAATCCTTTCTGAGTGAGCACCTTAGTTAGAGCTTGAAAATCATTAGGAGCATATCCGATTCGCCATTCTTTAATGGTTGATATAAAAACATTTCGCGAAGTAAGGTAATGCAGTGCTGATTGGTCTTGTGATAAGCACAATTGGTAAAATCGAGTTGCATATTCATGTATTTTGATTAACTGTTTTTTAATATGCATTTCCCGAGTAAATTCTGCTGATTCTTTCAAATTTACTCCTGCTTTTTCTGCAAGCAACTTTAAAGCTTCTTTAAAATCAACTCGCTCAATTTCTTGTACGAAAGAAAAAATGTCTCCACCCTTTTTACATCCAAAACAATAATACATTTGCCGATCAGTATTTACTTGGAAACTTGGTGTTTTTTCTATATGAAATGGACAACAAGCTTTAAAATTTTTTCCAGCAGGAATAAGGGCAATATAGGAACCCACAACGTCTTGTATATGCATTTTATCTCGAATAAGCTCCTTTATTGATTGCATAAAATTATCTTGAGATTAAAACGGGAAAGAACGCTCTTAATTAAGAACGTTCATTTCCTTTATTGAACTGATAACATATCTTCTTCTTTTTTTAACTTTGCAACTTCTGGAATAAAATCCTCACTGAGTCCAGTTCCTGCTGGAATTAAATTTCCAATCATAACATTTTCCATCAAACCTCTAAACTCATCCATTCCTCCTTGAATAGCTTTATTCACTAATGTTGTTGTTGTACGTTCAAATGCTGCGGCTGACATCCATGATTTCGAAGTAAGTGATACTTGAGAAATTCCAATCAAGATTATTTTTGCAGTTGCTGGTAATCCACCATCTGCTACTGCTCGATCATTTTCTTTTACAAATTCAACATTTTCAACAATTTGACCTGTAGTAAATCGAGTATTATTCGGTGCTATGATACGACGACGTGAAAACATTTGCCGAACAATAATTTCTAAATGTTTCCGAGACACAGGAGAGCTGTTCAATTCATATACACGAGAGATTTCTGCAATAATATACTCTTGTACTCGATCAAAACTACTCACTTCATACATCTCGTGTACATCAGCAGAACCATCAGTAAGTAAGTCTCCCTTACGTACTTTCATTCCTTTTTTTACCGTAACAGTTCGTGGAATAGTGATCACATATTCATGATTTTTTTCTCCATTTTTTGCTGAATCTATATCTGCAAGAATTTGAACAATTTTTGTATCCCCTTCTGGCCGAATATCAATAACTTCTCCATTCACTCGACTAATTGTTGCTGGGAATTTTGCAGTACTACATTCAAGTAATTGAGTTACTCGAGGAAGTCCAGCGGTAATATCTGACGCACCTACTACCCCTCCTGAGTGAATTGTACGTAATGTCAACTGTGTCCCTGGCTCTCCAATAGCTTGCGCAGAAACAATCCCAACAGCTTCCCCGAATTTTACTAATTTATTTCTTCCAAGATCTAGACCGTAACAATATTGACATAACCCATAAACCGTATCACAAGTCAAAGGCGATCGAATAACCGCTTCAATAATATGATTCTGTTCAATAGTTTTTAGGTCTTTTTTAGTAATGAGATGGCCTTTTTTAAATACAATTTCACCTTGTTCATTTTTTAAAGTTTCAGCAAGTACTCGTCCAAATAAGTTTTTTGTTATTGACTTCACAACGCCGTCAACTATTTCTTCTCGGAGAACTAATCCTTTTTTTGTTCCACAATCAATTTCTGTAATAACTACATCTTGAGATGCCATAATTAACTTTCGAGTCAAATACCCTGCGTTTGCTGTATTGAGTGCAGTATCGGCAAGTCCTTTTCGAGAACCATGATTTGTAATAAAATATTCAATTGGTGAAAGTCCTTCTTTATAAGAAGAAATAACTGGAAAATCAATTGGGCGACCCTGTGTATTAATAATAACACCCTTCATTCCTGCCATTTGAGTCAACTGTCCAATACTCCCTCGAGCCCCTGATATAGCCATATCAGCAATTGATTCTGATGATTCAAAATTTTCTTGAATTTCTTTTTCAATTTTTCTAGTTACCCCTTCCCATAGTTCAATTAATTTTAAATAACGCTCTTCGTCAGAAATGAGTCCATCCATATACTGATCAATAATTTTTCTTTCTTGATTTTTTCCTTCTTCAACAAGTATTTTTTTTGTTTCTGGAACAACAGCGTCATCAATTCCCATACTCGTTCCTGACATTGTTGCATATTTGTACCCAAATGACTTAATCGCATCAAGAATCTCTGGCGTTGCATCAATTCCATAATCATCAATCATGGTATCAACAATTCCTGATAACCTTTTTTTATTAATGATCTCATTAATAAAAGGATAATCTTTTGGTAATATTTGATTAAAAAGAATTCGTCCTACTGAAGTTTCAAAAATCTTTCCATTAAACATATCGTATCGAGAGATATTAGTATCAGGTACTACGATAATTTTTGCACGAAGATCAACAATTCCATAACTATGTGCGAGAATTGCCTCACGTGGACTAGAAAAATATTTTCCTTCACCTTGTTTTCCTGCAACAATTTTTGTTAACCAATACACACCGAGCACAATATCTTGTGAGGGGGCAGTTACTGGATCTCCTGATTGTGGTTTCAATAGGTTTTTATTCGATGCAATAAGTTCTCGTGCTTCAATTTGCGCAGCCTGTGATAATGGTACATGCACTGCCATTTGGTCACCATCAAAATCGGCATTAAATGCAGAACATACTAGCGGGTGAATTTGAATTGCTTTTCCTTCAATCAACACTGGATGAAATGCTTGGATTGATAACCGGTGAAGGGTTGGAGCACGATTTAACATTACATATTTTCCTTTAATTACTTGCTCTAATATTTCCCAAACTTCTGGAATTCCTTCTTCAATTAATTTTCCTGCACCTCGAATATTGAATGCAAGTTCTCGTTTAATAATTTCAGCAATAACGAATGGACGAAACAATTCAAGTGCCATATATTTTGGAATTCCACATTCATTCAATTTCAAATTTGGACCAACCACAATCACAGAACGTCCAGAATAATCTACTCGCTTACCAAGTAAGTTTGCACGGAAAATTCCTTGCTTTCCTTTCAAGTAATCAGCAAGTGATTTCAATTGTCGTTTTTGTGATTGATTCATTGCAACTGATCCAGAACTTTTTCGAATCGTATTATCAATCAAAGAATCAACTGCTTCTTGTAAAATTCGCTTTTCATTTCGTAAAATTACATCAGGCGCTCCAATTTCTTTTAATTTTTTGAGACGACTATTTCGATTAATTACTCGTCGGTAGAGATCATTTACATCTGATGTTGCAAACCTTCCACCTTCAAGCGCTACCATCGGACGAAGCGCTGGCGGAATTACTGGAATCGCTTTCAAAAACATCCATTCTGGTCGTTGATTAGAAACAATAAATGAACGAACGAGTTGGAGTCGTTTTTCAATTTTTTCTCGGGCAACTGTTTCACTTTTCTTTTCGATTATCTTTTCTAATTCTGATTCAAGTTTTTTTAAATCAAGGTTTTTAAAAATTGAGTATACCGCCTCTGCCCCAATTCCTGCCTCAAATACTGTACTATATCGTACCGAAAATCGATGATATTCTGCTTCAGTAAGTACCTTATTTGGTATAATTTCATTGATTTCTTTTTTTGTATTAGAAAACAATTCTTGCATAGCATCTTTCTCTTCATCTTTTTCAAGTACTTTCATACGAATTTTAAATTCATTTTCAAGCTCCTTTAAAACTTTTTGACGTTCTGTTTCATATACTTCGGTAATAATATACCCAGCAAAATATACTACTTTTTCAAGACTCGAAACAGGCACATCAAGAAGAAGTGACATTCGTGACGGAATCGCTCGAAGGAACCATAAATGTGCGACAGGACTTGCGAGTTCGATATGTCCCATTCGTTCACGTCGAACAATTGATCGAGTTACTTCAACTCCACATTTTTCACAAATAATTCCTGCATAACGAATACGCTTATATTTTCCACAATAACATTCATAATCTTTTTCTGGACCAAATACACGTTCATCGAATAACCCACCTCGTTCAGATCGGCCTGTTCGGTAGTTGATAGTTTCTGGTTTTTGAATTTCTCCATATGACCAATCATGTACTCGTTCTGGAGAGGCGAGCGATAATGAAATAGTATCTGGAGTATACATAGTATGATTTTCAATATTTTTCATAAAAAGAAATGTAATTAACCAGTAAAATCTTCATCCTCGACAACATCATCGAGATCGTAATTAATATCAACCTTATTTACCGGTGCGGATGACCCACCCTTTTCCTTTCCTGTTGCTGATTCTCGAATTGATATATCAAGTGAAAGTCCTTTCAAATAATTAAGCATTACCTGAAACGACGCAGGAACATTTGGCTTTTTGATTACCTCACCTTTAATAATGGCATCAAATGCTTGTGTTCGTCCGAGAATATCATCTGATTTAATTGTCAACATTTCACGAAGTGTGTGTGCAGCACCATATCCCTCGAGCGCCCAAACTTCCATTTCTCCAAAACGTTGTCCTCCACCTTGAGCCTTTCCTCCGAGTGGCTGTTGAGTAATTAAACTATATGGACCAACTGATCGAGCATGAAGTTTATCTTCTACCATATGTGAGAGTTTCAACATATACATATATCCAACTGCAATATTTTGTTCAAACTTTTCACCTGTTCGTCCATCAAATAGTGGAATTTTTCCATTTTCTGGAACTCCTGCCTTAACTAATTCTTCTTTAATTTCCTCAGGATTTGCCCCTGCAAAAGGTGGTACAACGGCTTGATATTGAAGCGAATACGCTGCCATTCCAAGATGCATTTCAAGAATTTGACCAAGATTCATACGAGATGGTACTCCGAGTGGAGTAAGTACAATATCAATTGGTTGCCCGTCAGCACTATATGGCATATCTTCTTCTGGAAGCACGACTGAAACAACTCCCTTGTTCCCATGTCGTCCTGCAAGTTTATCTCCCATTTGAATGTTTCGCAATTGCGCAATTTGAATATAGATTTTCTTTAAAATTCCTGATTCAAGATCATCACCATTTTCACGAGAGAATACCTTCACACCAATAATACGACCTTTTGCACCTTTCTCCATACGAAGTGAGGTATCTTTTACATCACGAACTTTTTCACCAAAAATTGATCTTAGAAGTCTCTCCTCTGGTGTAAGTTCAACTTCCCCTTTTGGTGTAATTTTTCCTACAAGAATATCTCCCTCTCGAACTTCTGCTCCAACACGAATAATTCCCTCTTCATCAAGATCTTTTAACTTTGCTTCACCAACATTTGGAATATCGTGAGTGGTTTGTTCTGCGCCTAATTTTGTATCACGAACCACACAATCATATTCATCAATGTGAATACTCGTAAATACACTATTTTTCACAAGTCGTTCAGAAACAATAATTGCATCTTCAAAGTTTGCACCATTCCAGCACATAAAAGCTACTCGAATATTTTGACCAATCGCGAGTTGTCCATTTTCAGTTGTTGCACCATCGGCAAGTACTTGTCCCATTTTTATTTGTTCACCAACATTAACAATAGGACGTTGATGGTAAATTGTACTCTGATTCGTTCTAATATAATTAGTTAGTGGGTAAACAATTACCTTACCTTTATTATTTTTCACTTCTATTTTTTTACCATCAACCGCAGTAACCTCTCCATCTTCATCAGCAATACAGAGTCGTCCTGTATCAAGTGCTACTCTATCTTCAATACCTGTAGCAACAAGTGGTGCCATTGGCATTACACATGGCATAGCTTGAGTTTGCATATTTGATCCCATAAGTGTTCGCTTTGCATCGTCATGCTCAAGAAACGGAATAAGTGAAGCAGCAACAGAAAAAGCTTGGTTAATTGCTACGTCTACGAACTGCACTTGATCCATAGTTGCATATCCTGGTACTCCGTATACACGCGCTTCTACGATTTCTCGATCAATAACTCCTTTTTCGTTGATCATTCCTGAATGTGCAATGACATATTTTTCTTCTTCAAGTGCATTTAAATATTGAATTTTGTTCGTTGTTTTTCCTTTTTCAATAGTCATATAAGGAGTTTCAATCATACCGAACTCATTAATACGTGCATACATTGCAAGTTGGAGAATAAGTCCGATGTTCGGACCTTCTGGAGTTCGAATAGGACAAAGTCGCCCATAGTGAGATGGGTGTAGGTCTCGAACTTCGAATCCTGCTCGTTCACGAGTGAGCCCACCTGGACCGAGCGCTGAAACACGACGTAAATGGTCTACTTCAGTAAGTAAGTTTTCTTGAGAAATAAACTGAGAAAGCTGGTTCTGTGTGAAAAATTCTCGAATTGCAGCCTGTAGTGGTCGTTGATTAATAAATTGAATTGGAAGTAGAGTATTCACATCAATTGTAGACATTCTGTCTTGAATATTTCGCTTCATACGAGCCATTCCTTTCCGTACGGCAAGTTCTACCAATTCACCAACAAATCGCACCCGACGAGAACCAAGATGATCAATATCATCAGCCTTTGATCGAGGTGTTGTGTTTAAAGTTGCAATATGTTCAATAATCGTTACAAAATCTTCAACTGTTAATTGTTGTACAGAAACATCATCCTCGGAAAGACCTTTATCAAAGCGTTTATTGAAAAAGTATCGTCCAACTCGTGAAAGATCATATCTGTCAGGAGAAAGTACTGAGAAGAAAAATTCTTTTGCACTGTCAGCAGGTGCTGATTCTCCGTCACGAAGTTTTTTATAGATATCAACATAAGCCTCACCTTTCGTTTTTGTAGTATCTTTAGTGAGACAATATGCAATATAATTACGAGCTGTTTCATTAGTAAATAAGTCAAGGATTTCTTGATCAGAATCTGGACCGATTGCTCGTAATAATGTCGTTACGTAGAATTTTCGTTTCTTATCAATACGAACAAATATTGCATTATCTCCATCTGATTCAAGTTCAATCCATGCACCTCGTGCAGGAATAATTTTTGCACCGAAAAATCGCCCTTTCCGCGTGAGACTATCTGTGAAGGAAACTCCGGGACTCCGCATCAATTGAGGAACAATTACTCTTTCCACTCCATTGATAATAAATGTTCCATTCGGAGTAATAAGTGGAATTTCAGTCAATGAAATTTCTTGATCTTTTACAGCGCCGAGAACTTTGTTGTGAATTTTTACCTGTGCTTTTAATTGCCCCTCAAACGTGAGCTTATTTTCTTTTGCAAAAGCTTCATCATGATCTGGGTGAATCAATCGAATACTTGTAATTGTAAATTCGAATTTTTTGTCAGAATAATCTTGTACTGGAGAATATTCTTTAATTATTCGAGCGAGATCTTCTTCTAGAAATTTCTGATAAGAAACTAATTGATTCTCTATTAAATTAGGCACATCAACAAGTGGTTGTCGATATTTACTGAATACCTTTTTTGGAAGTGGCATTTTTCGTAAACTGTTTTTTGTTACAGTATTTTTTGGCGACATATCTAGTTATGTTTAAATAAACAAATAAAAACCATCCAGTATAGGGCGGCTTACTTATTCGTAATGAGAAAACGTTGGTAATCTACCCGCTGGAACTCATTCATGTCTCGGTATTAATTTTAATCTATCAAATTTTCAAAAAAATGTCAAGAAAAACGCATACTATGCGTTTTGTTGAGTAATTTCTATTACAGGTTCTTGATTAGGTATTTGTACTACTGGGTTATTCGATTCTGGTTGATCTATTTCAGGAATTACTACAGACCCCTCATTGTTCTCTTCAATCCCAGCAACACCTCTTTCAGTATCTATAACATTACTTAAACGAGCATATTCTGATTTTAATTGTAACAATTCTTGAATATCGTACTTATTAAGGCATTCATCCTCAACACAAATTTTATCTTGAACTACAATAGATCGAATACCATTTGCTGCGCTTTCGAACCAGTTTCGTAAAAATTCAAAGACATTCTCTGTATTTCCAGAAGCAAGTTCAAGCATTCCAACTTTCAGATTAAGTTCCTGAATCGCCTCAACAAGTACTGGAGTCATACCTGCATAATTTACTGCAAGCTTCCCATTCGTTCCGGTGCGTACAAGTTCTGGAAATACCTGTTGAATATTTTGTGCAATAAATCCAATATTTTCTTTAGATTGTTCAATATCATCATTCCAATAATAACGAATAGTTTTAATATCATTTACCATATCAAGTATTGATGTCTGATTATTTGCAATACTGTATGAAGTAATTGTTTTTAAAGTCTCATCTGAATTATTAAATGCTAGTTCAGAAATAGGAGATGATAAGATATTTCCACTAGCATCAGTATAAAGAACATTTTGAGGAGTTACCGAAGTTGAATCGTCACGAGATGATGGATATTTATACCACTGCCAGCTACCATCATTTCTAATTACTGCAAGTTTATCATAAGTCCAATTATTTTCTGTAGGATCAACTGTATTTTCCCAAATAGTATTTACATGTTGGGGATTATTATCAATTCCACGTAAATTAAAGTGAGGTGAAAGATCTCCATCTAAACTACCCACCATAAACCTGAGGCCATCATGAGTTCCATAATCATCAGAGGTATTTTTACTTAGTTCAATACCATTTTCGGTAACATAGATTTGACTATTGTGGCTAGGGCTATTAAAATCCTGCCAAATCATTTGAGCGAATTGACCATTCCCTCCACCATTTAAAACCCCCAAACCTGTAACATGACTATCGTAATCTACATAATATGTTCCAAGAGATTCCATGTTGGGTAATGTAATTCCCCCCATAAACATATTTCCATTAGTTATTCTAAAATCATACCCGTTTCTATCAATTGTAGTTGCTCCACTAAGTTCACCTCCCAACCCAACTGTTCCACTACTACTTATGAGACCATTATCTGCAGTAATTAAACTACTAGAAATTACACAATCTGCATTATTCCATGGAGTAGGACCAGAACATTCGGTTGGATTAGTTGTTACAGGATCTAAGGTAGTATTGGGTGGAATAACAGCAAATGCAAAGTAACCATATCCGAGTAATGATATAAGTGAGAAGATTATAATAAAAGATCGTTTAAGAGAGAGAGAGAGAGAGAGAGATTGTTCATACATAAAGTTATAGAGTTAAGAAATAATTATTAACATAGAAAGTATATCATGAGGTGTAAAAAAGGTGCAAGTGATTAAATGAATAAAAACTACTTTCGTAGTTTTTATTAGTCCATTATTTGTATAGAATCATCTATACTTTCTGTAGTAATACTTGGAACATCTGAATTAGATTCATCAGTTCCAGCAGTTTCTGGTTCAGAAATGTTTCCTTGTTCATCAATAAAAACAGGAAGTGAGTTATCTGATACTGGAGTTTCTACTGTTTTAGAACGAACTGCAAGTACAATTACCACAACTAAAGCGATAACTATAAGTAACGAAATAATGATTTTACTATTTGATTTATTTTCCATATAAACTAAATAAAACTAAGTTATTGATAAACTATTGATTCTCGAGAAGAATCTATATCCAAGTATATCACATATTTTACAAAATAAACATTAAAATATATAAATTACTGAGGTATCAAAAAACACCAGTCTCGATAGTGTTTTTTGTTTTTATAATTAATTATGATGATGAAGAGCTTCTGCCGCCATCGCCTCCGCTTTATCTTTATGAATAGTTCCTTTTGGATGTTCTGGAGGTGTATAAATTGAATACATTTTCATAGGAATTGTTCCAGTATTAATAACGTTGTGTTTCATTCCTGCTGGAATAATAATAACAAAGTCATCCTCTACTACATATTCCTGATCTCCAATAATCGCCTTTCCTGTTCCTTGTTCTATGCGAAGAAATTGATCAGTATCATTATGAACTTCTTCTCCGATATCTTCACCTGGAAGGAGCGACATTACGGTCATTTGAAGATGTTCACCAGTGAATACTTCTTTGCGGAAGAATTCGTTTTCTAATGTTTCTTTTTCAATATTATTTACATAAGGAGTAATCATAGTATTTTTTTTAAGTTAAAACTGCTAATATATTTATTATATCATAACTAATCACTTTTGATAACTACAGAAACTACACCCTTTGCATATATCTGATTTTCCTTCCCTATTTCTACGATTACATTCCCTGATTCGTTCCGAGAGGTCAACACATATATTTCACCCGGAATAATTGGTTGTAAAAAACCCACAGAAAGATTTTTAGTAAGCGCTGTACCATTTTTATCAAAAAACATCTGTGTATGGATTCCTGCAATAGAATCAATAATAAAACAAGTTATTCCACCATGAATAATCCCATTATTCCCTGTGAGTTTTTCAGGGAATGAAATTGTGCAACTAATAGAATTATTTTCAAGTGAAATATTACGAATATCAAACTCAAGTAAATCAATCCACTTTTTTGAAGTAGTTGCATATTTTGCAAGTTTTGGAAGTTGGAAGAGGTTTTGGAACATAAAATATTATTCATCAATTGAATTATAAATTACCTTTAAATTAAACTGAGAAGCTATAGACAACACCTTCTCCTCTACCTCTTTAGTTAATTTAGGATTTGTAATATCGATAACTATGGCCTCTATTTCTGCATTGTCTAATAAAAATTCATTATGCCCTCTATGTGTATCACCTTTATAATCTTTCCATTTTAAATCTGAATGCTTTAAAAAATCTTCTTCTTTCAAAACCATAGAAGTACTATCACCGTAGGAATATTTCTTTAAAGTCCCATCTTCTTTTTTACCAAACCTATTATCACTTCTTAAATCTTGATTTGAAGCCATTAGTGTGTCTCCTTTGATTTTTACACCAAAACCATTCCCCCAAGAGGAGACATACGGTTCATCCTTATAACCTTCCGCTGAAATATCATACTCTATTTTCAAGTTATTTTTTAAAATACTTTCTAAAGAATCTAAATTAAAAACCCAATGAATTTTATCGACTGAATTCAGGAAATTAAAATCAGCTTTGTTTTTATATAAACTCCTTAAATACTCATAAGCAACCTCTCTTTGAATATCTCCTTTTTGCGCTTTTTCTTGTAAATCCAAATAATCACTCTTTTCTTTTTCCGATAACCATCCAAAATTTTTATATTCTTTAGATAAAAGGAATTTACTATCTTTAATCACCTCTTTGCCCTCTTGTATACTATTCTTCTTAAATAATGAATTTTCCATATAACTATTATTATAACAGAAAAAACGCTTTCGCGTTTTTATTTCCGACCAAACAACGGCTCGCTTGGTTTTTTGCCATCCTTGATTAATTCTGTCATTTTTTCCGCAGTTGTCGGCATGATTGGTTGTAATAATACTGCAATTCGAGCCAACCCTGTGATCACATGATGCACATCTGATCGAGCCTGATCTGGATTAACTTTGAACATTTTGAAAGGTTCTGTTTCAGTAATATATTTATCCAAGTCAGTAATTTCTCGCCAAATATCAGTTGTCACCTCTGCATAATCAAATCGTTCATATGCTGGATGTGCAATATCGGTAAAGTTTGGAAATATAATATCTGAAACATCTACACCATAATTTTCTGCCATGGTCAGCGTCCGCGAAACCAAATTTCCAAGCCCATTTACCAAATTTGCATTGTACGCTGCCGCAAATCGTTCCATGGTAAACGGCGAATCTTCCCAAGGAGAAATTTCTTTTGCAAGGAACATGCGGAGCGCATCAGTTCCGTATTCATCGGCAACTTGTTTTGGATCAATCACATTTCCAAGTGTTTTTGACATACGAACCCCTCCATCACCAGTAATAAATCCATTAATAATAATTTGATAAGAATTTGGTAACCCTGCCGCCATAAGCATTGCTTGCCACATTGCAGATTGAAAACGATTATTATCTTTTCCACAATATTGCGTCGGAGTTCCATTTACCCAAAACTTTTCAAATAAACTTTCTTGTAAATTTGAAACAGTTTTTGAGGATGAAATCGAACCTGCAAATGCAGGTGAAGCCGAATCTTGTGAGGGAATTATTGAAGACGAAAAAACTGTTTCAAATTCAGACGGACTAATCAGTGTTGAAATATAATTAGTAAGTGCATCAAACCAGACATACATCACTTGCCCATCATCATGAGGCACTGGAATTCCCCATGGCATTTTTTCTACCTTACGAGAAATAGAAAAATCCTGAAGTCCAGTCTTTACAAATTCTTTTACTTCATTCAATCGAAAGTCTGGCACTACAAAATCTGGACGAGATTCATACAATGCAAGTAGTTTTTCTGTGAACGCAGAATATTTGAAAAAATAATTTTCTTCATCAATTAATTCAAGTGGTATTCCTGGATGGTGAGGACATTCTCCATTCACTAAATCAGAATCAGTTTTTTCTGATTCACATCCAATACAATATTTTGCTTGGTAATTTTTCTTATAAATATATCCGTTTTCATTTACCTTATTCCAAAAAGCTTGTGCAAATACAATATGATTTTCATCAGTTGTTCGGATAAAATGAATATCATCTGAAATCCCAAATTGATCCAATTGTTCCCGAAAAGTTGCAAATCCAGCGTCAACAAATTCTTGAGCAGTTTTTCCATTTTCAATAGCTTTATTATAAATTTTTACTCCATGCTCATCTGTTCCTGTATTGAAAAATACCTCATAACCCATGAGTTTTTTATATCGAGTGAGAATATCTGCTCGTATAAATTCGAGTGCATGCCCCATATGTAACGGCGCATTCACGTACGGTAAGGTCGTTGTCAAATAAAACGATTTTTTATTCATATATATACTATACACGAAAATTATGTTAGAGGAAATATAAGTTGACAGTATTGCATGTACAGACTATAATAAGAAAAATAACTTATATGGAAAAACTACCTAATAAAAATAACAAAAAAGAATCTCCAACTCACGAACAATTCGAGTGGATGGCTGGAATAAAAAAAGAAATTCCTGACTGGGAACTTCGTATAAATCTGATCCGTCAAGAATATCAACAACAAAAATCAGCGCTATCACCTCATAAAATTGATTGGATCGCGATTGTAAAATTACAAAAACCTAAAGAAATTACTAATTTGGGTGTTTGGATAAAATTTGTAAAAATTGCAAGTAAATATCTAGAAGAAAAGAAATCGTCTCTAGATTCTACAATTACTTTTAGAGAAACAACTCTAGAAGAAGACCAAACAATTAAAGTACTCGAACGACTTCATCAAGAACTTACAGAACTTGGAGGTGGCGATATCGAACTTGGAAGAGAGTTAATGGAAAAATATCTTTTTGATTAATAGCCTTTATTAAAACTTTAATAAAGGCTATTTTTATACAAAAAACCTTACAGTCAATGTAAGGTTTTTTGTATAAAAACTATCTCATTACAAGAACCACATCTGCATCAATTGCAGCGATTTGATCCATTGCACGAGTGACTAGTTTTTTATAATTTGGCTTAATTGTTGGTGGGTTATATGCATCGAGGATTTGTGTAAG
>CALMMZ010000160.1 GCA_937868685.1 uncultured bacterium | reverse complement strand
GATCGTCTAATGGCAGGACGATGGTCTTTGGAACCATCTATCAAGGTTCGAATCCCACCCCATCAGCCATGGGTCTATAACTCAATTGGTAGAGTAGCGGCCTTTTAAGCCGACAGTTGCAGGTTCGATTCCTGCTGGACCCACCAAAATGCCCTGATGGTGGAATGGTAGACACGCTGGTCTTAGAAGCCAGTGGTTTAAAGCCGTGGGAGTTCAAATCTCCCTCAGGGCACCAAAATGGAAGATTGGCAGAGAGGCTTATTGCGCTCGCTTGGAAAGCGGGTGTCCCCTAAAAAGGACCACAGGTTCAAATCCTGTATCTTCCGCCATGGAGTATTATTTCGTTATGGATACGAACCAGAACGTAAGTCTGGTGACCCCAAAGCTAGCAGGGTTAGACTAGGTTCGATTCCTAGGTGCTCCACAATAGGTCAGAAGTCAAATGGTATGACAACAGTCTCCAAAACTGTCATAAGAAGGTTCGATTCCTTCCTGGCCTGCCAGATTCATGAATGATACAGATGGGTGACATTATGTCAGATGGGAACAAGAATCATGTTCAGCTTCTTCTTGCTGGTCAAGATGTTAAGTTTAGACCACATGGAAACAGTATGGTGCCAATTATCTATAGTGGACAACTGGTCACTGTTTCACCAGTGGATCGTGAGATCAAAACTGGTGATGTTGTTTTGTGCAAAGTCAATGGCAGACAAATGCTTCATAAGGTTTCTGCCATTGGAAGTGATGGACGATATCAGATTAGCAATAATCATGGCTATGTTAATGGCTGGACAACAAGAAAGAACATCTTTGGCATTTTGACAAAGATTGAGCCATGAGAATCCATTAAGGAAGGTAATGATATGGAAATTACACTTGGAAGAGAGGAGAAAATGACCTACTAAGGTCTTAGATAGTTTTAGGGCTGTTGGTGCTAGGGGTAACACATCTGCTTTGCACGCAGAAGTCGGCGGTTCGATTCCGCCACGGTCCACCATACATATCAGGAACCTTTGGCCAAAGGTTCTTCACTTGTAGAATTCCATAGGGGAAAACAAATAGTGAACATCTGGGAATGGATGCTGAAAGGAACAGGTTTTGTAAATTCCACGTCAAAACCATACGCATTTGTCATGTAGCCACGGCTGTTTGGCCTTTGTGACTGTCCTCATGAGATAGTCACTTAGATAACCACATGACTCCAACACAACAAAAGGGAACCAATGGTTCCCTTTCTTTTTGGCAGTATGGTGAAATGGTATCACAAGAGACTCATACCCTCTTGGTTCAAGTTCGATTCTTGATACTGCCACCAAATTTTCCTCTTGACACGCAACAATGGCTGTGGTAGGATGGCATCATGTTGGTTCTGGTGACTGGTGGACGAGACTTTTACGATTTTGCACTATTTGAAGCTGTAATGGCATCATTATCTCCTGTTCCAACAAGAATTAGGACTGGTGATGCAAGAGGCGCAGATAGATTGGCTAGAGATTGGGCCAAAGAAAGCAACATACCTGTTGAAGTGTTTGTTGCAGATTGGGACTCTATAGGAAAGATAGCAGGCATTATCAGAAACATGGACATGATCGCAGATAAAAATGATCTGCCGGATTTATGTATAGGTTTCCCTGGGCGATCAGGAACATGGCATATGATGGATAATGCTTTAGAAGCCGGAATACCTGTTCTTCAAGTATTCCACAATGGTGATACAAAATATCATGAGGATAAAAGGGAATTCCGAAAGGAAGTATACCTTTAGTATTTTAGGCACTGTATTTGAACAAATACAACAGGAGTGATAAGATGAAAAAGGTTTATGAATTGGTTGTTGGTGATTGGAGTTTTGATGGTCATAACCGGATTGACAAGGTTATTGTAGAGGTTAAGTCTGAGCTTCCTTTGGAGGAAGCATATGACAAGGCAGTTAAAATTCTTGGATTTGATTTGATTAAAGAATATTGTTATGAATATGAAGATAGAACCATCCCAGAACATATTTGGAATTCACTAATTGGTGAAGAAAATCCTGACAGTGAAGATGGAAAGGTTAATGTTTGGGAATCTAAAGAATGGTCCGAACTTTATCTTAATTTCTGCAAAGCAGCGGATCCAACAATGACATGGAAGTATCCAAAGATGAGCCAAGTTACAATTGGTGGATATGGTCTGTTTTCTAATTAACACAACAAGTTGGGGACAATGAATAAACATAAGGCATTTGGATTCATTCTACTAATGATGTTCCTATTTGCTTCATTTATTAGTTTCCTGTTGTGGAATACAGCGGGAACTGTCAGGCAGACCATTCCTGTGCGTTTTAAGCGAATAGATGACAAAGAGACTATCACGGTACCAGTTGATACACAGAATGCCTCAGACAACAGAAATCGGGCTGTTGTTGAGGATTATAAAATAACCCGTTCGGCACTAGACAATAACACCAAATGAAAGGAATCAACATGAAGAATCGTTTTAAGAAGATTATGATGGCAATGATGGCAATCTCAACACTTACCGCATGTGTTGAAAATGTTCCTTCTGGTTATGTTGCTCGTAGGTGGGAGCGACAGGGATTCGATGGTGGTATCCTAGGCCCAGGTGCCCATTCATGCTGGGGGTTCTGTCACCTTGAACTTATGGAAACTCAAGACAACAACTTTGAGCTTCCCATGCAGGTTCTTTGCAAGGACTCCCTCAATTTTAACTTCTCAGTGAGTGTTCTTGTTTCTGTTGATTTGTCCAATGAGGAACTTGTCAAGAAGGCATTTGAGATGATTCCTGGTGATAAAACAACAGTTTCACAACTGTTTGCAACTTATACAATGCCCCTGATTCAACAAGAGGCCCAGCGTATTGTCTCTCAGTATACAACCCAAGAGATTGTTGATAATCGTTCTAAGATCATTCAAGAGATTCAGGATGGTGTCAAGAAGTCAGTCGATGGAAGCATTCTGGTTGCAAAGCAGGTATCAGTGTCTAATTTGAGTTTCCCAAAGGTTATTACTGATGCTCAGGAAGCAAGGGCACAAGCAAGGGTTGCAATTGAAACAGCAAAGGCCCAATCGGAACAAAAGGCCCAAATTGCTCAATCTGATCTTGAGCTTGCAAAGCTAAAGGCCCAGCGTGAAATCATTGAGGCACAATCTGTTGCTGATGCTAACAAGATTATCGCTCAGTCAATTTCCCCACAATATCTAGCTTATAAGCAAATTGAAGCAATGCTTGAGGCTGGTAAGGGTGATAACAACGTGTTCTTTGTCCCATATCAGGATAATGCATCCAAGCAGTCTCAGTGGGTTTCTTCGGAGAAACTTCTAGATGCACAACTTATGAAGAAGATCCAAGATGCAACACCTTCTGTTAAATGAGGAATCCAATGAATATCAATCTTGATGAATTGAATGAGTTTATTCTGTTTGAGACGGAAACAGTTCATCCGGGTATTCTTGAATACTTCGGATCCATTCTTGATAAATGGATTCCTGATACCATCACAAATGCTGAATTCAGTGCTGGATATCCATTTAATGATGGTGAGGAACCAGTTTTTAGAATGTATGTTCATTCTTTGGTTAAATCTGGCGAGAAGATTGAGGACAATTATGACGACTCTTGTCATGATGTCTTTAGAAGTGAACAATTTCCACAAGAAGAGTTTGATTTCAGTTTGGTACTAGTAGATCCCATTTGTCGCCTTTTGCCAGAAGCTTGTTATGAATGGAGACGTGGCGAACCGTTAAAAAGGCAAGGTCGTCCAAAATTCTAATGGAAAAACTAGAAGATCGTACAAGACAGTTAATTGAAGATTATTGGTATACTTACCAAGATTTTACAATTCCAATAAATATATATGGAATTGCTGCAATGCTTGGTATAAAAGCGATAGATGTATCTATGCCAATGGGACAAGATGGTGAATTGCTGATGTTCAGCAAGCCTCAAATTTATGTAAATTCCTCTCATTCTTCCATGAGACGAAGATACACAGTGGCTCATCTTCTTGGTCATTTTGTACTAACCAAACCAAATCATGGTGATGTTGTCATTGAGCCTCATGTTAAAAGTGATTCTAATGATCTTATTAACAGATTTGCAGCATACTTGTTGATGCCAAAGGATATTACAGTTATGCAATATATTGCAACAAATTATGACCTTCATGAAGCTGCCAATTCACTTGGTGTTTCTATTGAAGCATTGAGAATCAGATTGACCAAC
>CALMMZ010000159.1 GCA_937868685.1 uncultured bacterium | reverse complement strand
AACTATAGATTACTTTTTTTTATAACAATTTGTAATTCATCCAATTGTTTTTGTTCTATAGGGACTGGAGATTCCATCATTAAGTCCTTCCCTTCCCCTGTTTTTGGGAATGGAATTACTTCTCGGATGTTTGGTTCGTTTTGAAGTAGCATCATTAATCGATCAAACCCCCAAGCAATTCCTCCGTGCGGTGGTGTCCCCGATGCGAATGCTTTTAACATGTGCCCAAAATTTTTTTCAACAATTTCTGAATTGTATCCCATAATTTCAAATACCTTACGAAGCGCATCTGGTCTGTGATTTCGGATACTTCCTCCTCCAATTTCATACCCATTAAGTGCGATATCATATTGTGTAGTAAGAATTTCTCCAATATTTTCTTTATTCATTAACCACTCCATATGTTCTGGTTGTGGTGCAGAAAATGGATTATGAGTAAATGTCCAGTCACCTTTAGTATCTGGGTTATCTGATATATCGGTTCGTTCAAAAAATGGAAAATCAATTACCCAACAAAACGCAAGCAAGTCTGGATCATTTTTATCTTCCCTTAAATCTGGTCGATCATTTCCATATTTTTCTATTGCATCAGCATATGAAATTCTTGGAAATGGAATTTGTTGGATTTTCTTTTCTGGATAGAGTTCTGTCACAATTTTAATAAGTAGTCCTTCATTTAATTGCATTACCATGTCTCGATTAACAAAACTCATTTCCATGTCGATTTGTGTAAATTCTGGTTGTCGATCTCCTCGAGAATCTTCATCACGTAAACATTTCGCAATTTGAAAATACCGTTCAATTCCAGCTGTCATTAAAAGTTGCTTATACTGTTGTGGTGATTGTGGAAGCGCATAAAAACTTCCTGGATATAATCGAGCTGGCACAACAAAGTCTCGGGCACCTTCTGGGGTTGATTTGGTAAGAAGTGGAGTTTCTACTTCAATAAATCCATTTTCATCCAAATGATCTCGTATTAATTTCGCCACTTTATGACGCATACGAATATTTTTCTGTACTCGATCACTTCGCAAGTCAATATATTTATAAGTAAGTCGAACTTCTTCTGAAATTTGCTTTGTATCATCACTAATCTCAAATGGTAATGTTTCTGTTTCGTTCAAGATTTCAATTTCTAAAATTTCAAGTTCAATAGTTCCGTTTTGTTTTTCTTTTTGTTGATTACGTTCTGGTCGTTCATTTACCTTTCCTTTTACCGCAACTACATATTCTGTACGAATTTCTTTTGCAATATCAATTGCACTATTTCCTGGGAGTACAACACCTTGCACGTATCCTGTTCGATCACGAAAATCAAAGAAAACCATTTTTCCTTGATCGCGTCGCACCGAAACCCAACCTTGAATCAATATCTCTGATTCAATATGATTAACTAAATCATTTATTAAAATTCTTTGCATATCGTACAGCATAGCACAAATAAAAATCTTTTATTACTTGACAAATAGTTGTACATATGCTAGCATTACTTAAATTTGTTCATTATCTAACTTTCATAATCTTGAGAGAATTAAAGAATATGTAGGTATTTCAATTTGTTTTGGAGTTTCTTCATATTCTTTAACCTCTCTATAACTATCCCGAACATAGAGTTACATAAGTCGTACAAGGACGGCAAGGGAAATTAATATGAAAGCATTTTTTTTATTTTTGGACACTTACACAGTAAATATCTTTAATGGAATAAAAACTCGTCATAGTAAGAAAGGTCCATACATCCAGTTGCCATTGATTGATGGGGTACCAGCTGGAAAATTTTCCGTAATGCTGGACCGAAAAAATCCAGCAACTATGGATAAAAATGAAAAAATCCATGAGATTTATTTCCAGATCTACGGAGGGAGACGGTTTCGTGATGCTGGCTTTGTCACTGCATGTGCTCCAACAAAAGACACTGGAGCAATCGCTGTGTTCACCAGTAAACGCTGGCCAGAAATTGGGTTAAAAATCCTAAATGGACAACCAAACGGTGAATTCCCTGGTGTTCAGATTTTGAACGAAGGAGACACTGTAGGATTTACTCATGCTGGAATTAGTTATCAGTTGACCAACAGCGGAGGTGAGCCATGGTTAACCCGTGAGCGGAAAAATAATCCTAAACCTGCTGTGAAGCAAGCAAAAAAGGAATCCAAAATTGAAGTTGTGGGTAATCATAAAAAAAATGTTGAACAACCAAAAGTCGTTGCTCATACTTCACGGAAAAAATCTGCGCCAAAAAATTCTCAAGTTGCAAAATTTGAGAAGAAATACGGTCTGAAACAGAGAGCGGTGTATCTCTTAGGAGAAGTATTGAAAGGTGCAGGAGTAAAACTACCACAGGGATAATTTTGTAAGTCCGAATTCGTAGAATTCGGACTTTTTATTTTCTCTATTTATACCCATCCGCC
>CALMMZ010000158.1 GCA_937868685.1 uncultured bacterium | reverse complement strand
ATCATATCCAGAAACACAAGATCTACTTTTGCCTGCTTTAGTTTCAAGATGACTGTTTTAAAGTCATTATTACCAATCTGTTTATATGTTTCTGAAACGATTGGTTTCTTACCCATTTCCTTCTGCATATCATTGAGAGTATTTTGAATTGATTCAGCAAATGAACTTTCGAAGCGAACTATGCCCAATTGATTATACTGGGTTGATTTAAGATATGTTCCAAATTGCTTAATAATATCTGAGAATTCGGTCATCATAACAAAAGAATATGCATTTGTATCAAAGGCACCCGGAATACGTGGGTTTGATGGTGATACAACTACAACATTATTTGTTTTAGCAAGAGAAAATAATGGTTGAGTAACAAAGTCAAAGTTACTTCCAATAATTGCGCTCACTTTATCTATACCAACAAGTTTTTGAAATAGACCTGAAGAAACCTTTGGATCTGTTTGGTCGTTTTCGAACACAACAGAAACTTTCTTACCATCAACGCCACCTGCTTGATTTATTTCTTCAACAGCCATTTCAATTCCCTTGTGTGACATTTCCCCAAAGGCAGCAGCTACTCCTGTTTCGGAGATAATTGCACCAATTTTAATTTCACCGGCTGTACTTTTTGATCCAGATGAAAGGATTAGTAAGATAACAATAGCTACAACGATTACTGTAATGATTATTTTTTTCATATTAGTTATTTAACATCCACTATCTTTGCATTCTCAACCTTTTTGGTAACCATCTTTCGCTCAACTTCACAATCACTATTAAATGAATATGTTCCTGTAATACCTGGGTAATTCTTTAAGCCACTTACATAATCGGAAATCTTTTGTGGATCCTCACCAACTTCCTTAATAGCCTTAGCAAGAAGTAGAGTTACATCGTAATGTGCTGCAGCGAAGTAGATTGGATCTGAATTATATTTTGCCTTATAAGCCTCCTTGAATGCTTTTGTATCAGCACTGTCTGTTGGAGAAGCTTCCTTTAGGTATTCACTATCAAGGAATTGAACTCCTTCAACCAATGACAAGTCCTTAAGTGCTGGATTCGTAATTGTTGGGAATTCACTCAAAATCGGCTTTGTAATACCAAGTGTCTTCATTTGCTTGAGCATTGGCTCAATATTATTCAAAATCTGTGAAAACACTATTGCATCAATACCTTGTTGTGCTGATTTAATTTTAATAATATTTGTTCTGAAATCACTTGTTGCTGGTGATGGACTATAGAATTCTGTAACCGCCACTGTTCCACCATTCTTTGTATAGGCCTTTGTAAATTCATCAGCAAAGCCTCTACCGTATTCATTATCTGGTAAGAATAGAGCAACCTTCTTATAATTATCCTTAAGTGCTAAATCACTTAGTCCAGGTCCGAGATTCTTTGCAGTTAAGCCGATTCGGCAGGTATGATTGCTATCATCAAAGTAACTTGGTGCTGTAGCAACACCAGCAATAGTGAAG
>CALMMZ010000157.1 GCA_937868685.1 uncultured bacterium | reverse complement strand
TCCATACTTTTACCTTTTGAAATTCTGCCAATGATTTTTGCTATAATGGTTGCACAACTTATTATTTTAATTTTAGAATTTTCAAATTCATTATTAAAATATAAGGTATCAGAAAAATATATATTTGATAAATTTGAAGTTTTTAAAATTGTGTCAATTGCGTTACCGGATAATATTGGGTGCGTACATATAGCAATCACAGAATTGGCTTTTTTATTATTCATTAAATAATCAGAAGCCATGCACAAGGTTTTACAACTGTCTGCTAAATCATCAACCAAAATAATATTTTTTCCTGTAACATCAGCCATTAATAACATCTTTGAAATTGAACCGGGTTTGTCTCTTTCTTTGTTGATTGCAACTGCTCCTTCCAATCCAAGTTTTTTTGCAAATTTATTTGCCCTTACAAAACCACCGGCATCTGGTGAGCAAATTATATATTTTTCATGATTATCTGCAATAATTTTTTTCAACTCAGAGCCAAAAATTGAAAATCCATTTATGTGATTTACAGGAACATTAAAAAAACCCTGAATTGCATCTGCATGCAAATCAATTGTTATTAAGCCATCTATACCAGCAGCAGACAATAAATCAGCCACTAATTTAGCTCCCATAGGACCACGTATTCCTTCTTTCTTATCTTGTCTTGCATATCCATATGAAGGAATAACCGCTATGATTTTTCCTGCGCTCGATCTTTTAGCAGCATCAATCATTAACAACAACTCCATGATTTCATGTGTTCCTGTTTGACCGAATATATAAATTTTTTTATCCCTTATTGACTCTTTATATTGACAAGTTAATTCTCCATTTGCAAAAGATTCTATTTTACATTCGCCTAATTCTGTTTTTTCAAAATCAGAAAAAACCTGGTCGTAATTTCTGAGATTGTTAATTTCGTCAATTACTTTTAGAGCAAGATATAGTGTATGAGTTGTGGAATATATATTTAGTTTTTCCATATTTTAATTATTGAACCAAAGAAATGGTGGCCTTGTAGTAATCAAGTAAATTATCAGATTTCATTTCTGGTTTTTCACATTTTACTTTTTGTTTTATCCATAACTTTGAAATTTCTTCTTCAGTAGGTAAACCAAATGGAAATATTTTTTCGCAAAAATCGTTTAATGTTATTTTGTTTTTGTTATTCTTTTTTGCCCAATATGCAAAATAAGTTCCGTACATAACTGCTTTACCGGGAGAATCGAATGTTTGACTTAGCAAAATCAACAACCTGTTTTCAAAAGAAAAATTATATATTTCGCAAAATCTTTTCTTCAAAATGTGTAATACCATATTTGAATATTTATGCTTATCGTTTAACATGTTGTTGATCAAGCCAATAATTTCAGGATCATCCTCTTCAATAAAAAACAATGATATTAAAGTTTTTGATAAATCTTGAGTTAAAGGCTCTGTCTTGAGCTTTGAAAAATCCTGACAAAAAATTTTTTCTACAGAATCTTCTTTTTCTACAACATCAGATTCAAGATATTGACTATATGATTGATTCATGATTTTGTTTTTTTAGTTTATTCCGTTTGTTGAGAAGAGAAGAAAGACTGTAAAGCAAAAGCTGTCTTCATGTCCTTTATATCTCCTCTTTTAAAATATTCATATAATTCCGAGAGAGTTAATTCTATTACTTTAATTTTTTCAGTTCCCACACCTCCACCACTACCAGTTTTGATTATCCTATCAACAACAAAAAGATGTACCATTTCAGAACAGCCGCCTGGACTAACATAGAAAGAACCAAGCTGTTGATAGTTTGGATAACCACTTATATCCGGAGGTGCTATTTCTACACCCATTTCTTCTTTTAATTCTCTCTTTAAAGCATCAATGGGCTGTTCTCCTTCTACATCCATAGAGCCAGCTACAATTTCAAGCAGGTTACTTTTAGAACCAACCCTAAATTGTTCCGTAAACATAAAAACCTGTCTGTCACTATCAAATACAAGTGCAGCAACACTGTTCCCTCTTTCAAAACACTCTTGAGTATGTGTTTGGCCATTTTCGGGATTTGTTATATCATACAAATCAACCTTGAAATAGCCATTATAAGCGTTGCGATGATTTGAGATATTCATGATATTGGATTTAATTTAATGTTAAAAATAATATATTCTTTTGGATTTTTTCCGTGATAAAACTTATCTAAAACTTCATATATGTTATTGCCAACAAAATATGAGTTTTGTGTTGATTCCCCTATTTTTTCCCAAGTAACCGTAAATGTAAATTCTTCTTTGATAGGAGGTTTCTCCAATGACAAAATTAAGTTTTTCAGAGCACTTTCCTCAGTAACTCCATAAGATTTTGAAAATAAAAACGAGCTTCTGTGAACCGGATTATGGGTTATTACCAAAAGTTCAACCAGATTAGTTTCTGCGTGATCATAAATAAATTCTATTTCACAACGATTAACGTTGTCTTTTTTTATATAATCAGAAATTTTATTTTCCAATTCTTCTTTTAAGAAAACAGTTTTCATTTTAATA
>CALMMZ010000156.1 GCA_937868685.1 uncultured bacterium | reverse complement strand
TTTGGTCTCAAGGGATTTGGTCTCAAGGGATTTGGTCTCAAGGGATTTGGTCTCAGTAGAATTCGAATTGGTAACGCCCATAAAAAGCTTAATCAATAAAATATTATAGTTTTTATCTCTCCACAGAGAAATAAAATCAATTTTTATTGTGAGAAGAGATTATGTTTATATTTTCACGATCTTTTTGATATTGCTCTTCAATGTTATCAGGTATTTTAGGACAAGGTACAGATTTAAATCCCATACGATATGATGAATTATCAGATAATTTATCTGAGTCGACGAATTTTTTAGCAAATACGAATGTAAGTATATAATCATCCCTATTTTTACGCTTTGTAAAAGTATACGCTACATGAGGATCACTGATAACTAATTCTATCAGTCTTTTTTCATACGTCATCAATGCCCAAGTATCTTCAATTTTTGATTGACGATAACATACATTATATTGAAGATAAACCTCACCGACTCTTTCTTTAACATATTTTAGAAATTTATCTATGTAAAATGCAATTCCACATGGGTAAAAATCAAAATCGTTAATTATAATATTAGTTGCAATTCCTGATATTAAGTCATGATATGCGCGTGCATGATAGAAAGCTTGATCTATCTTATTATCTTGGTATAGATGATTACTATAGACAATTCTTTTAAAACGATAATTTGCAATTTGTCGCAAAAATATCATTCCGACCATGACTGAAGCATCTAATTCAACGTTTTTAAATGTTTCATAATCCCATGCTTCACTTGAATGTCCAATAGGAATAAATGAAAAAATATCTTTTTCAATTACTCCATCGTTGTACTCAATTTGAGCAACAAAAGTACTCTCTTTTTCTGAACCTATTCTTTTAAGAAGTATTATTTTAGTTGCCGAACATTGAATTCTATTCATTTTTCTTTTAAAGATCTCAGATGGTGCATATTGACTTAAATCAGTATTACCTAAACACCATTCTTCTAACTGTTCTTGTCTATCTGGATAAAGTTCACTATGTTTGAAATAGTATTCTTCAAGATATAAAGAACCAGCTTCCGCGAAACATATTCGAAATACTTCTAGATTTTTAAAGAAATAATCGGTTAATGCTTCATAATCAAAGTTACTTGATGACAGTGAAATATATCGGACAGCATCAAACATAATATACGCAATTTCTTGTGCTGTACAAAGTTGGACAATTTGTCCAATGTGCTTCTGAAATGAATTTCTGTCTTGTTTAACAGCAAGAATTACCCTTTCTAAATCCTGACGATCAAAGTTAACCTGCTTTTTGTAACAAATGGCTTTTAACGTGTTAACATCTTGATATCGATTTTGAAATTTCTCAAAATATGCAATAGTACGAATTATAGGTACCCAAGAAAATACAAATTCGAGTATTTTTAAGTCATTGTAAACAAACGATGTAACTAACTCTGTATCCCAATCTTCAACCCGAGCTTGTTGGAATTCACGCAATAACTTAAATTGGTCATAAGAACAATGTTTTGCGACAATGATAAAAGTTTTATCATTTAACCATCGGTAAGGACTAGAACCACCTTTATTATCTACTTTAAAAGGACATCGCGAGTCATGGATGCAGTTATCTAAATGTGTTGTAAATCCTTGAATAAAACATTCTTCAAATTTATCTGAATCTTTGAAAGATTCACATAATTTTGTCCATTGAAAACTAGTCTGGATATGACTTGGTACAATGGAAATAGGATCTTTAACTTCTAGTTTCCATTTATTAAGTAGCATATCACTTGCATCAAATGCATCAATTTCCAAACATCTAACAAAAGATGTCCGGGAATATTTGCGTTTCTCTACTCCACCTTTTCCATCTGGAATTGTCTCTTCGACGTCTTCAAGTTTAAAGAAACAGGCTTTTTCTCGTTCACTTGGATACATATGAAATTTAAAATATTTCATTTTATCATCCAATTTAGTAATTTCATAAGTAAATATAATAGACGGACTATATAGAGCACACTCTTTGTAGTGTTTCACAAATTCAATAAAATCTATTTCATCATTGATATAAAATCTCGAGTCAGAAGGAAACAAAATATGTTTTCTTCCAAATTTTGCAAAGATTGGAAGGAAACGAAATACGCCTCCTCCCTTCATATCAATTTGAAGGGGGTTATTATACCGTTCAAATTTTGTTGCCATAAGGTAACAAAGTTCGATGAATAAGTTTTCAAATACTTTTATAGTATATGTAACAGTTTGTTCTGTTCCATATCCAATGGTTAAAAAGTTATTATTATCCACAGACTGCAATAAAACATATCTGCGAGGTTTTTTTGAAAGAATAAATGAAATGAAATCCTCACATTCAAAAGTATATCGTTTTGTATGATCGCTAAAAGAAGCAGATTGTTTTTTTGCTTCAATTGGATCATAGTCGAAACATGGTCCAAGAAGGAGACATTTTGTATGGACTTCATCCATTATATTCTTCAGAGATAAATCTGACATTTGTTCTAATTCTGGACAAAGTTCAATCCACATTTCCAAAATAGGTCTTTCAAAAAGACTTGTATCTTTTTTTTCAGAAAATCTTTTGAGTTTTTCTAGATAAACTTTATTGAGGAGTAATGTCAGTTGTTCAAACTGTAATTTCGTTGCCTTTGTTGTAGCATCTTTGATGTACTTTTCTCTAACAATTTTGATGCACATCTCGAAATCTTCATTCGAAAAATTCTCAAAAGTTGTAGGATTTAAAATCCCATAAAATTTTTTAATAACACTTTGAACTTCCATAATTGATTTGATTACAAACTTTGTACAAAGATAAAATAAAAATCATTTTTCTATTCTTATAATTAAATCATTCTTCGAATCGTAAAATGTGCCGCAATTTGTAAATCTGGATTTGGCACCTTCAGCGAAGAAAGTTCAAGTGTTGAATCATAACGAATCACATCTCCTGTTGGTAAACGAAGTGTTAAGCGAATAGGACCATCCATATTTAACATTAAAACAATAGGTGTTGACCCGCGAAGAGTTAAAAAATTACCAGTTCCAGCTGCACGATCATCGATAGGAACAATAAAAGTCGCAGCTTTTGATTTACGATTATTAGATTGAATGGTATCAGTCGAGCCAGCATCATTACGAAATTCCACCAAAATGTAACTAAATTCGGTAATTTTCTTGGCTATTGACTGAGGAGCAGCCGAACTTTCATTCTTCCACAAAGAGGCTACTGGTATGTTTAACCAGTCGAGACGAACTTCATAACTGAACATACCACCAGTAATATGACCTGATTTTGATAGACCGGAATTATTGTCTTCTACCGAATAAATCTCTAAAATGTCTCCAATTGACAAATTGGCCGAAAGTGGTGGAGCAAAGGTGATTACTTGTGTTCCTGAATTGTAAGCACTAATTTTATAGGTTTGAGATGCTCCGAGTACTCCGAAATACATTCCAACATAATAATTAGTTTTACTCGATCCGCCAATTAAAGTTAAAGTAGTATCACCCGCGGTTGATCCCACTGTTAAAACATGTCGTTGATTTGGTTTGGGTTGGTCAAGTTGACGAACAATAACTGTGTCATCGGCTGCCGTGTTCGGAATTGTACTTTCTAAATAAAGCCTTACAATCGGCGCAACTGCACCAAAACCAATAATCTTTGATGAACCTCTCGACACAGCCGTTGAACCAACTAAAATTTCAATGTCTCTACCCAATAAGACATTTTCAGGAAAGGTGGCTGTAATAGCCGATTTCAATTCTAGATAAGTTGGAGGGCCGGCAGTATATGAACTAACAAGACCAGTATGAAGTGGATATCCTACTCCCACTGGATCGGAAATACCATTCAATTTTTTACCTTCTTCTGGAATGACTACGAAGTCACCTTGATAAGGATACTTTGCTCGATCACGAAAAGAACTGTCCAACAAAATCGAACGAGGATAATTTGAAGCTAGCGCCATTTCTTATAAAGAGGACTTTTTAAAGTTAGAATTTCTTTTTCAAATGTCTTTTTCATCAAGAGAAATTAAAATTGTATATTTCTTTCAAATTTCTGGTTTAATTTCTGGTCTTCTTCTATTTTTATCTGTATTACATTTTACTCTCGCGCAATGTGCCTCTTTTTTAAAAATACCTATTAATGAATTAATCTTTTTTCATTACATTTGGGCAATGGGTCTACCTGCTGGGTTGCTCATTCATTTCTATTTTCTGCAAAAAGAGAAATGGTATTCCTTTATCCCCTTATTTGTAATGGGATTGGTTGAAATTGCATTTTTAGTTGTAAATCTTCTGCTCATACCTCGAGAATTTACTCTTGACTATCTTCAAACTTTAATGGCTATTCTCCAAGGATTTGTTTGGTTAGGGTTAATTCGTTATGCATTTTCAGTGCGTACATTCTCTTCAGTATTACCTTCAGAACTTGAAGGATAAATCAAACGAAGAGATCTAAATTCTTTTAGCGAGATGGAGGTTGTGAAAGGAATATGTACACCACTTTCGTCATGACGAATACCATACAACACCAATTCATCTCCTTTTACAAATTCAATAGATTGACAACCCTGTCTCTTCTTTAGTTCAGTAATCAATTGAGCCAGATAAATCTCTGAGGTTTTCCATACTAAGGCGGCGGAATAAGCAGAGGGGTATTCCTTTCTCAAAGAACAATAAGTCTTTTTGACTGATGACCAAACCTTGGAAGGAAGATATACCGCACTAATAATACCAAGAGTAAAAACAAAAAGATAGTCGTACATCTTTTCTTAAAAAGAAAAATTGTTTAATTAACTATAAAAGAAAGATTTAGTTAACTTAAACAAAATTTACCTATTTAAAATGATTATTTCCCTTCTTCTCTTGGGAGGAATACTTCCCCTTACTCTCTTCTCTGTTACCCGAAAGCAAAAATCACATCCTTTTTTCTTGCGTAAACGCTTGCGGAGAAAAAAGAGATAATTCCTTTTTTCCTTTTCTCAAAAAGGGATGGAATGCCTTGTTTATACAAGAGTATCCTCTCAACGTCAACTTCTAGGAAAGAGTTTATTGGCTCAAGAAAGAATTTGCCGTGAATTTCTACAACAAAATTATCCTCAATTAAAGTTAAATATTTCAGTTATTCAAGAAGCCGCTTCTGCCTTTCGGCAAATTCCACCTTTTCTAAAAAAGGCTGAAGATTTACAAAATGGATTGTTTGTTTGTATTTCAGTTGATCGGTTCTCACGAAATCTTGAAGCGGGTTACAAATTTGCTTCTGGGTTAGCAGAAAAAGGTAATAAACTTATCTTTATTCAAGACGATGTAATTTTATTTAAAAATTGTCCTCAGTCATCTGTCGATAAATTTCAAATGAAATTATACGCGGCTGAAGAAATGTCAAAGATTTTATCAAGGAGTGTAAGTAATGCACTCAATGTGAGAAGAGATTCTGATTTAGATCGAAAGAATATTATCGCCGAATTTATTCACGCTTGTCGAACATCAGGATCTTCTGTCTCAAATTTGAATCAAATCTTGTTACAACTTTCTTCTGAAGCGTTCTCTCACCCAATTGAACTTTTTTTCGAAGGTAGAAAAGTAACTTATTTACATCAAATGTTATCATACAATGAGATTGCCGGTCTTTTAAATGCCTATGGAATTTCATCGGTTGAAAAGTGGACTGATCGAAATACAGCTAGATTCTATCACCAATATTTCCCGATTGAATGTGGCAAAGGGAAATTTGAGAGTGAAGAAGTCAAGCCAATGGAGATTGATTCTGTTGGTGAGTGAAATATTATATTCTCCGCGGAGAATATAATTATTTTTAGTGCAATTTATTTAAATTCTTGGAGGCTTCGAAATTCATTTTTTATTTTATTCTTCTTCTATACCACAATTTGGATCACATTCACCATCGGCGAGTCGTTGATAATTTGCTGGAAACCAGTCAAGATACCCACTAATTAAAAGTAATAGACGGGGATCATACAAACCTTGAGTTAAAAAGCTATTCCACTCGGAAGGTTCGGTTAACCCTTGATAAACAAGAATGGTCAAAATCGCCTTGGGAGACAATTTAATATTATTTTGAAAATTTGGTAGAGCCTTTAGTACACATTGAGCTAACAATAAATTGTAGATAGAACGACCAACACGACAACGAGGACATCTTTCAAATGCTGAGGGTAAAGTTCGAAACCATTCAATTTGAGAGTAAAATGATTGTGCTGAGTAACGTAAATCTTTGACTGATGGATTTTTCATCAGTTGAATTAAACTAGAAACCGAATTTGTAACTATTTTTTTGGCAGAAAAAACTACCTCGGATAAATTCTCAATTCCATCGTAAGAAAAGACACCCAAAACATCAGCAGGAACATCTAGAAGAGAAGCATCTTGGGCTGAAATTAAATTTAAATACAGAGGTCTCCGACTCGAAGCTGCAAATTTTCTAACTTGTAATACAAAATCATTGACGATCGTTGAAATCAGACGAATTGCTCCACCAGAATAATTTTCTCCAGAGATAGTTGCTAATCCTTCTCCATCAATATCAACACATTCAAGCGAAACTACAAGACGAGTATGTTGTTTTGTTTCCCGGTCAAAATCAAATAAACGAGAATTAATTTGATTTTGACACCTGTCGTAACTTAATCTTCCAAACATTAATTTGGTTCTTTTTAAAGAACCAAAAAATCATTTTTATTCATCTTCAAATCCTTCTTTGGTCCCACCGAAATAAGGATTGGCCATTCCGGAACTAATTAACCAATCGTTAATTGAACCTTGCGCGTCAGACAATCGAGCTAACAATCTTCCATTCTTCTCGAGTTGAGGAAAAATTTCAACTTGAACAATTTTCCCTAAAATCCTGGCTCGAACTTGATCCCGAGCAAAAATCGCCTTTGCTTTAATGACCGGATCTTTCGATTTCAATTCGGGTGTGTCAACTCCATATAAACGAATACGAAATCTTACCGGCTGTCCTTGATAATAGGTAGCAATCCAACAACTATCAGCGTCATAAGCTTTGACGACTTTTCCCGATTTAAATTGTGGGAAAAATGGAGTTGTATTTTTGTACTCGAGCGTAGTGAGATCAACAAAAAGAATGTCAGGTTTTTTGAGTTCAACCTTTTGTGGCTCTACTTTTGGTGGCTCAACCTTTTGTGGCTCTACTTTCGGAGAGTGAAAATCAATTGATTGTAAACAACCCATTTATTTGAAAGAAAGGATCTTTCAAATCATTTTATTTCGTCGAGATGTTTAACCAATCTCTTTGAGATGTTTAACCAATCTCTTTGAGATGTTTAA
>CALMMZ010000155.1 GCA_937868685.1 uncultured bacterium | reverse complement strand
GGATTAGTTTATGATACTGAATATAATATGAACGAAGATTCTCAACTCTTAAGACATAGAGTTGACCAAAGAGAAAAGATTGGAGATGCACCTCTTGGAAAGCATGCCCCACACTCTCCAAGTGCTGAAATTCGTATAAGTCAATACATGGAACTCCCAAAAAATAAACCTGCCATAAACGGTAAATATAAAACCAAAACCGCCCTACAAAATGCAATATATAATTTGCTTAAGAATGGTGGAGTTGAGGGTAGATATGCTGATGAAAGCTGGCAAGCAATAAAGAAGCTCCAAGAAATTCTTGATAATAACGGAATTGATGTAACCACATCAAAAGCCGATTATGAAGGACATGGAGAAGTTGAGGGTAGCTCTCTTCCAACAAGAAAAGTTTACAGATACATCCTTAAGGCAATCGACAAGACTGGAAATCCAGTTGAGATGAACCTTAAGGTGGTTTGTTCTTTTGTGGGGAAGACTGGAACCATGATTGATAAGGAATACGAATTAATCTTTTACTTTACATAGTTTGAGCAAAATCTATATCGACACCCCAACCAACGGATGGTCACACATGGTCTCTGATGACCTTGATGCATTGCATGCATTCGCACAATCTCTCGGAATTAAGAGAGAACGATTCCAAAATAAAAAGAAGAAGGGTAAAAAGCAGCCCCATTATGATGTTAGGACAACCCTATATGATAAGGCACTGGAAATGGGTGCCATACCAGTTACTCGTGGTGAGTTATTAACTTTTTTGCAAAAAACATTTTATCCACTGTAACCTTGTCAAAAAAAAATCGTACAATTGTAAACAAAATATACAATTATGAAAGGTACAAGATACGGTTGGATTAAATCAATTAGAAAACAAAAACCATTCAAGTATTTTATCTCCTGTACTGACGGAATAGAACTTGAATTTCAAATGTCTGTTCCACACGATGCAATAATTACTGGTGAAGATGACCTTAAGATAGGTGCTTCAGTAATAGCAGAAGGAGAAGATTCAAAAACACCACGAGGATTATATGAATTTCTTGTAACAAACCTTGAAGTTGTAGGCAAGTCTGATGATTCATACCCAATCCAACCAAAACCACATACAAAAGAATTTCTTAGAACAATACCAGAACATCGTGGACGTGCCAGAGAATTTCAGGCAACATGGAAAATTCGCCACGCAATTTCACAATACATTCATAGATACCTTAGCGCCAAGGGGTTCTGTCAATACTTTGCACCAATCATTACAACTGGTGATTGCGAGGGAGCAGGACAAACATTTGCAGCCAAATGCGATTGGTTGGATGCAAACCTAACAGTGTCAGCACAACTTCAAGGAGAAGTTGGAATGATGTCTCTTGGTAGAGCTTATACATTCGGCCCTTGTTTC
>CALMMZ010000154.1 GCA_937868685.1 uncultured bacterium | reverse complement strand
TGACCCACTGCGTGTTGCTGCGCAAGTAGTGGTAGGTATTGGGTTTCTCGGTGCAGGGTTAATCTTTTTTAAAGATAATCAAATACAAAATATTACTACTGCTGGAGGGTTGTGGACGTGTGCAGCTATCGGTATGGCAGTTGGTTTCGGACTTTATTCAGAAGCAATTTTCATGGCCTTACTAACGTTTTTTGTTCTCGTAATTCTTTCATTTCTTGAGAGAAAGGTGCGGTTGCGTATAGTTTCTGATCCAGAGCTTGAAAAAACATTACAACCTAAAAAGCCTCGCCGTATTGCAAAAAAGATTTCAAAAGAAATAATATAAAAATAAACCACAATAAAAGCAGGGGTACCTAAGGTACCCCTGCTTTTATTGTGGTTTAAGTATTTTGGGTAAAAATAATTTTTATGATATATTAAAAGATATGGCAGTATATATGTTTTATGGAAAATCAGGAAGCGGAAAGGGAACACAAGCACAGATTCTGAAAGAGCAACTCATTGCACAAGGAAGAAGTGTTATCTATATTGAAACAGGACAATTATTCCGTGATTTTATTAGTGCACATAATAATTTTATGGGAAATTATGTTCAGTCAGTTGTTGAATCAGGGAATTTGATGCCTTCTTTTTTTCCTATTTATCTTTGGTCACGAGAACTTGTTGATCATTATACAGGGAATGAAGATATTATTCTCGATGGAACTGCGCGACGACTTGAAGAAGCTCCTATTATTCATTCAGCGTTTGATTTTTTGGGAATTACAAAACGATATGTACTTAATCTCGAAGTGAGTGATCAGTGGGTGTTTAATCATATGGGAGCGCGTAATCGTGTAGATGATACCGAGGAAGGAATGCAGCAACGATTACAATGGTTTAATGAACAAGTAGTTCCTGTTATTGATTTTTTTAAAAAGAATCCAGTATATACAGTGATTACTGTGAATGGTGAACAGTCTATTGAGCAGGTTGCACAAATGATTACTCAATCATTGACATTATAATATTAAATTGTATAGTGGAACCATGGCAATTTTTATTAAAACTACTAAAGAAATAGAATCAATGCGTGCAGGGGGAAAAATCCATGCACGTGTTTTACGACTAGTAGCAGAACGAGCAATAGCTGGGATATCTACACTTGAACTTGATCAGTATGCAGAACAATTAGTCCGTAATTCTGGAGCAATTCCCGCATTTAAAGGGTATCGCCCAGAAGGACAATCAACAGCATTTCCGGCAACACTTTGCATATCAATTAATGATGAAATTGTTCACGGAATACCTACTACCGATCGAGTATTACAAGAGGGAGATATTGTTTCAATTGATTTAGGTGTTCGTTATGAAGATGTATTTCTTGATGGTGCAGTTACAGTTCCTGTTGGAAAAGTGGCAGATGAAATTTTGCAATTTCTTGATGATACTAAGCAATCTCTCATGAGAGGTATTGAAAAAGCATGTGTTGGAAATACTACAGGAGATATTGGGTATGCAATTCAGCAATTTGTAAATAAGCGGTATGGTATTGTAAAGGGACTTGCAGGGCATGGTGTTGGACGTAAAATACATGAAGACCCGTTTATTCCAAATTATGGAAAACAAGGACAAGGAACAAGTCTTGTTTCAGGTATGACTATTGCAATTGAACCTATGTTAACTATAGGACAACCTCATACTGAGATTCTCGATGATGATTGGACGTTTGTTACTACGGATGGATCACTTGCAGCACATTTTGAACATACTATTCTCATTACTGATAATGGACCAGAAATTTTGACAGTAGAATGATTTGTATTTTTTGTTCTTCTTGTTATACTTTAATTGTATGGAAAATAAAAAACATATCGTACAAAAAATTCGATCAAATAAATTAGTGCGTATAAGTGTAATTATTATACTTATTATTATTGTTATTGTTATGTACCTCTCGTAATTATTTATGAATATCAAAAATACCTTACAAAAAGTTGCTAAAGAAAAACTCACTAAAGAAAATCTAAAACCAACCACTACCAAGAAAAAAGTCCTTCTTGGAGTACTTATAGTACTTCTCGGGGCGTTAGGGCTTGAAATTTCAAATACTGATTTTGATATTGGGTCACTTCTTTCTGGAAACTCAATTGCAGATTCAAAAATTGAACGAGATGTGAATGGAAATTTACTTCAAAACGACAATGGTGATTTTGTTACTCGTATCATGCGAGATATTAATGGTAATGAGGTCCCTGTTGGAACTATAGGGGCAAAATATACCGATGAATATAATTGTGATGATTTCTCTACACAAATACAAGCACAAGCATTTTTTGAAAAAGCTGGAGGACCAAGTAATGATATGAACCGTTTAGATGGAGATAAAGATGGTCAAGCATGTGAAAGTTTACCTAAAAAATAACAATAAAACCTTCCTTTAAGGAAGGTTTTATTGTTATTTTTTGTATTCTACTTCACTTTTTCCTTCAGGAATTATACGCTCAATGATAAATTTTTCATCTTTGAATTTTGCCTTGGTAATTTTTATACGTTTTCCGTTTTCAAAAAAATATACTCCTGGCCATCCAGAATAAGCTCGATACTTATCCCATCGTATTTGATCAGTATCATCAGTAATGTCTCCGTTGGTTTTTTTAATTTTTCCACATGTAATAATTCCATTAATACTTTGTGGTTGCTTATTTTGTAATTGTTTCTCTAGATTATTAAGTGTATGTATCAATGTTTCAGCCCCAAGTGTTGATAGTCGAATACGTAGTTCTGGAGCAGTTTCATCTGGATGAATAGAAGTTTTTGCAATAGTAAGAATATCACCAGCATCAAGTTCATATACCATTGATTGAATTGCAACTCCTGTTTCTTTATCATTTGCAAGAATTGCAGATTCCACAGGGCTTGCTCCACGAAATCGTGGAAGGAGAGAGTAATGAATATTTAATGTTCCATATTTCGGTGTGTGAATGATTTTTTCAGAGAGAATTTTTCCGTAGGCAACAACAATATGAATGTCAGCTTGATAATTTAAAATCTCGTCCACAATTTCTGGAGTTAATTTCTCTGGTTGTATAGTTGGAATACCATGTTTATCTGCCCAAATCTTTACAGGTGGTTGAGTCATAACAAGACCACGCCCCATGGGGCGATCTGGTGCAGTTATGATAAGTTTTGGAACATACCCGGATTGAAAAAGCTTTTCGAGACTTTCTACTGCCACGTCAGGTGTTCCCATGAAAATAAAAGAAAGGTTTTGTTTCATAAATAATATATCAAATAAAAATTACATCTTATTTATTTTTTGTATTCGATCGTTTTTCATTTGTTTGAGTTGTCTTTCATAATCTGATTGTTCAGCTGGAAGCATGCGACGAATATCATGGGCATGATCAATAAAAAGTACCCCATTGAGATGGTCAATTTCATGTTGAAAGATTTGCGCGAGAAGTCCTGTGCCTTCCATGATGAATTCTTGTCCGTATTCATTGCATGCTTTCACTGTTACACGAGTTGATCGTTCGGTAATACCGTAGACAAAACGTACAGAAAGGCATCCTTCACCACGCATGAGTTTTTTAGATTTACTCGTTTTGATGATTTCTGGGTTAATGAAAATTTTATCAGGCGAAGTATGTTCTCCATGGTAGTTATTGATTGTATCAATAACATTTCCTGCTACAACAAAAATCCGAACCAAATATCCGACCTGAGGTGCTGCAATAGCAACACCGTCCCCTGATTCTATAAGAGCTTGTGACATTTCCTTGAGTATGTTTTGGGTTTCTCTAATGGTGATTTTTTCAAGAGGAATTGGTGTGCAAATAGTTGAAAGTATTGGATCAGGAGTTTGATATATATGAATTTCTGATTTTTTCATAATTATTCGTAGTATACTGATTTCTTAAAAAATTTCCAGCTAAAAGTATAATATAGTATTACTATAAACGAATTGTATAATTATCAAGAAACTTAAGCATATAATATATAGAATTGTAATTTTATAATTAATTTTAAAATAAAAACACCAAGAGGTGTTTTTATTTTAATTTCTTGATATAAGTAAGTAATTCGCTAATTTTTACAGTATCTTGTGAGCGGTTTTTCATATTACGAATAATTACTGTCCCATCTATAGCTTCACGTTGTCCGAAAATAATTACATAGGGTACATCCATCTTTTCTGCTTGGGCAAGCTGTCCTGCGAGTTTGTCTTTTGAGATTGACTGATATACAGGAAGTTTTGCTTTACGGAGAATTTCCAAGATCGGTAATGTTTTCATTTTTGCTTCGAATCCGAGCTGAATGAGGTAGAATTTAATATCTCCCATGATTCGTGGTGAAAGATCTTTACACCACGATGATTCGATAATACGATCCATACCAAGCGCTGCGCCAACCGCAGGAATTTCTTTTTTTGAACCAAGCATTTTTGCAAGTCCATCATAGCGGCCACCTCCACCAAGTGCCAGTCCATTTGTTTCTGGGTTATCACTTGATTCAATAATTTCAAATACAGTATGATTATAATAATCAAGTCCGCGTACGAGACATTTGTTGATTCGATATACAATACCTGCCTCATCGAGATATTCAAGAACTTCTTTAAAATGTTTTTTTGAAGAAGGACTAAGATGAGATATTGAGTCAGGTGCTTCAATATTGAGTTCTATAGTTTTGGGATCTTTCGAGTCGAGAATACGAAGTGGGTTAGTTTTGAGACGTTCTCGATCTATTGCTGGAAGTTGATTGATGTTTTTACGATAAAATGCAGTGAGGGTTTTAAGGTAAGCTACACGAGATTCTTTGTCACCGATTGAATTAATATCAACAATAATATTCGGACAACCTGCTTCTTCAATAATTTTTACAAATGTTTGAATAATAAGTGCATCTGCAATACTTTTTTCAGTTCCAATAATTTCAAGTCCAAACTGGTTAAATTCTCGATAACGACCTCGTTGAGGTTTGTCATGACGAAAGAATGATCCATTATAGTAGAGGGAAACAGGCTGAGGAAGGTTTCTCATACCATTTTCCAAATATGCTCGCATGACACTCGCAGTTCCTTCTGGGCGAAGTGCGAGTTGGTCACCGCCTTTAGTTTTTAGGGTGTACATTTCTTTTTCTAATGCGTCGGTTCCTACTCCAAGGCTTTTTTCAAATACACGAACATCTTCAAGGTGGGGAGTTTTTATAGGGTCAAATCCATAATATACGGCAATTTCTTGGGCTTTTTCAAAAAGTCCTTGTAATTGGTAATATTTTTTATCATAAATATCTTGCATTCCTCTTGGTGATTGGATTTCTCCTTGATTTTGAGGTTTTTTCTCCTCTTTTTTTACTACTTTTTTCGCCATATGGTGGGACTATATCATTTTTAGATAACTTATGCAAAATTTGAAATTT
>CALMMZ010000153.1 GCA_937868685.1 uncultured bacterium | reverse complement strand
CTTTTTTTTTTTTTTTAGAAGCAAGTCCGGATTGAGCAAGGTTCTTTTCGAATCGTTCTTGACCTTTAAGGAGTTTGCTCACTTTTTTTTTTTTTTTTGTTGGTGTTTTTTTTGCTATCTTTTTTGTTATTTTTTTATTATTATTTTTTTTACTTTCTGTAATTGTTTTTTGTAGTTGAGTAGAAATTTGAAATTTAGATTCTTGTTTTAGTTTTCTAATTTTGGAAACAGATTTTCTTTTTGAAATAGTTTTTACAAATTTCATAGGACCATGCATTTTTGTAGTCTTTTTTTGTGGAGATGATGATTTCATAAAAATATCATACCATATAATTACAAAGCTTGCAATGTTTTGATAAAAGGTATTAATTAAATTATCTTCGTCTTAAATTTAAATGAATATGCTATACTTAATATTATGACACAGTCTGAAGCACTCGCAATTATGAAAATGGGAAAGAATGTATTTCTGACAGGAGGAGCAGGAGCAGGGAAAACATTTGTACTCAATCAATGTATTCGACATTTTCAGGAACATGATGTTTCTCTTGCTATTACAGCATCCACTGGAATTGCAGCAACACATATTGGTGGAATGACAATTCATGCTTGGTCGGGAATGGGAATCAAGGAAAATTTGAGTGATTGGGATATTGATCAATTAGAAGAAAAAAAATACCTTTGGGATCGCTATCAAAAAGTAAAAGTATTAATCATTGATGAAATTTCAATGCTGTCGGGAACATTTCTTGATTCATTAAATCGATTATGTCAGGCAATGAAAAGAAATTCTGAACCCTTTGGAGGTATTCAGGTTATTTTATGTGGAGACTTGTTTCAGTTACCACCAGTAGGAATTGAACAAGGTCAACAAGATTTGGTTATTGATGCAAAAACTTGGGCAAATATGTCACTCGTGATTTGTTATATTACTGAGCAACATCGTCAAGAATCAGGAGAATTTACCGATGTGTTAAATGCAATTCGTAGTGGTGAAGTAAAAAGAAAACACATTCATTTGTTGGAATCAAGAATTTGTGAATATGATTTTGACAGATTTAGTAATTGTACTAAATTGTTTACTCATAATCGGAGTGTTGATATGTTAAACGAACAAGCAATTGCTGATATTTATGAAGAACCAGAAGTTTATATGATGACGAGTAAAGGAAAGGAAAATCTGGTAGCGACATTGAAAAAAAGTTGTCTTGCTCCTGAAAAACTGCAATTAAAAATTGGTGCAGAAGTAATGTTTGTAAAAAATAATTTTGAAGCAGGATATGTAAACGGAACACGAGGGCGTGTAATTGATTTTTCAGACGAAGGAATGCCTATTGTAGTAACAACAACAGGGGACAAAATTACCGTGGAACAGGAAACATGGGCAGTAGAAGACGATGGAAAAATCCTCGCATCGATTAATCAGATTCCACTCCGTCATGCGTGGGCAATTACGGTGCACAAGAGCCAAGGAATGAGTTTGGACGCAGCTGTGATTGATTTGTCACAAACCTTTGTATATGGAATGGGATATGTAGCGTTATCGCGAGTAAGAACACTAGAAGGTTTGCACCTTATTGGATTTAACGAATCAGATCTCGAGGTTGATCCTCGGATTTTGACTTTGGATAAAAAGCTGCGGGAATATTCGGATCAGTTTGTGCAAAAATTAGCATCACTTTCTGAAAGTGAACTTACTGAACGACAAAATGCATTTATCATAAAATCAGATGGATCACTTCATAAGAAAAAAGAAATTGTAAAAGATAAAGTAATAACTAGAAAAACACATGAAATAACATTTGATCTAATTACTCAAGGAAAAACATTGTACGAAATCAAAAAAGAAAGAGATTTACAAATCGGAACAGTAATTGAACATTTACAAAAAT
>CALMMZ010000152.1 GCA_937868685.1 uncultured bacterium | reverse complement strand
GTCATGCGATATGGTGGCGAATTATACGAAGGCAAACATCCACCAATAATTTCAAAATCGCTTTTTGACGAGTGTCAGGAGGTGATGAAGCGAAAATCAAAATCTAAAACAAAAACATTAAAACCATATTTATATCGTGGTGTATTTCGTTGTGCAGAGTGCAACTGCTTCATCACTTCCGAGACACAGAAAGGACACAACTATTTACGCTGCACCAAGCGAGTGAAAGTCTGTTTACAAAAATATGTCCGTGAAGAAAATATATCCCTACAAGTTGTCTCCTTTCTCCAAAAAGCGATTTTGCCAGAATATGCAAGTCAGTGGATGCTTGCCGAGATTGAAAAAGAACAACATGATTTTACAAAAGAAAATGAGGATTTTGTACGACAGGCACAGTCAAAGATACAAGAGCTTTTTCTGAAAATTGAAAAACTTACCACACTGTATATTGAAAATGGTATTTCTATCGAAGAATACAAGTCAATGAAAGAAAAAATGATTTCAGAAAAAGTCTTGTATCAAGACAAATTGAAGTCTGCCGAACAAAATACACAAGAACGGTTCGAACCGATTGTTTCTTTTCTCAAAGCCAATATTTCAAACGATATTTTGCTTACTGGTGGAAAAAGTGAAGAACTATTGCTAGTGTTCCAAAAAGTTGGTTCGAACCCTACAATCAAAGACAAGGAAATTCTAGTGGAGCCACGCTCCGCGTGGCAAACCCTGTATTTGGCAGGGCTGGGGGGAATCCGAAATGCAGAGAAGCCCGCCTTCGGCGGGCGAGCTTCCATTTTTTCGGCAGATTTTTCCGAACTGCATTCGTTGCGGAGGATATGGGATTCGAACCCATGAGAGCTGTAACACTCTGCCACCTTTCCAAGATGGTGCACTCGACCACTATGCGAATCCTCCGAACAATAATGAGGTTACCATAACAATATAATTATTCAAATTAAAAAACCACTACAATAGTGATTTTTTAATTAATTATTTTTCAAACCTTCACTACCACACGAATTATTGAGTAATCCACGAGTAATCGGCCCAACATATCCATCTGGTTTAGTTTTTAAAAATGTTTGCATTCTTTTTATAGCACCAGTTGAAATAGGCCCAAGAATTCCATCCTCTTTACCACTATTGAACCCAAGTCGATTTAGGTGAGCTTGGAGTATTTTTACTTCGGTCACAATTCCTTTTGTATAATTACTATAAAATCCATTGCGTGATGGCGCTTTAAGATTTTGAGTAAGAATTTGATTTGCCGGGCAAGCATTTTGATCATTATCTAGCACCGGAACTACTGGTGTTGAAATTACTGGTTTCGGTGTTTTTGTATTAACCATCGATGGCATATACCCAATAACTCTATATGAGCTTTTTTTATTATTTTCTGGAACAGGAGCTTTGGTTGTAAATTTCCATGACACCTGATCGTTAATTCCTTTCCACATAAACGGAGAACACTCACATTCATTAAATCCAAACATACCGTTATCTACCTGCACATAATAGGTAGTATTTGGAGCAAAGTTTTGATGTGGCGTAATAGTAACCTTGTTTCCATTAATTTCAAAAGCATCTTCATTTTCTGAAATATTTAAAGAGTCAAACAAATTATTATTTGAATCATAGATTTTTAAATAAACCATCTCTCCAGTATCCCAATCAATATCAACTACATTAAAACTTTCCTCTGGAAAATTTTCTGGAGTTTGCCCAAAATCAAGTATTAATTTTGAATCTACTGGAACATTTGTAGAATTATTTGATGGACTCAATGAATCAACTTCAAGTCCTGCTACATTTATTGTAAATGATGCTGTTGGTCCGGTTACAAAACTTCCTTCTCCAGGATATTCATATTCTACAATATATCCACCAACACTATTACTACACGACATATCATTCCAAGAACCATTACTTGAATATATCTCATTACAGTTTTCATCTCCTTCATAATTATTTGGCTCAGATGATGCCCAGTTGTTATAATTACCTCCAATGGCATTTCCAGACCCTTCTCCTTCCCATACCTGTGTTCCAGATTCAGGTCCTGTTACCCAATACCATTTTCCTTCTGTTTCTGACTGTTCAGTGTATGTAGAACTTGTCGCTTCATTGATATATCGATAATCATCAGACATTCCAACCCATCCATCCATCCATTCCAAGTTTAGTTGCTATAATATCGTTTTCTTCTTGAGAAGTAATAGTCGCAAGATATCCGTTCGCACCTTGGAAAGCACTCGCAGCAGCCGCATCTCGGGCTGCTTCCCATGATAAATTATTGTTAACAAAAATATACGCATGCCCATTAGAACCTATTACCTCGCCTTGATCACTGGCAATTCTTACTTGCATCTGAAAAGACCCTGAATCATATGCACCATATTGCAACGACTCTAATGATGTGTTTATTGCATCACGTGTTCCGGTAATTTTGAGTAAACCATCACCTAAAGACTGAACCACGACATTATCTTGATTATCAATCCATATTTCACCATTTGGAATACTTAAAATAACATTCAATTCATCTTCTGTATTCCCGCCAGAAATAGCAATCCCTGGAATATTAGCTTCTGCGTTTTGATTAAGATTCTGAATTGCTGGTACAGCAATAGAATAATCAGAAATACCTGCAAATACTTTTTGTGTTTTTATTGATCCAGTTGATAATGAAAATGGACTAAGTGCAA
>CALMMZ010000151.1 GCA_937868685.1 uncultured bacterium | reverse complement strand
TAGTATTACCACTTTGACTTACCGTTCCAGTTCCACCAGTATTAACTGTTTGTTGTGTAGATTTCGGAGGTGGTGGTGGCGTAGTTGATGATTGTTGTTGTGGCTGTTGCTTTTTACCAAATAACTTATCAAACCAACCTTCGCTGATTTCCTTGTTTTTATTGAATTCTGATAAAAAGTCAGTCATAATAATCTTTTACAATAAATAGCCTGAATTTTCCTTTTTTATCACCTTTTCTTGGCTCTTGACTTCGCACTTCTTGCAGCAGCCTCTTCAGCTTCTTTCTTCTTCTGAAGCTCTTCACTTAATCTATTTATTAACCATCTACGTTCAAAAACAGCCATTCTCTTTATATCTTCAATTGTGATATTGTTTCCATAATGACTTAATAAAAACATTTCCTCAAGTACATTTGCACCCATAGATGCTGGTAACTTTAAAAAATCTACACCATTATGACCAAAATTTATTGTTGTTTCCTTATTGCAGAATCCACACTCATACAATGAAGTTGTATCAATTCCTGGAAGTTTATCTGCAATTGAATTTTTAATATCTCTAAACTCAACTATCTTCAAAGTAGATATCATCTTTTTTATCTTATCATGATTTCTCTCTCCCTCAAACTCTGATATATTAAGACATACAGTATCTATTGGTTTTACTGGTCCACTCTTATGAAGACCATTCTCTTCCAAATATGTTCTTGGTCTTAATTTTATTTTCTTTTTATAAATCTCTGTTTCAATATTTATTTCACCATTTTCATCAGGTGGATAAACAATGTCTCTTGATTTAAAATCAGATATCCTAAAATGGTGCTCATCCTTTCTCGAACAATGCGGACACTCTACTTCTACTTGTATAGAATCCCCGTAAGCATAAGCCCTTAAAAACATTGCAATAGCCTGAACATCACAAGTGAGTATTTCAGATACATCAAAATCATTATTGATGATTACCTTATTCAATATGATTGGCATTGCAAGATTTTCCTCCTGCATCATCTCGCTTGATAGAATTGATTCTTCGTGATAAGTTAGATGCCCAATCAAAAGGTGCTTGTTTTTATTTTTATAAAACAAGCCCTTTGATGGTAACATTAGCATTCCAAATGTCCTTTCAGACATTTTACGTTTAACTTCTTTTGTGATAAATTCTGAGAACTTTTTTACCTCTTCTTTTAGCTGAGATAATTCTTCACGAAGTTCATTTATATTAATTTCTTGTTCCATGATATTTTATTTTCTCAATATCCTCAAGAAAAAAATTACTTTGTTTCTGGGTAAAAAAGGCGTTGATTTATCGGAACATCTTGCTCATGAATATGTCCACAGTGTGGGCATTCAAATTCATAATTAAGGTCAATTCCTGGTTCAATTTGTCTATTATATTCTCTAAAGAATAAAGAATCTTTGGTAGGCATAGCACTAATAAATCGAGATATATAAGTCTTATCTCTATTACCATTTACCTCCATGATTTGAAGAATATATCTCTCAGTAACAAGCTTTGAAACCTTAACTCCACCCTTTTTAGAGCCACTGTCAATT
>CALMMZ010000150.1 GCA_937868685.1 uncultured bacterium | reverse complement strand
TGGACTTATGTAAAAAATAAAAACCTGCAATTATAATGCAGGTTTTATTATTGACTTTTTATAAAATCATGATATAGTATTTTACTAAATAAGCTATTTGTAAATTTAAAATTAAAAAAGAAATAACATGAACACAGAAAATTTTAAACAGGACAAAAAAATTTCCAGAATCAATTTCGGAAATATGAGTGGGATTCTCGGCAATCCTATGAAATCTCTTAAAGAAAATAGTATTGATTTCTTTGGAATAATGGGTGGTCTTGATCGAACACTTGCTCGAGATCTTGATTCTGTAGTGCGTGCAAAGCATATACAGTTTGGAGTATTTCTCACAATAATTGTAGTTGCTCAGGCGTGTATTGCAGGTTCTGCGTGGAGTGAATTGATGCACTCTATTTCGGTTGGAATATTTGTATTTTTTGCATGGCTGGCAGTATTTGGAGCACTTGATTCCGTGATGATGAATTTGATGAATAGGGAACTTGCAAAGAAAAACACTTATTCGTTTCTTTCAGTTTTTTCTCGAGTAGTTATTATTGGTTTTACTTCTTATCTCAATTCTACTATGGCAGAAATGAGAATTTTTGATGCTGAAATTCAGATGAACATCTATGAGTATCGCCAAGAAAAACTTCAAAATCTTTCTGATGAAATTAATGCTCGTATTGATTCGTTACATGTTGCAAAATCAGAAAATATGAAAAAGGTAGATCAAAAATCCGCACCATACACGACATGGCTTGCGAATGAGCAGAAAAAAATTGATGATCAGAATATACTTATTCAACAACGAAGAACCGATCTTGTGCTCGAAGTTGAAGGTTCTTCAGGGAGTAAAAAGCGCGGTGACGGCCAAGTTGCTGATGCTAAACGTAATGCAATTATGGAAGAAGAACAGGTGGTAAATCATATGATTACTACACTTGAATCCATGAAACAATCTCGTCCAGAATTCATTGCTATGGAATCTGAACGAAAATCACAAGAAATAGCAAACGAGAAACTTGATGAACAGATTGCCAGAGAGGAAAAAAACCTAGAACAACAAAAAGCTGATCTTGGAAAAATGCGAAACGATGGATTTCTTGATCGATATCATGCACTTGGAAGGATTGGAGGGCAGAATTTTCTTGTATGGATGGTGTTTGGATTGTTTTTCTTCATCGAGACTTCAATTCTCATTGTAAAATTGACTATGATGGGACGTGATGAGTATCATGATATTCTTGTGAATCACCTGAATAAGATTTTCAAGGAAAAAATTCTCTCTGAAAAAGAGCAAAATGAAAGAATTATTTCTGAACATGAATCTAATATTGGACAGATTCTCTATAGTCGTATACAGCAACGTACGATTGATGAATCGAATTTGCACAATGCAGAATTGGTACTGTATCCTGTTGAGCAGGAACGGATTCGTGATCAGTTCAAACATGCATCCGATATTACTGAGATGATTGAAAAATCTGCACAAGAAGAATCTGTGAGAAGACTCTTCAAATTCAACTGGGCAAAAAAATTTTTCAGGCTTCAGCCAAAGCAAATGAATTGATAGATGAGCGCGTAAGATCCTTACATTGTAAGGGTCTTTTTTTTTCTTTTAATTATTTTTGAAAATATGCTATACTATAATCATATTAATTAGTGTTGACATTAACGAATTATATTACTTATGGTAGAAGATCTAAAAAAATCGAAAAAAAATGAATCATATGGAGCGGAATCGATTACCGTCCTTGAAGGACTTGACCCTGTTCGGAAGCGTCCCGGAATGTATATTGGATCAACAGGTACTGATGGATTACATCACTTAATTACTGAAATTTTTGACAATAGTCGAGATGAAGCAATGGCAGGTCATGCAAACCATATCGAAGTTTCACTTCTTCCGAATAATCGTGTTCGAGTAGTTGATAATGGGCGAGGTATTCCTGTAGGAATCCATCCTAAAACAAAAGTTTCAGCACTCGAGACAATTCTTACCGTACTCCATGCAGGGGGGAAATTTGGCGATGGTGGGTATAAAGTTTCTGGAGGATTGCACGGAGTTGGGTCATCAGTAGTGAATGCATTGTCAATCTATATGCGAGCCGAGGTACATCTTGATGGTCAGATTCATATGCAAGAATATTCTATTGGTAAACCAAAAGCCAAAGTAAAAGTTATCGGTAAAACAACTTTTCGAGGGACGATTATTACCTTTGAGCCAGATCTTGAAATTTTTAAAGAAATTAAATTTAACTGGAGCAAAATTGTGAACCGTTTACGGGAACAAGCATATCTTGCTAAAAAATTGCGTATTACCGCAATTGATGCTCGAGAAACAGTTAGCATTCCAGATCTCAATGGAAAAACATATCTCAAAGATCTCCACATACTGGCTCCGTCAATGTCATTTTATTTTGAAAGTGGATTACCGTCTATGGTGCGTGCTTTGAATGTAGGGAAAAAACTTATTCATGATACGCTGTTTTATGTAGAAAAAACTGTTGATGACATAAACGTTGAAATTGCCTTGCAATATGTTGATGATATTGATGGAAAAATTATTCCTTTTGCAAACCATATATATACAATGGAAGGAGGAATGCATGTAACTGGATTCAAAACAGCACTAACAAGAACATTGAATACATATAATAAAGAAAAAAAGATCCTTAAGGATGGAGAAACATTTGATGGGGGAGATGTTCTAGAAGGATTAACAGCTGTTATCTCTATCAAGATGCCAGAAATCCAATTCGAAGGGCAAACAAAGGCAAAACTTGGAAGTCCAGAAGCTCGAGGAGCGGTAGAGGCTGTTTTTGGAGAATCAATTGCAACCTTTTTTGAAGAACATCCTGATGAAGCAAAAGCGATTCTACAAAAAGCAGTACTTGCATTGCGAGCACGAAAGGCAGCAAAAGCTGCAAAAGATTCTATTTTACGAAAAGGAGCACTCGAAGGATTTACACTTCCAGGAAAACTTGCAGATTGTCAGAGCAAGGTTGCCGAAGAGTCAGAAATTTTTATTGTAGAAGGAGATTCTGCAGGTGGAACTGCAAAAATGGGTCGTGATAAAAAAACTCAAGCAATTCTTCCACTTCGTGGAAAAATTTTGAATGTAGAACGAGCGCGACTCGATAAGCTAATTGCAAATAACGAAGTAAAAAACCTAGTAATTGCATTCGGTACAAGTATTGGTGAAACATTTGATGTTGGAAAAATTCGCTATCATAAAATTGTAATTGCGACCGATGCCGATGTCGATGGTTCACATATTCGAACATTACTTCTCACTCTGTTTTATCGATATATGCGTCCAATTATTGAATCTGGATATGTATATATTGCACAGCCACCACTTTATAAGTTGAAACAAGGTAAAACAGATCACTATGCATTCAGCGATGGAGAACGAGATAGTATTATCGACCAACTTGCCAAGGAGCGCTCACAGAAATTAGAGTCAGAAACTAAGAAAAAAACAAAAACACAATTAGATGAAAGTAAAAATGAAGATGAAAATTTGAATGTAACTGAAGAAGAGTCAGAAGATACAGGAGTTAGTGATGAATTGAAAAATAAACTTAAGCAGGCAGGGATTTCTAATGTGCAACGATATAAAGGGTTAGGAGAAATGAATGCCGATGAGTTATGGGAAACTACTATGGATCCAAGTCGTCGTATCTTGAAACAAGTGACCATTGATGACGCAATTGAAGCAGATAAAACATTTGATATGCTTATGGGGACAGATGTCCCGTTACGGAAAGCATTTATTCAATCGAATGCAAAAATGGTTGAATTGGATATTTAAATTAAAAACTACCGATAAGGTAGTTTTTAATTGAGTTCAATTTTAATAATAGTTTTTAAGTCTTCAATAAGAATTTCTTTTTCTTTCACAAAAATATGGATAAAATCATGATCTTTTCT
>CALMMZ010000149.1 GCA_937868685.1 uncultured bacterium | reverse complement strand
GCATTCCATATGCTGAAAACCCAACGCCGAGTGAAGCAATACATGATTGTTTTATAGAGACCAATAACCCACGCAATGAAACGAAAGGAAATTTTCTTATTAGAAATATTCCGAGTAATAAGCTATTTATTATATTACCAAATGCAAATGCAAATGGCAATGCAAGAATACGAATATCAGAAATTCCTTGCAGTCTTAAAATATATTGTAAGGAGGTAATTACCCATTGAATATTAAATATTTGTAAAAAAGTAATAGCAAGTATTCCTACAAAAATTTGACTTATAACCATAGCTATGAGTGGTCTTTTTGTTTCACTTGCCGCATACATCCCACGAATAAGTATCTGCACTAATGACTGTCCAACTAATCCAATCATAAATACCGCAAGAATTGCAGATGCAATTCGAGTTTCATCCCAAGTAAATGAATGTGCACCAAGAACAACTCGAATAATTTGTGCACGTAATACAATAAATAATATTGTAGCAGGTAGTGCAAGAAAAATTATTTTTTGAGCACCTTGTACGATACGATTGATAAATAGATGAAAATCATCTTCTGAATAATATTTTACAAGAATTGGAAAAGATGCGACAGAATAAGAAACCCCGATAATAGACAGTGGAACGTTTAAAATATTTTGTGTTAAGGTAAATAAAGCAATCGATCCTGATTTTAAATGAGACGCAAGTGAAATTAAAAAAATAATTGTTACACTACCTATAGATAACCCAATAGTTCGAGGTATTGAAAGGGTTATGAGAGATAATATTTCACTCCAATTAATCCGTGTAGTAATTGTAGGTAATGATCGTTCATAAATCATAAGCGGTATCTGTATTCCTAGGTGGAGAATTGACCCGAAAACAACTCCAATTGCTAATCCTTTTAATCCGAAAATTGGGTATAAACCAACAATACCAATAATAATACCAATATTATACATAATTGGAGTAAATGCTGTAATAAAAAATTTTTTAAAGAATTGTGTAATACTCGAAAACATACCAGATATACCAATAAAAATTGGCTGCAAGAGCATAATACGAGCAAGTGTGATTACTATGTGTTGTTGTTGTAAGGAGAATCCGGGAGTAATGTATGGGATTAAAAACGGCATAATTATCCATAATATAAAACTAACACCAATCAAAAATATTATAAGCACGGTGAATACTTGATTAATGACTTGTTTAAAAGAATCGCTACTTTCTTTATATTTCTTAGTAAATAAAGGAAGAAGTACTGTAATTGAAGCAAGAGTTCCAATGGATACATAAAGTAAATCAGGAATTTTAAATGCTGCATAATACATATCCAGCTCTGGCCCTGCTCCAATATGCATCGCCAATAACCTATCACGAATAAGTCCAAGAATTTGTGAGAAAAAAGTAAAAATTCCCAACAAAAAAGCGGCCTCATTGACGCCAGATGTACGATTATACAACATGGAAAAGAGTCGCTTTATCATAATATACTGTATTAATTCTATTGAGTACTTAATGCAGATTCTTCAATAATTTGGGAATTATTAGAATCATCTTGGATATTAAACGTCTCCACTGCAGGAGTAATTCCCTGCTGTACGTGTATTTGATCAATCATTTTTTGTGCAGTATCAGGTAATTCTCTTTTAAGGAATTCAAAAATTTGTTTAGCTTCTTCTGTTTTTCCAAGCGATTCGTATGATACTCCGAGAAAAGCGAAAATATCCGGTTGTAATTTATTAAGAGTTAAAGATCGTTCAAATAAACTGATCGCTTTATCATATTTTTTATAATTAAACATGAATTTACCAAAGAAATTAATTAGTTGAACATTATTTGGTTGTAATTGAACTGCTTTCAATAAATTACTCTCTGCTTCATCTATCTGATTAGCTTTTTGATTTTGTTGGTAAAGCCAAAAATAAGCATTTACAGTTGGAAATTTTGTAATAGAATCAGTAATAATTTTATTTGCACTCGAGGTATTTCCTAATAATAACTCTAAGTCAGCTATTGAAATATCGATAGTAGTATTATTTGGTGAAAGTAATCTTGCTTGAGTATATGCTTCTTGTGCTTTCTCTGCAGCTCCTTCCATTTTAAGATATACAAAGAATTTATAGACATCTCCAAGCGTTATCCAGTTTCTGTAATTTTTTGTATCAAGTTTTGTTGCTGTATCTGCGTATGATAATGCTGCTGATAAGACTTTTTGTACTTCTTGAGAAAGTACTCCTTGTTGTGTTGTTTTATCGAGTTGAATACTACTCATTTGGGTTAATATTTGGTTTGCAAGTATTCGATTATAGAAATCAGTTTTCCATAATTGATTTGCTCGAGTAAAACTTGCAATCATACTTGCTTGATTATTTTGAGTTGAAAAACGAAGTGAGTTACCATAATGTACAACTGATGCAGTTTTTCGTGAATTTATGTAAATGAATGAACCACCTATAAAAATGAGTAGTAATACTATCACCATTCCAAAGAAACTCGCACGAGGGTCATTAATAAAAGAAAATGACCGTTCTTCTTTGGTGGGGAATATTCCCCATAACGCTCCCATAAAAATTGCCCAAAGTATAAGAATACTTACACCAGGATAATTAACGAGAACAATAAATGTAAGTACAATCGAACCAGTAAGTACAATAATTGCAGTGAATCGCTCAGAAATCTGATTGAACCCACTTTGGTATACTTGATAATATCGATATCCAACGAGAAGTATAACCCCAGCAGTAGCAACTATTCCCAAAATACCTGTAGTTGCAAGGATTGTAGTAATAAAACTATACCCATTTGAAAATTCTAAAGATTCAAAAGAAGATCCAGATAATTGTATTGGTTTTATTTGATTCCAAAGATAGTCAAAGCTCCCTAGTCCAACTCCTGTTATTGATTTTTCTTTAAGCCCTACAATTCCTGATTGAGCAGTTGCAGAAAAACTTGGGTATACTTCTTGGTACGTAAATTGAGCTGATTTTCCAGTCATTTCTAATAACATACCTCCAAATAAAATCCCTACAAGAACTATTAAGAAAGAAATTAAACTATACCATGGAACTGATCGAAAGCGACTGTAACTTGATTTTTCTGAATCCCAATATGCTACTGAAAAAACGTAAATAGAAGTAATAAGTGAAAAAATTCCAGCAAAAAACCAGATCCATCGCATATTTACAAGAAATAATCCAATTAATGCAATTCCTCCTAAAAAAAGAGTTATCCATTTTGCAAGACGTACAAATTTCCCCATTTCTAAACAAATAAGAGCAGAAACAAAAATTAACAATGAAAAAACACCAAAATCTGTCCATGAACCAATAATAGTTGAAGTAAATGTATTCAAGAATCCAAACGAGAGAAAATTTGTACCCATGAAAATTCTAGAAACTACATGAAGAAAAACAAAGAGATAGGTTGTTGCTATAACTATTAGTAGTCCAAGTACATGAGAGAATCGTTTAATGGAAATACTTGCAATAAAAAATATTATTGCAAGTGAAAATAAAATAGCAAATGACGGAGATTCTCCTAATGTTCCAAATAATGCATTTTTAGGAGATACTGAAAAAAGTGAAGAAATAAACATTATTCCTAAAAATCCAGTAACTCCCCAAAAAACTTTTTTGTCATGAATTATAAAGGACCCATTTTTGAGTGATTGTAATGCAAAAATAATTAATAATACTCCAGAAATAATTGGCAATATCAAATTCTTAATAAAGAGCCCATTCACTCCAAAAATTGGTAAAAATCCAAACAGAGTTATTACTAAAGCGAAAAGTAAACTAATAAAGAAAAAATTTGATTCTTTGTGTGGCGCAACTATTGATGCCACACCTTCAACTACAAAAGAAATCCCTTTGAAAATTTTTTTAATCATATATGTCTACAAGTATACATCGAACAAAATAAATAGTGAAGTTACTTAGTTTAAAAAATACAAAATAACACTAAAAATTATTATTGTCGATATTTGATAAAAAGAAAAAGCCTCATGGCTAATTTCTATATCACAATATTAATAATTCTTCCAGGTACATAAATGAATTTTCGTACTTCTTTTCCGTCAATCCATTTTTCAATTTCTGGAATTTGTAATACTTGTTTTCGTAAATCTGATTCTGCAATATCTTTTGCAATCGTAATTTCTGATCGAACCTTTCCATTAATTTGAATTCCAATCGTAATCGTATCATCAATAATTAATTTTGGATTATATTTTGGCCAATCTGAAATATGAATACTTTTCTTTTCTCCGAGTTCGCTCCAAATTACTTCTGCGATATGTGGAGCAAATGGTGCAAGAACCTGAATAAACTTCTTGAAATCTTCTGTATAAATTTCTGGATGTTTTTCTGCTTCGTTTGCAAAAATCATCATTGCGGAAACTGCCGTGTTGAAAGAAAATTCAGCAATATCATCAGTTACTTTTTTAATTGTTTTATGGAGAACCTTTTGGAAGTTTTTATAACTTTCAGTTTTTACTGGATTTGCTACCAGTTTTTCTTGGAATCGCCAAATTCGTTCAATAAACCGTCGCGCACCAACCATACTATCCGTACTCCATGGTTGACTTGCCTCAAACGGTCCCATAAACATTTCATAAACTCGCATGGTATCGGCTCCAAATTGTTCCACCACATCATCAGGATTAATCACATTTCCCCATCGTTTTGACATCTTGCGACCGTCCTCAGCAAGAATCATTCCTTGGTTTCGCAATGCCTTAAATGGTTCACCTGATTGCACATATCCCAAATCATGAAGCACTTTATGCCAAAACCGAGAATATAGTAAATGTCCTGTCGCATGCTCTTGTCCTCCGACATACATATCAACTCCTCCATTTTTTCCAAACCAATATTCAAGTTCACTATCACTTGCAAATGCTTTTTTATTCATCACATCAATATACCGCAAGAAATACCAAGAACTCCCTGCCCATCCAGGCATCGTATTGGTTTCGTACCCGTCTTTTACCCAAGTTTTCACCGTCGCAAGTGGAGACTCTCCATTCCCTGCTGGCGTATAACTTTTCACCTTTGGAAGTTCCAGAGGAAGTTGTTTTTCTTTGAGTGGAATAATTACTCCATCTTTTGTATGCACCAACGGAATTGGTTCACCCCAATATCGTTGTCGTGCAAAAATTGCATCTCGGAATTTGTATTTGGTGACCATTCGTCCACCAACAAATTCAGTTATTTTTTGTTTTGCTTCGTCTGAATTAAGTCCAGAAAATTCTCCAGAATTTCTCAAAATTCCATTATCTTGAAAACAAACAAATTCTTTTAAGAATGGATTTTTTCCAAGCATATCCCATAGGTTTTTTTGCCCACGAACAAACGGTTCCCATTCCGAGAATTTTTTAAACCAGTCATCAGCATTATCAAGAAAATCTTTATGAACACTTTCTAGTCGAACAATAATACTACTCTTTCCAAAAATCTCTACCCAATTATTTCCAGTTATCTGAGCTTGAACAAGTTCGATAAATTTTTCTAATTTATCCTCATTAAAAGTAACGCGAATATGTTCTCGTCCACTGATTGTACTAACTGCAAGTTCAAAAGAAATTTTATTATTCTCTAAGTCTTGTTTAAATAATTCAGAATCTTTTAAGGTTACCGCAACTGCAATAGATCTGTATATATTTTTTGGAGAAACAACTTGTTTAATTGGAAGATTATAATTATTTGCAAACGCAAAATCTCGTTCATCATGCGCAGGAACCGCCATCACCGCACCTGTTCCATAACCTGCAAGTACATAATCTGCAATCCACACAGGAACTTGCTCACCATTTGCAGGATTAATCGCAAAAACTCCTTTTAATTGTACACCGGTTTTTTCTTTATCATTTGACGTTCGTGCAATATCATCCTTTTTACTTGCTGTTGCAATATATTGCTCTACCTCAGACCAGTTTTCAATTTGTGATCGCAATCCTTGTACTAATTCATGTTCAGGAGCAAGTACTACATACGTCACACCAAACAACGTATCTGCACGAGTGGTAAATACGGTAATTTTTTCATCACTATTTTCAAGAGCAAAATCAATCTCACTTCCTTCACTTTTCCCAATCCAGTTCCGTTGAATTTCCTTAATACTATGTGACCAATCAAGTTTTTCAAGCCCTGCAAGCAATCGATCCGCATAGGCAGTGATTCGCATGAACCACTGACGCATTTGTTTTTTGATCACTGGATGTCCTCCTCGCTCAGAAACAGGACCGTTTTCTCCTTGCACAATTTCATCATTTGCAAGTACTGTTCCCAATTCCTCACACCAATTTACTTCTGCATATCCTTCGTATGCAATTCGATAATTCATGAGAATATCTTGTTGTTCTTTTTCAGAAAATTGTTTCCATTCTTTTGCAGTAAATATACTACACGGACTTTGTGCGGCAGTTACTTTCCCATTTCCAGATTTCTCAAATATTGCAACCAATTCATCGATCGTTCGAGCTTTCTGTTTTTTTGCATCAAACCAACTGTTATAAATTTGTAAGAAAATCCATTGTGTCCATTTATAATATTCAGAATTATGAGTTTCTACTTGTCGATCCCAGTCATACGAAAAACCAAGCATCGATAATTGCTCTTTGTATCGTTTTACTAATGTGTCAGTAAATGGCCCAGGATGTTTCCCTGTTTGAATTGCGTATTGTTCAGCTGGTAATCCAAAACTATCAAATCCCATTGGATGCAAAACATTGTATCCACTCATTCGTTTCATCCGAGCAAACACATCAGACGCAATATATCCCCGTGGATGTCCTACATGCAGTCCTGCGCCTGATGGGTACGGGAACATATCCAGTACATAGTACGGCTTTAATTTTTTAGCTTTTGCAGATTTTGCAGAAAGGGTTTTATAGACACCGTTTTCCTGCCATTGTTTCTGTAGTTTCTTTTCAATTTTTTTATGATCGTAGGGTTTCATAGAATTAATTAACTATAGACGGAAGCATATAAATTTGACCTGATTCAAAAACAATGTACTGATCTGTAAATTCAGAATCATGTCTGACAATAATTCCATCATATTTATCTTTTAAAAGTTCAAAGGTAACTCCTGAATATGACAACTCCATTAATTGTTGATGATTATCTAATATGAGAGGATTTTTGATAGATAAAAAACAAGAAAATGTTTTTGTTGTTTTTTCGTATTTGTTTTGAAATTCTTTTTCCTCTTTTTTTATATCTATCATTTCATTTGATTTATATTTTAATAATCTATCAAATCTTTCTCTTGAATCAATATAGTCTTGAGTAAAAAAATCTCTTGTTGCATTTCTATTAGAAGAGAAAAATAT
>CALMMZ010000148.1 GCA_937868685.1 uncultured bacterium | reverse complement strand
TATATATACATTACCTTGATACAATATTTTTGTAAATGTTTTTAATACAAAAAACAAAAAGAGTGCCTATGCGGCATCTCTATTTTTGTATTTCTATATTCCTTCTTGTACATCTTGGGTAGGAGTAACAACATTGTTTTCTACATTAATATGTTCCAAATCTGGATTAGTTACTATATCAATTGTTTTTTCTAAAGGAACTTCTTCAGTTGGAGTTACTTCTACAGGAATTTCTTCGATTGAAACTACTTCTGTAAGAATTTCTTCAGATGGAGTTATTTGTTCTGGTACTATTTCATTATTTTCTAAGATAATATCAGTCTGATCATCTGTATCTAATACTTGCGTATCAATAATTTTTTTGAGTTGATCTTTCGTAACACATATATCATCAATACATAATTCCTCTCGAGCAATAATACGACGAGCAATGAAGTCTCCAATTCCATTCGCTGTATCGCTAAACCAATTTTTAAGTGTTACAAATACACTATTCGATGTATTCCCTGAAGAGAGCTCAAGCATATCAACTTTCAAATTAAGTTCTTGAATTGCCTTAACGATAACTGGAGTTAGTGCACTATAATCCACCGAGAGATATTCTCCAGAATCAGATACTACTTCTGGAACAACCTTTTGTAAATCTTGTGCAAGAAATCCAATTTTTGTATTTGCTCCGAATCGATTGGTATCTTTGAAATTATAAGAAACAGGGCGAAGTGCTGTAATTGTATCAAGTCCATAAGAAATATTTTCAATATTCTGTTTCAATTTCTGATCAGATGGTGAACAGATAATATTTCCTACTGTATCTGCTGAAAGAGAACATCCACTCCCTGAACTAAGTCCTGAAACTTGAAGATTTCCTTCTACTTGAAGATATGATTGAGGATAAATAATAAAACCTCTTTTTGACATTTCTAAATAATGGAAGAAATTATGACTATTATCATCAATTCCGTTCACATGAATCGCTGCGTATGCGCCTCCTATAGAGGTATTGGAAAAATCAGAATAATCAAGTCCAGTATACATCATTGACTGTTCTTGTCCCTCATTTTTTACACTAATAGCAGTAGTACCTTCTGGATTTCCATCATTACCAACATTTGCATACATTCCCGACATAGTAGCTGATGCAGGGACATCAAGCCCTTCGTATAAAAACATTCCAGTTCCGTATCCAACGTGCCCTTGTAGTAATGATCCAGTATTAATTTCAGCAAATGCATCTGAAGCACCTCCAGAAATTTGATTAAAATCAGATCGCGCAAAGAAACCAGAGTCATTAAGGCTGAATTTATTTTTATAAAAATCACCTCCGTTGGTTGAGCCAAAATCAACATTCATTTCAATTCCACTTGTAGAAACAAATAACGAATTTTTAAGACTAGCACTAGTACCAGTACTAATCACACTAAAATTATTTCCATTAGTATCAATAATAGTATCTTGATCAAGCGTTCCTCCTAAACCAATATCATTCTGATACATTGATAATCCATTTGTACCACTAGTTAATTGAATTACACAGTCCGGATCATTCCATGGAGTAGGACCAGAACATTCGGTTGGATTAGTTGTTACAGGATCTAAGGTAGTATTGGGTGGAATAACAGCAAATGCAAAGTAACCATATCCGAGTAATGATATAAGTGAGAAGATTATAATAAAAGATCGTTTAAGAGAGAGAGAGAGAGAGAGAGATTGTTCATACATAAAGTTATAGAGTTAAGAAATAATTATTAACATAGAAAGTATATCATGAAGTGTAAAAAAGGTGCAAGTATATATTATTCAATATTGGAAACATGATCAGATACTGTCTCGAGAGGTTTTTCTTTTCCTTTAAATTTGAAAAATATTTTTTCTGGAAAACGTAGATCAATATATTCCAGAGATTTTGGGTTAAGTTTGAATTGTTCTTTAAACGTTTGATGATTCAGTCCTGTAACTATATTACGAATAAATAATACATCATCTTGATTAAGAGTTCCAAGTATCTCTGTTGAACTTTCTGGATACTTTCCGAAGAGTTTTTCAATCGCAAACGAAATATCTCCATTTTCCAAAAATTTCACTTGCGAGAGCGCAATATCGTTTGATTGTAAATTTTTGAAAAGTGTAATAAATCGATACATAGTATCAGGATCAATAATTGATTTCCCCAGATATTGATCAAATACTTTTGTTTCTTCTGAGGTAAATATTGGATATACTCCATCAGAAAAATTTGGAGCCTTACTATAGACAATTCCTTCATGATCTAAAAAGACGCACTCGTCGTGACTAAAGCACCAAATACAGACAGGCTGTTTTTCTTGAACATAAATATTAAGCGTATTCGGTTCAGGGAGCGTAACATGAACTGTTGCAATAATTGGAAATTCAGATTGAAGCGTATTAATAAGTCTTGTTTTAGAAAAAGTAATAGTACTTGATTGGGGTATTATTCCAATCCAATTATTCGATAGATATTTTTGTATAAACTGATCCACTTCTTCACTTGGAAATGTTTTTATTCCATACAACTCTATATTTGTAAACTGATATTGTTTACTCTGAAGCAAGGCAATACTTCCTGCAATAATAACACAGAGTAATAATAACCCAAGAAATACAAATCGTAAAAAAAGAGATTTTTTTTGAGGAACTGAACGAGAAAGATTTTGTGATGACAATCGAGATGAATGTAACTCCATATATTATATATTGTATCAAAAAAAGCCATTTTAATCTATGACTTTTTTATTCTATCAATTATCTCTTTTCCATTCATGTACTTTTGTAAGACTTTTGGAACCTTGATCGTCCCATCTGCTTGTTGGTAATTTTCTAAAATACACGCAACAATTCTTGGCGTTGCAACCGCAGTATTATTTAACGAATGAACGAATCGTAATTTTCCACTTTCATCTCGATAACGAATATTTAATCGTCGTGTTTGAAAATCATGAAAATAGGACGCACTGTGCGTTTCTCGATACGTATTCTGCGATGGCATCCAAACTTCAATATCGTATTTTTTCACTTGTCCTTGCCCAAGATCTCCACCACAATTTACTACTACATGATATGGCAATTCCAACTCTTGGAGAATTTCTTCTACATTTTCGGTAATTGCTTCATGTTGAGCAACTGATTCTGTGTGCGATGCTTCACATAATACCACTTGTTCAAGTTTAAAAAATTCATGCACTCGAATTAATCCTTTTGTATCTTTACTATGAGAACCTGCTTCACGACGGAAGCAAGGAGAAAATGCAGCCATTTTAATTGGTAATTGTGACGCCTCAAGAATTTCATCACTATAATACGACATAGTTGCCACTTCACCTGTTCCTGCCAAATAGTCTTCGTCTTGAGTTCGATACAGATCATCTTCACCTCCTGGTAAATATCCTGTCCCCATGAGCGTTTTTTTATTCACTAATGACGGCACAATCATTGGAGTAAATCCTTTTACGATTAATCGTTCATTAAATAATTGCCATAATGCCATTTCAATTTGTACTGCTTCATTTTTCAAAAAATATCCTCGAAAACCAGAAACTTTTGCACCTCGTTCAAAATCTGCCAAGTCATGCATTTCACACAATTCAATATGATTTTTTGGAGTAGATGTAAATTGTGGAATTTCTCCCCAAGTTTTCACTTCAACATTTCCCGTATCATCATCACCTTCTGGAACAGAAATGTCAGGAATGTTCGGTACACGCAACATTAATTTTTGCCACTCAGTCATAATCTCTCTTAATTCCTCATCATGTTTTTTGAGATTTTCTTTGAGAATTGACATTTGCGCAATAAGGTTTGATTTTTCTTCAGGTGTTGCACTTGGAATTTTATCAGAAACCGTATTTTGTTCTGATCGTAATGATTCCACTATGGCAAGTTTTTCAATTCTTTTTTGGTCAGCAGTTACCAATTCATCAACATTAAAATCGATGTGTTTTTTGCGAGCCGCTTCTTTGATAAGATCCGGATTTTCACGAATAAATTTAATATCCAACATATAGTCGTGATTATAGCACTGTCGAGGTAAAAAATAAAGGACACATATAAATATGTGTCCTTTCCTTGTCTGTTTTTTGCTTTTTGGTAAAAGAGAATTGTACAGACAAGGATTTAGATAGATAGAATACCTCCTTTATTGATTCCTTGGTTATTATACATATATCCTTAAATTTTGCAAATAAAAATTACTTGAACAACTCTGTAGGAAATATATTGTAATATGGTAAAATATACAAATATGCAATTCCCTATTCAACCACTTCCAATTCCAGAGCCACTAGAGCATATTCCACAACCACCGAAACAACTCTCGATTCGTGGAACATTTCCTGATATGAAAAAATTTACCTTCCTCACGGTGGTTGGACCTCGTAATCATTCTGCATATGGATTAGACGCATGTAAAACTCTTATCGCAGGACTTGCGGGTTACCCTATTGTCATTGTTTCTGGACTTGCTATGGGAATTGATGCGATCGCACACGAAACCGCCCTTGAACACAATATTCCAACCATCGCATTTCCTGGATCAGGACTCGATGATAAAGTTCTCTATCCAAAAATAAATTTCCAACTTGCTATGAGAATCCTTGAATCTGGCGGTGCACTTGTTTCAGAATTTCCTAATAATCAAGAAAGCGCACAATGGACATTCCCAAGTCGCAACAGATTAATGGCAGGATTATCCATCGCAACACTCGTCATCGAGGCAGAACATAAATCTGGAACACGCATTACCGCACGACTCGCGACAGAATACAATCGTGATGTACTGGCAGTTCCGGGAAATATTTTTTCCAAAAATTCAGAAGGAACGAACGAGCTCATCAGACTGGGTGCAACACCGATTACCTGTTCCAATGATATTTTAGAAGCACTTGGTTTTCATATTACAGAAACTGCACCACTGGATTTGTTTTCGAAGTGTTCACCGCAAGAACAATCAGTCATTGAGTTATTATCATCTCCAAAACAAAAAGGTGATTTAATCCGAGAACTCGGCATTCCTGTCCACAAAGCAAATATTTTGTTATCGCAAATGGAATTAAATGGATTAATTAAGGATGTTAGTGGTGAGATTAGGAGAATATAAAACAAAAAAACAGGATTTCCTGTTTTTTTGTTTTAATCTTATTTAGCCAATTTTTTTAATAGATTTAAATTCAAAGCACTCGCAGGATAAACCATATCTAATTCTTGTAAGTATTTCTTCGAAGAATAAATTTCATCACTTACAAAAGTAATAACACCATATTGAGCAATGGATTTCGCTTTCTCTTCTGTTAAATCTAAACCAAGTGTGATTTGTATCATTGCGTCAATTTTTGACATTTGAGAAGTTTTAATAAATTGCTTATATCTTTCACGAAGGGTTCTCTTTGCTCCAATACCATAAGTTTTTCCTTCAAGTTCAAAGAAAAAATCAAATTCTGTTGACTTATCTACCTTATCGTGAACCTTTTCTATACTTTTCTCAGGGATTCCAATCCCTATCAGAATATTATAAATTCGATCTTCATAACTTGAACCAGCATCAGAAACTATGGATTGATTAATACTTTCAGAAAACATGAGCATGAACATTTGATTTGGTTCAACACCTTTTAATCTTAAATATTCGTACTCTTTAAAAAGAGATACAATATACTCTTCTGTCGATTGAGAAATAAAATGAGTATCTTTTTCTTCTAATTTCGAGAAAAATAACAAGGATAGTAAAGCTCCATTTACTCGAGTCAAATAAGGTTTATTTTTTGAAATAGTATCATATTGAATTGATAATTGATTAACATTTTTCAATGAAACTAAGTCAGCAATTTCCCCTAATTTTGCTTCAGCAAGCAATAATGTTTTGATTTGAATAAGTTTGATTGAAAATATAAATAAACTTAAATCAATTTCATTATCTATCTGAAACATCAATGTAATAATTCCGATTTTCTTTTTACTTGAAAAATTTTCTATTACATTAAGTAGGATTGCTTTTATTTTTGAGTGAGACAAATGCTTATTCGCAAAATAAGCTTCTAGTAAATTATCGATATCTTTATCAGAAATCTTAATAGAGCCATTGAGTTCTTTTAAGAAAAAATATAATTTTAAATTTACATCTAATTTATTTT
>CALMMZ010000147.1 GCA_937868685.1 uncultured bacterium | reverse complement strand
GGAGGTCCTTGAGGAACACTCGTTGGGAGTGTCAATTGAGGAGGTCCTTGAGGAACACTCGTTGGGAGTGTCAATTGAGGAGGTCCTTGAGGAATTGACATCAAAGGAACTCCTTGAGGGACTCCAAATGGAGCGGAAGTATTTGGTTGAAATGCTCCCCAGTTAGGAACACCCAATGGAGGCACTTGCGAAGGAACACCCAATGGAGGCACTTGCGAAGGAACACCCAATGGAGGCACTTGCGAAGGAACACCCAATTGAGGTTGTTGAGCCATACCACCATCGGTCAAAAATTGATGCACAGTATAACCCTTTGTTTGCAGTTGATTCAAAAGAGAAGTAATCAAATCGGCCTTCTTCTTTCCAGAGAGACCTTCTACTCCAAAACGAGTTGCACGTTGCTTTAGTTGTTCAATTGTCATTGCATTCAAAGCAGTGTACTCTCCAGGAGTGGCTAGGTTTTGGGCTGGGGCTGAGGCTTGAGATGGAACACCAAAGGGGTTAATCTTAGCAGCTTCCACCGAATTTGTAGGATTGTGGAGAACCTTATTCACTTGAATAAACGCTTGGGCCAAAGTTGCACGGAAAGTTGGATCAGCATGCTTTTCAAACAAACTGACCAATCCATTGGTAAATTCTTCAGCCAACTTACGCAAATCTGCAACAACAGCTGGATTGGTTCCTTGAGGAGCTTGATCCGTTTGAGGAACTTGAACCGTTTGAGGAACTTGAACCGTTTGAGGAACTTGAACCGTATTCTTGCTTTCAGTAGACATTTAGAGTATAAAAGTTGAAAGTGAGTTTAAGATTGTGAGCTATTGACCTTCTTGTTTTCTTTTCTGAAACGAAGAAGAGAAAAATCAATTTTTTCTTTTGAAATATCCTTGAAAAAATTTTCATTCATGTTTGTGACTTTCTTGAATATCAGGATCTGGTAAAGAATGCCCTTTCAACTCACCAAAGATCAGCTCTCGACATAAAATTGACCATTGCAATAGCTTCTCACAAAAAGAAAGCAGCATTTTCTTTCCTTGTAAAGAAAGAAATAATTTTTAAATTATTTAACCCTGGAAGGATGTTTAACGGTATAATCCATAATATTGTGGTGACAAGGCATAACGGACATATTCATCTTCATGATTATAATTTGAAGTCAGAAAATCATCACAACATTTATCTGGCATTCTTTCAGCCGCATTTGTTTCAGGGTTTAAATAAACACAAACTTTTTGACCAGTCGGAAGATATTCGAGAGTTTCTGAACTTGCACATTTGTTATTCGGCACTTTTTGTGTAGCTGGCAATTGGACTGCATTTTGTGAATGGTTAAAACCAATCAAACTGGTGAAACGATCAAGAAAAGTAGATTCGGTATTGAGTTTCTTCGGACTACATTCCGAATCTCGACAACGAATTCTACCCAATTGAGTATCTCGATGGCACGTTGGATCAGATGGTGTTCGAGTACAATGTTGAGGTTCTCCTCGAACAAGAGGGGTAGCTTGAATTGATTGAAATTCGGGAAGACGGCATGTTTGTGCTTGAGTTAGAATATTAGTTTTACACTGTAAACCAAATCGACAGTCTCGATCGTCGCGGCAAAATTCATCCGCTTTTCCATAAGTCACCATCGGATAGGCTTCATTGAAAGAGGCATATTCATCAGAACTTCCCACACTTCCGCGCAAATCTCGTGCAGCGGTTATACGTAACATCTCTTTTCTCTTATAAAATAAAAATTACTTTCAAAGATTTTTCTCTGCCGAAACTTGCCGTTGAAATTTAGGATAGGTTTTATACAAACCTGAAGAAAGGGATAACTCCTGTTTATACTTTTGACTGTATGAATTTAAGACGGTTTCAGGAACATTATCAAAGATTATTTCCAAAGGATGTGCTTCAAGAATTGGTGCTATTCCATAATGTACACGAGAAGAGTAAAGTTGATAAAAGTCTAAAATCTCAAGTGGTATCTTAACGTCATCTTTAATGGAAGAATGATGTTCAAGATGAACACTTTTCCTTTCAATTTCAGTTCGAAGGAGATGATTGAGATCAAAGAATTTTAAAGCAATTTCAATATTTCGGTACATGGGAATCAGACTTTTTAAGTCTTTGTTGGACATCCATCCTTCAATATAATTATTATTGGTGTAAACAGATTTATATATTTTTCGGAATAATTCGAGAGCATTATTAGTTAAAATATTTACCAAGCCTTCTGTTAATTTCCATCCCAATGGATCAACTGTCCAATCATTCTTATCCTTGATGTAAACAAGAGGATATCCTTCTTTATTTTTAATTAACAGAGAAACTGGTTTCAATTTGCTAGTAACAACTTGTGCAATAAAAGCAGAAATAGGAGTACACCACCAGCGAAGTGAAAACATTTCCAAAATACTTCCATCAAAACACGAGTTCAAGAAAGGAAAATTAAATTCAAATGATGTTACATATTCATACTTTTGCAAGAGAGCATAAAAATAATATTTATATTCAGGTTTACAACAAGAATCAATAAATCCTGAATCAAATTGTTCCCATATTTCAATGATAGATAATTCTTTTTCGATACGAGAAAATTGTGTCACCAACTCACTAATTGTTTTATCAGGAACTTTCCCAATAGCCAAATCGAGATATTCTCCTAATAGAGAACCCAAGATGTAAAAACGATCTTCACCATCAACACTCTTTCTTTCTCCTCTAGAAAGAAGTCCGATTAAACCCAAAATTCGCGACTTTAAATCCATATTCTTGTTTTCATATTCTGGTTCAAAGGAGGATTTTTGTGCAAAGAGAGCTAACTGAGAAGATTTTTCTTGTTCTTGATGGAGAGTAGTTGTAATTTCATTTTCAATTTCTTGAGCTGATTTAACCGAAGAATTATCCGACGATAAGTCGTCAGTTACAACTGACGACGGTGAAGAACGTTTGCTGAAATCGCGCAACAATTTTTCCAGGGTAGCTACCCTAATTTCATATTCTTTCAACCTGGGATCGACCCAAATTGTACCACAAACGTGACTGCGAATTTGCCCCATTTTTTCGAGAAAAACCCCACATTTTCGACATTGAAAACGAAAATTTCCGTTGATATGCGCAAAATTTTGACAAGCTTGACTCCGTTGATGTACGGCAAGATTTGAGACAACTGCACCACAAATTTCACAGGGCATTTCTCTTCCTTTTTCTTTTTCTTCCTCTCCCTTAAAAAGAAAGAATCATTTTTTCGATGTCCCAGTTAATTTCGACAGCTCGGATTCAAGAAAAATTAAAAACCCTTCTTTTCCCTTTCAAAAATACACACACTTTTCCTCCTTTTTGGATCTGCTCAAGAAAAGGAAACGTCTCTTTTCGACCTTCTTCAATTGAGATGGTGAAAACAAATCTTGAGCTTGCAGTAAGATTAACCAAGGTTAACCATGTAGTTGCTATTCCTCTCGTTTTTTATCAATGTGACCAAAAAGGAGAATATCAAGAAAATCAAAAAGAAAGTCATTACACAAAATTACATTACAATTTATTGTTAATATACAGATCACATAACAAACTATTTTTAGAGAGATATGAACCAAATTCAACAGAAAAACAAGAAGACTTACATCTTCAACTTGAAAAGAAATTTCAAGAAGTACTTCCCTATCCTTTTACCTTCGTTTTATTTGCCCGCCATGGATTGCAAACAACTGATGATCTCTGTGGTTATCATATTCTTTTTTGGGCACAACAGAGATTACTCTTTGGTAAAGAAAAAACACGGCTTGATTTTTCTCTTCCCGAAATGAAGAAGAAATTTGAGCTATTTTTAATAGAACAACAAAAAACATCTCTTTAAGAAGAGTGAAAGATTCTTTTCCCCGAAGGGAAAAGAAAATTACGTTGAGGGAGGTTGGGTTGGTAAATCTTCTTTTACTTGTGGAGTTGGAGATGCTTGAGAATTCATCAAAGTTTGTACAATTTGACTCATCTGAGAACAAAAACTCGTCAATTGTTCAAGTTGAGTTTGATATTGGAGACATTTGGCTTCCAACGCGGAAATACGTGATTCCAATTCTTTGGTCTTTTCTTCAGACACTTCTTGCATTGTTTCTTGATAATTATCAGCGTGAGTCTCCAATTCAACTTTCAATTCTTGATTCTTCAGCATTCGCGGGCCTTGTGGTTGAATAGGAGTGGCTAACGGTGGAAGTGGTATAGAAGCAGTCATATTACCAGGCAAGGGTACAGCAGTTGGTGCTTGGACTACAGCTGGTGCAGATTGTGCAGCAGCCAACATTTGAGCATAATTTTGAGCATAATTTTGTGTAGCTGAAAAACCTGGTGTAGCTTTGGCTTGTACATATCCAGCCGGCATATGAATTTTTTGCCGAATCTCTGCCTCTCTTACTCGTGGAAACATACATCCAGGATATCCACGCCAATCATCTTTGTACATACCCTTCATGGCAATCAATTGTCCAGCATATTGAGTTATAGTGGCTCGATTTGCACGAACCATAATTGATTTGTCAGTGTATAGTTCGAGCGCAAATTGTCCATCAGCAAGTCCAAAGGGATTGGGATCAGCCATTTTCTTTTTCTTATCTTTGGAGGAGAAGTTCAAAGGAAAGAATCATTTTTTTCTTTTTTCTTTAAAAAGAAAAAAGAAGATGCCCCTCCCTCTTCTTCTCGGAGTGGGAATTTTAATCCTTATTCTTTTAGTTTGGTGGTTCTTTCGAAAGCGAAAGAAATGTACACCTCTTTCAGGTCAGTGTCTAGTTGATGGAGACTGCTGTGATGGATATCACTGTCTTTCAGGTCAGTGTAACATTCCCTTACCTCCTATTCATCTCTTCGCCCCCTTTTCAACTGGAGAAATTGGAGTGTCAGCGAATACTTCGCTCCAAAATAGTAATGGAATTCTAGTTGCTGGACCTTCAGCAGGTAATTTTGCCGTTTGGGATGGTGTTTCAACACTGTCATTTGCCACGTTAGTTGAAGATGCCAATGGTCATACTTCAGTAAATACATTATACCTTGCTGAACCGGTTCAAGGAGTTGCACCCCGTGTTACAAGTACAGCGGGAAAAGTTTTACTCACACAAGAAGGTAAGATTCTTTCTTTTAATCAACAATTGGGTTTATCATTAACTCAAAATGGCATTATTTGGGATCTTGCAGACAAAGCAATGACATTTTCCTTGAATGTTTGTCCAACAGAACAAACTTGTGCGGTCGATAGTGATTGTTGTGGCCCTATTAAGAAATGTAATGGTGGGAAGTGTCAAAAATGTTTTGGTGATTTAACTAAAATTACTCAAGCATGCTGTGATTCTCCACCTTGTACGACAATTGGTAATGATTACACCATTGTATGCGACGAAACCAACAACTTGAAATGTCAATCAAAATGCGGAGACACACCACCAGTTTGTCCAAGTAACGCACAAGCTGTCTGCAGTGAAAATGAACAAAATCAATGGAATTTTAAATGTGTGAGTAAATGTACTGGAGATCCACCAACAGATTGTGCATCTTTCGATTGCCGTCAAGATTCTCAAGGAAATTACAATTATTTTTGCATAGATCCTGAATGTCATCCTCGTAACCATCCTAATTGTGGAGAAGAAAAATGTGATGCTTCTGGTTTAAATTGTACTTATACTCTTCAAGGACAAGCAGTTCTTCCTCAATATGATTGTGGTTGGCGTCAATGGAAATGTAATCCTACTTGTCCAGCTGATGCTTGTAAAAATATGCAATGTCCATCGGGGCAATATCCCAAATGTGATAACAGTACTAACTTTGGTTGTATTTGTGTGGCTGATAATCAACCAGATTTTTGCGGATCAATTCCCAAACCTCCCCATGATGATGCTGTATGTCGATATGTTGATGAATCAAATTGTGGTGGTCCGCCAGCTGGATGGAGATGGTATGTGGAAGATGAAATTACTGACAATTGTCAACTGGCAGCTTTTCATGCAGCTGAAGGATGGAAAGAAGTGGTTTGCACTGATGATACTGGAAATGGAAGACAAATCATGCTAATCAATGGAGTGCCGGTTTATCCGACAATTGACGCTGATAATTGCCGAGGTGCCAGTGCTACAGCTGTATCTCCTGATCCTAATATTCACAATCCAACTGGTCACATTCGAGGGCAAAATACAAGCAATTGTCAATTTACTGCTTATGACCCAAAGAAACATAATTATTACGCTTCTCCCGCCGTCAAAAATACACCTTTTTGTCTCATTGACGATCAAGCTGCATGTCATGGAGGTCAATTTGTCTTGAATACCAATCCTAGCTTATTAGATATTCCTTCAGCTGGTACTTCACCAACACCAAATGAAATAGTTTCGGCCAACGTGGGACATTGTAACTGCCCTGCTCACACTTCTGGCTTGTCATGTGAATATAATTCCCAAACTTGTTCAGGACACGGAGATCCTATTCCAGTTCCAAATAATCCCGATGCCTATACTTGTTCTTGTGCACCAGGATATTATGGGGCAAATTGTAATTACACTGTTCAAGATTGCAATAATAATGGAGTTCCTTTGAATACTACCGCTTTAAAATGTAGTTGTCAAGCTGGATTTTCAGGTTCAAGATGTCAATACACTCGACAAGTTTGCAACTATCAAGGATCTCCTGATGATAATGGAGTATGTCTTTGTGATCCCATGTTTTCTGGGAAAGATTGTTTGACTTGTATCTCACCGACCGTTCCTTTAACCATTAACAGCGACTGGAATGCTTATTATGTCAAGATTTTTGGCTATGATGATTTAGTAATCATGCCAGTTCAAATTTCTCGATTGGGTAAAATGATCTGGGTGACTGGAGTTCGAATGCCATGTCGAGAGGCTGTCGGAAAGACTTTGTACGATCCGGTAAGTAACACATTTCAACTTGAATGGATGACCACCTTTTATTTAAATAGTGCAAATTATTATGGTTCTCAGGCATTGACCATTCAAAATACAACAACTGATACAACTGGCAATTCGGCTTTCAATTTCCGAGTCAATAAATGTGGTTTCCTTCAAGATGTAAATGGAAATTATTTTTCGTTTAACTTTGGAGCAATTCCTTACACTATTGCTAATGGATTAAATGTTGATATTATTTTAGCTTCTCCTTCAGTACCTGCTAATCTCACTGGAATGTTATATTTGTCAAAAGTGTCATCATTTCCAACCAACACTTGTTAAACATCCTTCAACAAATATTTTGAAAGAGTTTACTCTTTCAAAATATAAATTCTTTTATTAACTATCTGGAATATCAACATCAACATTTGAATGTGCTGGATTAACGGCAAAAGCAGGTCCTCGTTGAAAGAGCATTTGCGGAGGGGATTCTAAATATAATTCATTAGAATAAGGCAGAAATGGAGGTCGTGGTGCAACATAAGTAAAATGGGGGATTTTTTCAACTTTAGCCAATGGACCGGTGCCAATATTCACGAAAGGTTGGCGATATCTTTCACGCAAAGAATCCATCGTTAAGAATCTTTAGAAAGAATGAAATAATTTTTTACTTTTGAGAGATTTTTACCTGACGGTTGGTAGTCTTGCCAAAATTCCCGCAACTCCTCTTCCTCTGCAGGAAGAAAATCAACCAATCTACCAGCCTGTGATAACAAATATTTTGTTTGCAAACCAATTCCATCTGTAAAATTATGTAAACTTAGCCAAATCAATTGATCAAGAATTTGCTCGAGTTCCTCTTCTAAAAGGTAATGACGCAAGAAAAAATAAGGATGGTTAATGGAATACGCCAAATAGGGAAATTTCTCTCTTTTTGAAGAAAAAGATTGATGCAGAGTTTGAAAAACTTCAATAGTCAATTCGACATCATCTAATTGAGCAAAAAAAGTTAATACATAAAAGAAATCAAACCAACTTTCAACAAATTCGCTTAAACAGAGACCTTCAAGAAAGGTAATCTTTTTTCTTTTGATTAAAGAACGAGTGCCATACCAATTATTCAAACAAATATCAAATTGAGTTAGACAACAGCGATTTAAAAAATGTTCTATGCGGAGCCTTTTCCCAGGAATCTTTTCGAGGAATGGAGATTTTTGTCCTTTAAAATACTTTTCATCTTCCATTTTCAACTGTTGAAAATGGACAAAAGAGGGATTATCCCATTGTCTGTCACTGTCGATATCTTTTTCTCCGAATAAAGCTGAACACATACCCAAGCTCCATTCTTCGATTAAAAAGTTATAAGAGTTGGATTCGTTTAAAATTTGTCGAGCTAAAACTTCAGGGGCACGATAAGCTGTTGTTTGGCAAAGAGTATAATCTTTTGATTTCATAAACGGTTGGACGAGAGCCAATCCATAATCAATGAGAATGGGAGAAAACTTTTCTTTACTATTCTTGTGAAAGACAATATTGTCTCGTTTGATATCTCGATGGAAAATGCCTATTCTTCTTAAATTATATATCGCAGATGCAACTCCGATTAATTTATTTTGAAGCAATTGTTCAAAGAAAAGATGACCATTCAATCGATTAATGGCGTAACATGGAAAGACCAAATATTTATTGCGACTGGCAATCAAACGGGGAAAACCCAGAGTTTCAAGCTCAGAAGAGTAACAGGTTTCTAAAGTTTGATGCATAATTTGCTCATGTAACCATTCTCCAGCGTAGCGATAGCTTTTAACCACGTATTTCTGTTCAGTTTCAGGATGTGTTAATTGGTAGAGTCCTTTTAAAACAGATGTCTCACCCCAGAACACAGTCCACCGTTCTAAATATCTTCCATATTGATATTTAATAGAAACTGAATCGACGTTAAAAACTTCAAAAAGCGCGCGAATATCATCAGCAATGGCTGTTTGTTGGCGAATTGGCTGATCTTTTTGTTCAAAATTAGTTTTTTCTGAAATGGAAATTCGAGGAGGAGAAAGATTTCTCTCATCCGAGTCTTCTGAATCAGAATATTTTACACCTGGGCTTGCATGACATACGCCCATCTCAAAAAAAGTGAATTGAACACTTTCTTTTGATAAAGAAAAATAATGTTTTCTTTACCAACAAGTATTCCTTCAGTTACCACGCAGTCATTTTTTTCTTCGACTGTCGTGTCTGAGTTGCGCCAGGAAATTAAAAGCAAAGTTTCAGAAATAACTGATCTTTATCTGCAATCTTTGGAAAAGTCCACTGGATTTCCACTCGAACAACTTACAAAATTGTGGAATCAACCAAGAATTGTTCAGTTATGTTGTTACGTTCCAGAGAAAGGAAAGAAACCAGGTAAACCTTGTGGTTTGAAGGCAACCAATGGAAAGTTTTGTGACAAACATATTCCTAAAGCGGTTAGTTTGGCTGCACCATTAGTCACAGTTCCTACTACTAAAATTGTAATCGGAACCAACCTTTATGGCAATCGTGAACACGAAGAAACCGGATTGATTTTTAATCCGACTACACAACAGGTGATTGGAAGACAAATCGCAGCCGAAGTTCGCAAACTTACACCTTTTGATCTTCAACAATGTGTTCGTTATGGATTTACTTGGGATCCATCTGCTGTTGGTGAAGCCGAAAGTATGACACCCCAATTAAATGAAACGTTGGTTGCTGACCAACTTGAATAAAAAGAAATTCCTTTCTTCTAAAAGAAAGAAATGCGCGCACCATACAAAGGAATTCGTCCCCGAGCAATTGGAACAAATTCATTACCACCTAAAGTTGAAAGTATTATACATGAAGTTCCTCCCCGTCCAGCAGAACCACCTTTACCTGAACCTTTTTCAGACACACCAATGAGGATGATAGAATTACCTTTAACTCCGGAAGGATGTTTAATTCCTCCAAAAGAAGAAATTGTAGAAGAATCTCTTTCTACAGAAGAACAAATTATCTATAATAATATCTTAACAAAATTGAAGGGAATACACGGTGAAAAGAAAGAAATTCCTCTCGAAACAAAATATCCTCCAGTAACAAACGTCCAACCGACACGTGATGTACATGTTTATGATCATCAATTTACTGAAGTCAGATATCAAATACCAAAATATTCGCGAAAATTACAATCCGAAGTGTTTCTTTTGTTACAAAAATTTGTTCACCAAGAAGCTATTGCAATGTTAGAAATCTTCAATCGTTTTCAAGGAAATATGGACGATAAAAATTGTTATGATGCTGGGGAGTTATTAGTTTATTTTCTTGAACATGCCTCGGGTGAAGATTGGCTGCCTCTCTTGGAAGAACAACTCATCGATAATTATCGATTAGGACAATGTCCTCAAGGAAGAGTAATTCGTTTACTTTCTTTGATTGGAGCTTTTTGTTAAACATCCTTTTAGGAGTAAACATAACTTACAAGATTTCTTGTAAAATAAATGTACACAAATGATTTGGCTGGTTAAATACAGCAGTTCCGGTACCAATATGGGACTTTCCCTTTAAACTATAATTAAAAGTTCCAGTTGCTCCAGGCGTATCAACATAGTTAAGTGTAAAATGACTTACATTTAAATCATTAAGATAAACCATTGGCGTTCCATCACCTAAATCAGTTGAATCACGGTATAAACTTGCAGTAAAATCTTCATTATTTTCACCAGTACGTGACGCACTAGCCGAAGCTGTAATTAAAATTTTACTATTTGGATTAGTTATAGTAATACTTTTTTGCATTAGAGTTGTCGATCCTGTTGCAGGAAGATTTGGCCCAGATGCGTTCGTCGCGGTTGAAGCAATTTGGAGGATACCTGAACGGTTCCAAAAAGTTGCTAGATTTTGAGGATTTCGCGAAAATTGAAAACTCATGAGTTTTCAATAAAAGAAATTTTTGGAGAATTTTTACAAATGTCCAACCATTCCATGACTTTGAACACTGAATGGATGAAGATCTTCAGCCCCTTCTGATCCGTCAAGATCGGCTGTAGGAGGATCTTCATAACTGTGATTTGCAATAGGGAGCAATTTGGGATTTTCACTTACCGGAGAGGCTGAAGAATCAACTTCTCCATCATCGTCATAAGCGACAAGTTGAAGATCTTGGACATCTTGATGAGGAGAATCATTGAGAGATCCTCGTTGAGGGAGATGACCATTCAAGAAAGCAGCCGCGGCTGGACCAGCTGGAGGCACAGGTTGAAGACCAAGTTGTTGGCGATATTTCCAGGCGACTGCTCCAACAACTGCTGCAATCAAAACAAGGAGAAGGATTTTGTTCATTGCAATGTTTTTAAAGCAAAAGAAAATATTTTTTCAAGAAATCAATTTGTTTTACAAGACCTGAGCTTGACAAGGACAAGGTCGTTTTTCTTCAACAGCAACCGCAGTTGTTTTCTTACGGTTAAAATTATCAACCACTGCTTTCAGTTGAAGAGACATCCAAATAATAAAGTTGATAATTGCCAAGGCAACTAAAATAAAAGCTCCTTTTCCACCAAGAGCTGCAGCCATAATGAGCAAGAGGATAGCCGCCAATAAATTGCTATGTTGTTGGAGTACACAAGTTACACACATTCTTTTCAAAAGGAAAAGAAAAAATTAAAGAAAATCATTTCGAATGGGATCACACCATTTTGCCGAAGGAATAGCTAATACCTCTTTTCTCGCAGCGGGTGATAAATGAGAAGGCCATAAATATCCCTGTTCTAACCATTCTTTTGAAACAGAAAGAAAATGTTGATACCATTTTTCCTCCTTACGAACAATTTCTTTCCGTAACAGAGCCGACTTATTTGAATTGTGAAAAGCTTCAGAAAACACCCACCAAGGATAATATATCTCATCTTCAAAGAGGAGATATTCTTTCATGGTATTTTGATGACCACGTCGTTGCCACTCTCGAATAGCAGCGTTAATATAATACTTTAAAGCTTGTTCATAGCCAATCCACATCAAACAAGCTGTATGCATTACAAATCCAGAGCCAATAGGTTTAGACTGGAAATACGGATGTTTACTGTATTCATAGCCAAACGAAGTTTCTTTTTCATAAAAGGTTTGTCCAGAGTTACGATAACATTTATACACTGTGGTATACCATTGTTCACGAAGAAAATCTCCATCGGATCCTGGATAATCTTGGAGAGAAGGCATTACAGGTAAAGAAAGAAACTTAGCTATAATGTGTGACCGGCGAAGAGCATTGTAAATTTGTAAGGCTTCGATTCGTTGTTTTCCCAACCTTCTCCAGTCGAGTTGTCGCATTGACTCTTCGAAGGAGGCACAAATGAGGAAAGTATTAACCATCAAAAAGTATAAATTTTATGAAAGTTCCTTTCGAAAGATATCAATTTTTCCTCACCTCGTCAGGTGAGGAAACTATTTTGGCTTTACCATTGATATTATCGTAAAGCATCTCGCTCAAGTCAAGAGCTGTTGGTGGAAAGAATCTTTTTTGTTCTACCAGTCCCTCTGATAGAACCACCCAGGATCTACCCTTATTTTTTTGAATAAATCTTTCAACAAACTCAGAGTCGGCATTGTACTCCCCGTCACCGAACGAAATACGGAAAATGAAAAGTCCTCGCAAACCTCATCAAAAAGTTCACGGTACTCCAATAACCATCATTTCTCCAAATAAAGAATCCTTTTAAGAATATGAGCCAAATACACTTTTTGGGTGCAAATGAATTACATTACCCTCGGAAGACTCAATTTACTCGAAAAAAGAGATTTTGTTGGGAAACTTTTCGCATAGTTTTAAACCCAATTCAAACACCATTGTATTCGAGTTGAATTTTTTGTAATATCTTACAAACCTGATCCGCCACAGGAAATCTCTCAAACCTCGCCTCGAGAGCTTTCCCCAGCAAACGCCGGAAGGAAAGGGAAGACCGCATGTCGTCTTCCTACTTAATATTGGGAATTCTTTAAATCATTTTTGATCTTTCAAAAATTAAAAATGATTTTCTTTTTTACTTTCGAAAGAAATAAATACCAGAGAGAATATTTCCATTTGCGATTCTTCTTTATTCAAATGGAACCAATCTTTCAGACAAATTTGTCAAACCCTGAATTAATTGATGAACTGTTGACCAAAATATATCAAAAAGGAATGATTGGAGATAAGGTTGACGGGCCAATCGGATTGTCGGAGCAACTTTTTCTTCCAAAAGAGTTATTACAAAAACTGTGTACATTCCTTATTGAAGAAAAAACTTCACTTCCCCGTGATTTCTTTGAAGGGAAAAAGTTGAAGACCATTTATATTTGTCATAAAAGTATCGATGAAAAAGGTATGCTAGATCACCATTTTAAGGGTGATTATCTGAAGCAAAATGGCGCTTTTTCTGATTTTGATAACTGTACGGTGTTGCAACTATGTCTCAAGAATACTTTTTCATTTGGAGGAACTTTATCTCATGTTGATGAACATGATAATCTTTTTGAATATATTGATTACAAACATGGCAATTTTACCATCATTCCAGGTAACCAACGACTTGGATACAATCCTTTTTGGGGATGTGGCGAGTGTATTATATTGGAAATTTTTGTTCAATAAGATAATTAATATTATAAATCTTTGCGAAGATTTATATTATCTTTTCTTTGAAGTTCTTCTTTTCTTTGAAGTTCTTCTTTTCTTTGAAGTTCTTTTCTTTGAAGTTCTTTTCTTTGAAGTTCTCTTCTTTGAAGTTCTCAATCTTGAGCAAATCGCATAAGGATTGTAACATTTCTTTCCACTTGGATCAAGTTCATCTCGGGGATATCCTCGAGAGCGACACCATCCAGATTGTTTTTTACTTACTTTTTTGACACACCGATCCCACTTTGCAGGCATTTTAAAGAGAAAAATTAAATCCGAATATCAAAATTTACTCGTTCTCCCTTTTTATGGTTCAATTTCATGGTATTCATATCAGCCAATACAATACCATGATTTCCATCGTAGTTTTGAATCCATGGATCATAAGAGTTCTTTAAAGCAACTACTTCTTTTTCATGTACAATCGAATTTACAAAATAGTTAATTAATTCTTCTCTCAAAACCATAGGATGTTTTCGTTCATTCAAATATTTTTCCCACAAACAACCCTTAATAGAATCGTTATCAACCATCTGAGGACGACCTCTCGGATATAAAGCTCGTAATTTTTGAGTCACTTTGTTTGAGATATATTTAATACTTTCCTCTGAAAAGAGGAAAGAATATTCTTCATTAACCTCGGAACCACTTGTTCGGAGAAATTCGTATTGATCCCGACTCATCTTCTTTCTGTAAAAGTTAAAAAATCTTTTAAACGAAGAAAAACACTCAACAAATGAGCCAACTGATATATTTGTATAGCTCTTTTTCTGAAAAATCAAAGAAGTTACTTCCTTTTTTTCAAGGGAAAGGAGTTCGCATTATCTCAGTTGATGGTAATCAAGATTTACTGGCTCGAAGTCGAATTCAAATTACACGAGTTCCCTCCTTAATCGAAATTCAAGGTGATCGAATTGCTCTATATGATGGGACGCAATTTGATGCCTGGGTAAAAGAACAACAGCCAAAACCTTTACCTCCTCCCCAAAAACTTCCGCCTCCACCTCAAGGAATGCCTCAAGGAATGATGGGACCACCTCAAGGAATGCCTCAAGGAATGCCTCAAGGAATGATGGGACCTCCTCAAGGAATGCCTCAAGGAGGGAATGGACTATTTAATCCTTATGCACTTAAGTTTAATGTGAGTACAAATATTCAAGATTATGATCCAAATCAAGCATTCAACGCTGCGATACCTGATCAACCTCGTAATCCTTTTCAACCTTTTCAACAAGAACAGATGAATAGCAGTCCAAAAGAACAACAATATCAAAGTATTTTGGCCAAAGCTCAACAAGAAGCCCAAGCAAGAGATGAAGAAGAGAAAATGCGTTTTCCTGGAATGCGTCCACCAATGATGGGCCCACCTCAGGGAATGCCTCCACCTCAAGGGTTTCAGGGAATGCCTCCACCTCAAGGGTTTCAAGGAATGCCTCCACCTCAAGGGTTTCAAGGAATGCCTCCACCTCAAGGGTTTCAAGGAATGCCTCCACCTCAAGGGTTTCAGGGAATGCCTCCACCTCAAGGGTTTCAAGGAATGCCTCAAGGAATGCCTCAAGGACTGATGGGACCACCTCAAGGAATGCCTCCACCTCAAGGGTTTCAGGGAATGTCTCCACCTCAAGGGTTTCAGGGAATGCCTCCACCTCAAGGATTTCAAGGAATGCCTCCGGGAATGCCTCCACCTCAAGGCATGCCTCCTCCACCAGATCCAACCCAGGCGTTTGGTGCCGCACCGGGAACTCCTATCGAACAAATTCGCCCAGAACCACCTACAACTCAAGTTTCAGTTAATGGAGGAAATTTACCAGCACAACTTCAACAAACTCAGCAGCATTATGCTTCATTCCAAAAATGAATTTCTTTCGCACCCCTTTTTAAAAGAAATAAAGGATTTACGTGAAAGTAAAATGGGTATTCCAGGATTTTATGCATGGTTAAAAAGGACTTATCCCTTTTTAATCTCCTCTTTTCGTCAAAGACTTCGTGAAAAAACACTTCCAATTATTGACATTTTATGCCTCGATTTAAATGGTGTTATTCACGAATCTTGTCAAAAGCATTTCGGTTATGGAGAATTTGTTCCACCATTGAAACCAATTCCCTTTCATGTTCAAGAAAGACGTGCTATTCAAGAAGTTTGGAGAACAATTAAATTTCTAATCGATTCGTTCCAACCCAAAGAAAAGGTATTAATTATGGTTGATGGTCCTGCTGGTAAAGCCAAACGACAACAGCAACGTGCGAGACGATATCGCTCAGCTCTCGCTTCCGTTATGGATGAGAAAGAAAAATTTGACCCCAACTCGATTTCTCCAGGAACTCCTTTTATGGATAAACTAATGGCATATCTTGATCAACAGATTCGAAAATATTTAACTGAAGCGAGAAGTGAACTGGAAATTATCTTCTCATCTGATAAAGTTCCTGGGGAAGGAGAACATAAACTTATTAACTTCCTTCGTAAATATGAAAAGGTCGATACAGAGAAACGAATTATGTTAGTGGGAAAAGATGCCGATTTGATTATGCTGGCTCTTTCAATTCAAAATAGTCTTACAGATCGTTTTGGTCCTTCTATGCATATTCTGCGAGAAGAGGAATTGATTGATATTGATGCTTTACGAAAAGAATTGACAAATCGCCTTTGTTGGGGTTTAGAAGCCAGCGCTTCTTCTATTATTCACGACTTTATTTTCTTTTGTTTTCTTCTTGGTAATGATTTTCTTCCTCATTCTCCGACAGTGGATTTAATGGATGATGGATTAGAGGTTCTTTTTTCTGCTTATCTTGATGTTTGTCATCAAGCCAAATCTCATCTCATTGTGAAAAAGAAAATTGTTAGTAAAGTATTTATTTCTTTGTTACATATTTTAGCCTTGAATGAAGAAGATGCATTGTTGAAAGCTCGTTTGCAACCAAAATTTGAAGATGCTTTATTCACTAAATATTATAGTCAACAAGAAGGTAAAACATCTTTTAATTTTCTCGCATACAAACAAGAATATAATACACGTTTTACTTCAGTTCACCAAGGCAAAACATTACTTGATGCATGTACACCTGCACAAGAATATTTAAAAGGGATGGAATGGGTCTTTCTCTATTATACAGATGGAATTCCTAGTTGGGAATGGAGCTATCCATATGAATATGCTCCCTTTGCTTCTGATTTAATACTCGCAATGGAAGGATACATTTCTTGTTCGTTCCAATTGGGCAAACCATTACTGCCCTTTCATCAATTAGTTACTATTCTTCCACCTCAGAGTAAAAAATTACTCCCAGAAGAATATCAATCTCTTTTTTCCGACATGCAAACTGAAGTTAAAATTGACCGCAGTGGAAAAAGATTTGATTGGCAAGCAATTGTCCTTTGTCCACCTCTTCCCGCAAATCTTGATTTTGTTTACAATCAACTGGAAAAGAAATATCCTTATCCTCGAAATCGAGTTGAAAAAGAGAGAAATTATTCATTCGATTCTTACTTTGAAGAAACTAAAAAAGATCTTTTCAGCGGCCCCTTTCAATCAAACGTAAGATGTCGTTTACTCTAATTTCGAAAGGATATTTAACCCTAAAGGATATTTAACAATATCTTCTAAAAGATATTGATCATTTCAGAGAATTCTTATTTTTTTCTTCTCGAAGAAAGAAATTAAATTACTCTCTTCTCTTTCAAAGAATGGAATCGGCTTTGATTACACCAGATTCGTTTTATGGCAGATTGCACGCAGATGAACCGTACGATTTTTCTATTCGTGGAATTCGTTATAAGAGTGTAACTCATTTTATTTATGCATCAATGATGCCAGATATTGTGGCGGCAAATGGTATTCGTAACGAATTGTCTGCCGATTTGGCACGTAAAAAAGCCTTGGCCATTTTATATGGTAAAAAATCGAAAACTGGACGAAAATTGGCGTTTGCTGCTGAGAGAATTATTCGTTCGGCTTTGAAGGAGGGTTATCTGGCCAAATTTCGAACTGGAGCCTTTAACCAAAAACTGTTAGAAACTGGTAATGAAATGCTGGTCTATTCTCTTTATGAAGATACTTTCCTTCCTGGAGACACTACTGTTCTTGGAGTCAATAAAGATTTAAATGGACAAAATTTTCTAGGTAAAATTTTACAAGAAGTTCGTGAAGCTGTAGTCAAATATAAAGCGCAAGATCCTTTACAGGTTATTGCAGATCGTTATACACAAATTTACCTCCGTCGGCAATATTTAATTGATGAATTAAGAAATGGAATACTTCCATTTGACTACAGTTATGCTTATTTTGAAAAGTTACGATCGCCTTTCTTTTCACCAGATCAAAGAATGGCTTTTTACAAAAGTTATCTAATGAAAAAAGAAAAATATTATGCCGAAATGGATTCACTTCAATTCTACTCTCTTTTAAAATTGTTAAAACAAGAGAAAATCTCTCGATTCGAATTCGATATTGAATTATCTCGTTTGTTGTCAAAACCTAAAAATAAGTTTATTGCCAAAATCCGTCGTGTCTTACAAAATTATGACTTTTCACTTTCCGCTCGACAAGAAGAGATTAATAAGTTACTCAACCAAAAACATTTTTCAGAAAGAGATATTCTCACTTTTCGTAGTTTATTTAACTTGAATCCAGATGAAAAAGTCTTGTTTTTGGATGTCACTCAATTGTTAGAGAAGAAAGTAACAAATGAAGATATTGTCAAGTTCAGTGACCAATTTTCATTTTCGAGTAAAGAGAAAGAGCTCTTTCTCACCGAATTTGATAAACTTTATCAAAAGAGAAAATCAGCTGGTAAAATCTCCGATGAAGAAGTGTTAACTTTGACTCGAAAGTTGCCCATTTCCGAAGATGAAAAACTTCTCTTTTTAAAAGAAGAGTTGGATAGTTTAGAACAACTTGCAAAGAAAAATACTTCTTTGTTAAAAGAATTTATTTCAACGCAAGAAGCTCCATCTATTCAAATACCACAAATTCAATTATTGTTTGAAAGATATGAAAAGAAAAGTATTTCAGATGTCAATCTTGTTCAAGAGTTAAAAGAATTAAAAGTGCCTTATGAAAAGATTGCGAATTTAATTCAAAAATTAAGAAGTGATGTCTACCAACCAGAAAAAGCTGCCGATTACAAAGATGTCAAACAATTCTATCAAGCCGTGGTTGAAACTTCTGAACATGTCAATCTCGACCAAGCAATTGAAACACATTATCAAGCTCTGCGAGAAGAGAATGGCAAACTTCTTTCTCAGATTTTGTCAGAGGCAAAAGGAGTAATCGATGTATTTGAGAGAAAACCGTCAGGTGACATTTTAAATAATCTTATTATGTCTATGTTTCGAAATTATCGTGCTGATCCGGCAAATTACCAACCTCATTTGTACCATTTTCTTCAAAATCTTTTGGAATCAGTCGATCCCGAACTACAAGTTTATCGCCACTATCTACAAAAGTTCGATTTTTCAACTTCAGTAAGTGAAAGTAAAATCAATAGTGATATTCTTTTTCAATTGGAGCAATTTCATCAAAAAGGATTTATCGATCAGACTTCAGACTTAACTGAGATTGCCGATTTAATTGAAGAATTTGAACAGGGTAATACCAATTGGATTGAAAGAGAATATGACTTGGCTTTACATAAGTACGCAATTTTAGAACAAACTCTTTTTGAAAAGGGCATTGACATGAAAACTTTAGTGCTTTCTCTCGGTAGAGATAAAATTATTCAAGATTATGCGACGTTTGCTGTCGGAGACAAGTCGTCACTCAAAAAATTTCTTCAAGAGACAAATATTACTCTACCCTTGATTGAATCGATTGGCTTTCGTAAATTAACATCTTTGAGAGAAGAAGTATATCAACATTTTAAAACAAATTATGGTACCATTCCCTTTACTTTTAAAGAAAAAGTAGTTGAAATTTTTAAAACACAAAAACATAATCTTCAAATGAATATCAACTTTCGCAAATTTATTCCCCAGGTGGAAGATGGACTTGAAAAAATGATGGCCAAGCAAGATACCTTCCTCCCCGTTGAACCGGAAGAGACGTATGGAAATCAGGCGCTCTTGGAAAATTATCAACCAGTTGAACCAAAAGGTGCTTGCAGTGAAGAAAAAGAAGAAGTTTGTCCTCTTGGAGGTTGGGATGACCCAGAAGAAAGAGAATCGGAAAAATATATGGAGTCCGAGTTGGAAGCAGAAGAAGTGTTAGAAGATACTTTTGACCTCGAGGCTTTTTTTGATGAAAAGTTTAACTTTGAGGAAGAAGAGCCAGGAAAAGAAAATCTTGCAATTAAAGGAAAAATACCACCATCTGCTATTCGTATTGGAAATGAGTTGTCTTTTCCGTATGAATGGATGGCACCTTTTCATTTAACTCCGATTATCATTGATGATGTAAGTTATCCAAGTGTGGGACATTATGTAATTGCAAAATTGGCAACATTACATCCAGTTTGGAAAAATTTACCTCGTACTAAACTGGATTTGGGACAAAAACAAATCGAGGCTCCCACTCTTCGAAAATGGCTTCAAAAAAATCCAAATGAGACTGGAAGTGGATTTGGATGGAAGTTAAATCTTGATCGTTATCGTCCAGTTTCAGAGTTAATTCGTATGCTACCTCAAAGAATGCAAGAAAATATTCAAAATCTCTTCGTTCGTATGGCTCAGATTGGATTTTCTCGTAAAATGGCTGGCTCTCCTTATCGTGAGATTCTCTTTTCTACTTTGCCTTATCCAATTGAATATGTAGACCCTGATGGATTAAATCGAGAAAACTCTAAAATTGTAGCTAATTTATTGGAGAAGATTCGCAGTACGATTAAAGATGTAATTCTACCAGAAAAAAGAAAAGGAGTCTTTTACGATCGAAAACATTTTCCTCACATTTCCGAATTTATGTACAATCGTGCTCGAATTTTAACTCACGCCCTGCTCGCTTTTGCAAAGTATAAAATTTCTCATCCCAAACTCCTTGAATATCATAATGCTCCCGCTATCACATTTGATGATATGAATTTTACCATTAAAAAGTTGTTATTATCTTGTTATACCTGCACTTATTTAGATGATTTGGAAAATCCTCCAGATCATTTCAAATTTGACGTCAACAATTTAATTGTTTCAATTGCTAAAAATTATCTTCCAAGGACTGCAATGCAAAATGTCAATGATGCAGCTATGAAAGAAGTGATTGTTAAATTTGCTGAACAGAAAGATGTACAAAGTTTGGAAAAAACTTACTTTTATGATCTACAGGAAATTATTCGTTATTATTGGTCACATGTTAATCAAATGGTTTATTCGATTGTACCCAAACTTGATGATAAATTATTCTTTACAAATTATACAAAATTGATAGAAGATGCTCATAATGCAGATCTAGGTACTAAGACTGAAGTTGCTGTCAATGCAGTGATTAATCTTTTGGCTATTCTAAAAACATACATTCACGCGGATTGTTCAACAGCTGATCTGGATTTAATTCGCAATTTGATTCTTCGCCCCCAAACTCAATATCGAATTCAAGTTGTGTATCAGACTCGGAAAGGATATGACTATGGAAAAGAGACTTTCTTTCCCGAAGAGGAAAATTATCAAAAGTACGGCTTTGTGGACAAATTACATCAGCTGTATCGCAAAGAATTACCTCTTAAAACTTTAAAACAATTTGGAGGTTTAATTCGAGAAATTCTCCTCTTTCCAGAGACGAATCAACAAGATTTTGTCGAGTTTACCGTTCGACTCAAATTCTTTGCTCAGCCGGATTGATTTTTTACTTTTTTTCTTTTTTCTGCTCCCTCGAAAAGATATGAAAGCATACCTTTTGCTGGTTCTGGTGGCAATTGCCGCAATCTTTTATCTTTTGAAGAAGAAAGAAGGATTTGTGGTTGCCCCGGTTTTAGAACACCGCGCAATGTCTTCACTTCCAATGAATTCAATTTCTGGTTTGTCTGATGCCTACACGCGATCATCACCAATGAGTGATCCCAGTATGTTCCGAGATATGGTTCCAGTTGATCAACCGGAACAAGTCGCCAAAGATCAAGTTTACGGTGAATATCTTACGCCTCAAGATATGCTCGGTGATCAAACTATGGATGTTGCTGATCAATTTGCTGAACCAGAAGTTCATACTTTTGGTGTCACCTTGAAGAGTCGTTTTATTTCTCCTGACACAGTTTGGAACTTGGGTGCTGAATATATTCCTCCTGTTAATTCCGTTCACAGTTTCCGTGACGTTGGTCTCGGAGATGCCCCTCGAACTCAGTTGAGCCAGCCAATGGATGATGGTTCATATTCTTATGAGGTTACTCGAGTGTAAAAAATTGATTCTCTACCTAAAGAAGGTAGCGAAAAAGTAAATATGTTACAGCAATATTTGTTACCCAAATTGCAACAATTTTTTAACATCTTGGAGTATAATGGGTTTTCGAAAGAAAAAATTCGAGATGCTTATCAAAAAAGTAAAATTGCGTCAGTCAAAGTTTCTAACGCTGATGTGAAAGCTTATCAACAACAGGCCCTTATTGCGAATGCCAAGGGAATAACTATACAAAGTCTGAAAGATGAATGTAAAAATCGTGGTCTAAAAACGACTGGAAACAAAATTCAACTTCAAGCTCGTTTACAGGGTCTTCCTGAACCGAAGAAAAGTAAAAAATTTAAATTTCCTCAAGTGACAAGAGGGAAGATCATTGATAAAATTCGCAGTACGGTAGCTAAAATTGGAATTGTTCGTCATGAAAATGGTGAAGATTACTGGCATCCGGAAACAGGTTTAATCTTTGATCCTCAATCAGGAATGGCCATTGCTTCTTTTCGGCACGGAAAGAAGCATAACCTTAATGCAGACGACGTCCAAAAATGTCTCTTATATAATATTCCCTATGGCATTCCTCGTAATTTGGATGAAGGAATGAACCTCATTCTTGATGAGAAATTGGCAGATGTTTTAACGAAGGAGGATTTTCATTCTCAAGATGAAGAGGAGGAAGGTGACGATGAAGAGGAGGAAGGTGACGAAGAGGAAGAGTTTTAAAGAGATGGTTTGAAATTCAAACCATGAGTTCCGATCATTTGAAAATTGGTCCTTACAATGATAGTCATTTCTTTGTTGCTTGCCCGGAAAAATATATGGATGATTATCTCGACCTCATGAAACGATTCAAAGCGCGAAGAAATATGAATGCAAAGGGATATGGTTCTGGATGGACTGTCCCAAAGGAATATCGCGAGGAATTGGTCGATTATTTTGGCCTTTCTGAAGCTAAACCAAAGTATCAACCTGCTCCGAAGACAAAATATGAAACAAAGCTTCAGAAGAGAAAAGGAGACGAGTCTGAAGAGGAAGAAGACAACGAAGACTCTTCGGACAATGAAGAGCAGCCATCTTATGAAAAGAGTCCTCCTCGACGCCGAAGCCCTTCACCCAAAAGATCCTCTCGTCGAAGTCGATCTCATGAAGACGAGGATGAAATTGAAGAGTTGACTCAAAAGATGAAGGAACTTTCTTCTCGTCTTGATAAATTGAAACGAAAGTAAAGAATTTTAATTTCCCACGGGAAATTAAATTAATTCATTCATTGATGTAGCAATAGTTAAATCTAAGGCAGCCAATTTGTCTGTTATTGCTTGAATATTTTGAGGCTCGCTTACGCGATCTTCGAGTTGATGACGAGTCAAAGAACTCATTAAGGTACCAGAAAGTTTTTCAAAATCGTCAGCTGAAGAAACTAATTTGAGTATCTTTTTCATTCGGTCTTCATCAAAAGTGGGACTCATTTTTTCAAGTTCTGCTTCAATGATAAAGATAATATTTCCAACAACATAATTATGATTCCGAAGGAAAGAACGATATACAACAATAATTTCCAACATTGAATTATAGAAATTAGGCCACAAAGTATACTGTTTAAGCCGATCTAAATACTTCATAATCACTGGAAGTCGTTCTTCATCATAAATATGTTTCCACAACTCATGAGTTTGATATAAAGAAATTTCTTTTTCAATCGTTTTCAATCTTTGTTGAAGATATGGGTCTAACTCTGGAAGGATGCTGGAGAGTTTTTCAACATCTTTATTTTCACCTTCTTCTTGATGGTATTCTTCTTGATGATATCCTTCTTCTTGATGATATCCTTCTTCAGGTAGTTCACCTTCTTCTTGGTGATATCCTTCTTCGGGCAGTTCATCTTGTTCACCCTTTTTACAAAAATCTTTGTTTAATGGTAATTCAAGCTGGCTCATTCTCTTGAGTAAGTTTATCTTTTTCTCGCAAGAAAAAGAATCAATTTTATACCTTTATTCATAATCTCGAATTGCAATGCCGACAGGAAAGCGAGGTAAGACACCTGGCTCATTGGAGGGTTGATAACGAACGGTTAACATTTTTCCAATAACTTCGCGACGATTTTGAAAAATTTTCTTTCGCCATTCAAAATCACCTCGAGGTCGAACTTGAAATTGGTCTCCTTGTGGTGTACGAACGACAAAAACAGCTGCCCCTTCTTCGGTACCTTTACCTTCGAGAACATCAACAATCTGAAATTCCTCATCTTTGAAATGTTTATATTTCAAAATGGAATTAACTCTTTTTCCCAGAGCATAAGGAGCATCTAACTTGCGAAGAATAATTCCTTCATATCCTTCTAAAACATATTGATTATGTTTTTGAATTAATTCTTCTTCCGAATTCACCATCTCATAATCAATTAATTTAGTTCTTGTCAAAGGTAATTGGGAAAATTGCCGAATCACACTCATTCTCTGAGCGTAAGTATATCCCGGATTTTTAAGAAAATAGAGATCAAATAAATGAAATTCGATTCGATCATCATATTGAGAGGGTTTATTTTTGGCTCGAACTGCACCACTGATAGCATTGAATGGAATATTATGAGAATAAAGTTCACCATCAAGTACAACATCGGGAAGAGCAGCAAAAATCGTCTTTGCATCGCGTCGAATATTATCCAGAAAGAATATTTCTTTTCCTTGACGACTCATTAGCATAATTTTCCCCTTCTCTTCAAAAATCATACATCGAACACCATCCAATTTACGTGAAGCGGCAATAGGAAAGACATTTCCTCCTTCATAAGGTTGGGCTAACATTGGACGAAGAATTTGAGTTAAAGAGTCCGGTTCGACATTAACATTTTCAACTTTTTCTCCTAGTGGAACATACAATTCATCACGTTTTCCCTTCCATTGAGAATAAGCCTCAAATAAAGCTTGCTCTTGTTCAGTTGTTTGATTTGCTCTTCCCACATTTTTAGGAGTGGCTCGAACAGCGGGAAAGGATTTTACCACACTTTGTTCCCCTTTTTTGTTAATCAACCAAGATTCACGATAATAGAATGGTCCAATGACATAGATTCTCCAAAAGCTTTGTCGATTAAGTTTATCAAGTTTGGTTAATATTGGGAATTGGTGAACAAGATAACCATTAATAACTTCTTCGGTAACATTAAAAGTTTGCTTATTTATTTGGACTGTAATCAACCCTCTTCCTTTAACAGAAAGTTGTGGTTGAGTTGCTTGTTTTACTTCAGAAGTCATTGGTTTTCTTTTTCTCTTGAAAAAGAAATATTCACTTTTTTATTTTATTGCCATAAATTTATTTAACAATCTGTCCAATTCTGGTGATGGTTCAAGTTCTTGTTGTAAAAGATGGGTCCCAATCGCCTCGAGAAATGAAACTTCATCTTCGTAAATGATAATAATACCTTGTTGAAAAAAATAAGAATGGAGTTCTTGGAGCGAGGGAAGTCCTTCTTTCTTCTCAGTGGAATAGCTCATTTTAAAAAGAAGAAAAAATTATTTAGATTCTATTTCTTCTAATGCTACTCGATTTTCAAATGTAAAATTATTAAGACAATTCATTTCGCAGAATTTAGCTACGAACACTTCTTTTTGTTCGCTGGCAATTAAAGAAGTGACTGATTCTTCTGTTAAAAATTTTTGACATTGTGCACAAACATGAGTTTCATTAGTCACCGAAAATGCCAACTTTTCTACTACTTGTTTCGGATTGAGATATAAACCTTTGAGTTCAAAGAAAGAATTAAATTCATTGAATAAAGTATACAATTTCTCGGGTGTATCAGCTGGATTGTCTCTAATTGCTGCTTTCAAAATTTCTACTTTAGCTTCAAGTTGTGGATCAACTTTTTTCTTTTTGGTCGGCAAATATCGAGTAATCACTTGATCAATAATTTCTTGTGAAAAAGGCAATCCTTGTTTATCAAGAAAATTTTGCTGTTCAAATTGTCGTAACAATTCGTCAATCTGATAACAATCTGTTACACCGTTGTTAGTTAATAAAACATAATTTTCTTTTTCTCCTAGAGATACTGGACAAATATCTTCAAAATTAACCATGGCTGCAAGATAATTAGATTCTTTTACTCCGGTGTCTTGAAATTCTCCAGCTTTTTCGCGAAAAGCTAACAAAGGCGGTACGACTTGACGAACAAGAACATTGTTAGAAAAATCGCGGAGATACATTACAATTGCCTGTTTTAATTGTACAATATTCTTCTCCTCGGGAAGTTTTTGTTCTAAAGACATTTGATAATATCCCTTGGCTGTAATGCGCTTCTTTTCCAATTGGGTAAGAATCCAATATTTAGGATGGTACAAAAGAGGTTTGGCTAAACCTTCTACCACATCCATAAAATTAATAGCCTCTTGACGAGGTAAAGTAATTTCAGGAATATAAAGATATCCCGGTGGATGAAATTTATCAAGAAAGGCTTTTGAAACTTTACTTTGTGTACATAATGTTTCTAACTCGGAACGAATAGAAAAATCTTTCAAAGCAAATTTACCTTTGAATTGAATAAGTGTTCCTTCTTGCAATTTCTGAGTCTTCCATTCAAATCTTTGAAAATAGGGTAACCATGGTGCAAAGCATAATAATCCTTTTAAGTAAAATTCTTGGAGAGGTAAAGTTCGATGTTCAATGAAGAATAGTTCATAAATTTCTTTGATCAATTGAGTGCTGATCTCAGAGTATCGATCAGTTAGAAGTAATAAACGTTGTGGGTATTCTTGATTCATCATAGTGACTGGTGTTTTTAAAAGTATTTGGGGATCGACTTTGGGAATACTAAATTCTTCGGATGCTTTCCGGAAAAGATCATTTATTTCTAACCCTGAAAGAAATCTAAAAGAATTTTTATTTACTCCAACTACTTCAATGGTAATTGTAATCAATTCTTGATCTGAACGTAACAATGCAGGGACTTTATTTTTAGCCAGGGTTAATTCAACTTTACCTTCGTCTGCTTTTGGAACATTCCAGGTATAATCACAAAGTAATTCGAGAAACTGGGAAGTGGGTGTATAATATCCACCTAAATTTTGCTCTTCCCATTCGGGAAAAACATTCGAGCTCTGTAAAGGATGAAGAATTTTGAACGCGATCTGTTTCTTCAATGAAACTGAACATTTTTTGATTCTCATTAAGTCAACTTTCCTTGCAGGTAAAATCCTTGGTTTAAAGGTTAAATAGGGATTCTTTTCTCCAGTTTGATCCAATAGACGGATCGGTAATTTTTCTTTTTCCTCAATATATCCTTTACTTTGAAGAAAAGTGTACAACGCGTCGATTCCTTTTAGATTATAAGCACCTCGAATATAAGCATTGGCAAATTCAATTTGTGTATAAGGGAGAGGTAAAATGCCATATTTTTCTTGGTATTGAGTAAGTTTATCCGATTGTTTTTCTTTCGGGAAAACTGTGATAAAGATTTGTTCAAAATTTGTTACTTGAGGAATTTTGCGTAGCTGATTAAAACGTTGTTCTTTTTTCTGCCCTTCAAGGAAATAAATCAAATTAAGGACGTAATCACGAACATTTTCAGAGGATGAAGAAAATATTTGTTTTAATCGAACCGGTTTCCGGATGTATTCATATTGACCAAGTTTTTCTTCAAACTGTGATGTATTCAATATTCGTTCCAACTCTTTGATGTTAGCTGGATTATCTTTACTCATTTCTTCAGAGTTTTTAACAATTAACAATAAAGAAAGAAGATGATAAATATATGACAAATTTTGTTCTTGTACTTCAACTGGTAAAAGAATATTAAGTTTTTTCTGTTCTTCTTCAGCTAAAGGTTTATTTTTAGAGATAGCTTTATTGATGTTGTTGATCAGTTGATTGATGACTTTCTCTTCAAACTGTGGATTTTTTTGTTGAATTTTAAGAGCCATTAGAATTTGTTCGAAAAACTGACGAACTTCCTTTTCTTCTTTGGGTGTGAATTCCCTTCTGATTGCTTTAGCTACAGAGAGATAAAACTTGCTCCGAATGATAGCAAGATAACATTGAAGATACTCAACAATGTTATTTTCTACTGAAGATTTAATTTCATTTTGTCGATCACGAATAAATTTGTAAATCATATTCAAGGGGTTGTCTTGAATAGTAGCTAAATCAAAGAAAAGACGAACAAAAATAGCTCGGTCATTTTCCGATAAAACATTCCAAGCTAAGAGAAATTTTTCAGTATAATCACCTGGAATAACATCTTTTACATCTCCGCGAAGAAAAGCTCGAAGGAAACTAATAATATTTCGAAATTGTTCGTAAGCATTAACATCATTAAAGCCGAGATCTTTCCATTTCTCATCAGTTAATTGGAAATCACGAAGATATTGAGTTTTATCTTCTTTTTCTTCTTCCTCCTCTTCATCAAGATCGGCTTCGTGTAGAAAAAGTTCTTCAGCTCTTTCGTCAAGATTATCAAAGTCTTTAATCGGGGAACGAATTCTTCCTCGGGAAGGAGCCTTCTCAGAAAAGGGTACCTCTTTTGACTCTGGAAGGATGTTTAACGATCTTTCAAATACTTTCTTTTCCTCGTAGGCAAATTGTCGTACTTTACGATGCTCAGCTTCACTCGCAATAGCATCCTGTAATTGTCGAGTTGATAGACCCTGTGGATTGACTCGAAGTTTTTTCGCCCAGAAAAGAAGAACTCTTGTGGCATCCGTCTTTAAAATAATTTCCCGAGTAAGTTGTTCAAGCGGGATGTTCATAAGATCATTCTTTTTGTTTTGTTTGACTTTCTTCTGAAATTTCTCAAAGGCCGACATTTGATCTTTGAATATGGAAACTTTTGAAAATTAAGGAATATCTTTTTACTTCAAACAGTCTCTTTTAGCAGTATGAACGATCCAACTGCAGACAAAACTTATGAAGGGTTGACACTCAAAGATTTTATCCGTTATTTTCAACCTCAATTAGAAGCTTCTCTTGAAGAAGGCAAAATGATTGAAGAAAAAGGTTTTGCTCCTCTTCTCGACCCAGATGCACCTGAATCACAACCAGTTAAAAATAGAGCTGACCGGAGAAGAATTAAACGCGAGAGACAAAAGCTCTTTGAAGAAGGGCAACGAAAGAGAATAAAAGAACAAAGAGAATTACAAAAGAAGAAATTGTTGAAATAATATCTTAAAAGATATTATTGCTTCAATGCGCGATAAGACTTAATCATTTCCATTAACAAAATAACCCACTCCCAAATTGATTCTTTACTTTCATTGCTAAATTGAGGATTTTTCCACAATGTTTTAAATGGAATTACTTTATTTTTATCTTGGATACTTGAAAAAATATTACATTTATCATCCAAGAAAAAATTATCATCCCGCTGCTCAATTTTACTTAAAATTCTCTTCTTTTCATTGTCACCTTGATTTTCTTTTTCATCTTCCTCAAGTCTTTTAACAATACTTTGAACTATGATTGAAATTGAATACATTCGAACCTCAAGAGCAGTTTGGATTTCAAAAAGATTCTTGTCATCTGGGAGATATGCGCGAAGTAATTTGACAAATTCAAGTAATTGCCCTTCAAATAAGTTCAATAATTCGACACGATCTCCTTCGTTTGACATTTCAAATATCTCATTTTTGTTTAAACCAATTGAAAGACATCTTCTAAAGAAAAATTGAATTAATCTTTTTCTCTCTTTTTTAAGGAAAAGCTTTTTTGATGGACGTCTTCGATCAATTTGACCAATTAAATGACACACAAAAATCAAAACAGACAAAACTTGACGACAAAGAAGATGTATGTCCTCATGCCAATGTAATTATTAATATGGGATTTCACGAATGTGCCGATTGTGGTTTGCAACTGACTGAAAACAAGAAAGAAATGGTGGACGATTATACTCGCTGCTGGATTGTTAAAAAAGCACCAAAAGGATTATTTGACGATGTTAAACATTGTGGTTTTCCCGAAGCAGTTGTGTCAAAAGCAAATGAAATATTCGAGAAAGCTTGTACAGAGGCCCTTTTTCGCATTAATCGAAGAAGGATCATCGTAATCGCTTGTTTAATTGAAGCTTATAAGTTATTGAAGATTCCTTATAATATTCGTGATATTACTGATCATCTACCAACAAATTCGGCAAATCCTTTGGCTGGATCCGAAATTATTGAGCCTATTGTCAAGCAAATGGATATCAATCGAGAACGTGATATTTATATTTCACCATTGTATTCCATACGAGAAATTCTCTCAAGTAATTGGCAAAATTGGGAATCAGTCTATCCTGAAATTAAAGAAATTTTTGAGAAAGTTGATCAAAAGACAATCATCTTAAGCACAGCTAGACATAAAAGTGTGGCCGCAGGTGTTATTTATTATTATATTCTAATGAGAAGTACACCTATGACACTTGATCAATTTGCCAAAATTTCTAAAATGAGTAGTGCAACTATCAAAAAAATGGTACTAGATGTAGCTAAAGTATTAAATACTTCTCATTTAGTGGCGGCAAAATTGAAATAATTTAATTGTCATTTAATATAAAATTAATGGAAACCGAGAATAATCCTCCTGAAGTTAAGTTGCACCCTCAAAGAGAGAAAGTTCGACTCTCTCTTGAAAGTAAACATAACACTAAAGCTAAAATTTTGGAAAAACATTTGTACAATGCTGCAATTAAAACAGCAAATTCCCAAGGTATTACTATGGTTAATGATCAACGCTTTTGGTATTTGTATCTGCAATATGCATTTGAAATACTTGATTCGGAATTAAGTCAACAAGATATTATTAAAAAATGCCAATTGGGTCAATTTGGTTGGAAAAATTTAGCTTTTCAAGAGGTGGTCTATTTAAAAGAACTGGAAGAAAATTTTATCTATAATCAAGGCGATGATGAAATTGCTGAAGGTGCTGTTGAATGTCCTTCTTGTCATGGTAAACGTGTGTTATCAAAGACGGCCCAAATTCGGAGTGCTGATGAAGGAGAAACAGTATTTTACAAATGTATTAACAAAAATTGCGGTCGAACTTGGAAGATTTACAATTAAAAGGTTTATTTCCTTTCGAGGAAATAAATTAGTTTTTCCAAGTTATAACAGTGTTATAAGTTTCAAGTGCACTCTTCAAGTCACCATGTGGAGCATAGCGGATATCAAGAAGTTCAACTTGAAGAGCAACATCTTCGACTTGATAAAGCATTGTCTTCTCAGTTTGCTTTTCAAGGGAGATTTTTTTAGCTACTAACTGATTTGTAGTACGAATTTCTGGTAAAACTGGAACATCGAAATCTACTTTGGTTGTCCTTGTTTGGAAAGAAGCCCATTGAAGATTGCGCAAATCGACCGTAAAGCCAATAGGTTGCATTTGCGTATAGGGAGTTTGTGGACAAATTGCAAAAATGTATCTCTTTTCGTTACACATACACGGAATTTTACCTCCGTACATTACAAAATCTGGATTATTAGAATGTACTTTCTTCAAAGTTACTTGTCCATTGGTATTTGCGTAATAATTATGAATCAAATTGTATACTTCGACTCTTCCTAATTGATACAAACTTTTACTTTCATTTGTTTTGAAGACCGAACAAGAAGATCCAGAGCACTTCATTTTAAAACCTTTTTCTTTTTTACATTTTTCTTTAAAATGTCGTCAAAAACGATTCATCCCTCAGATAAATGGTCCAAACAAATCGTTTACCAAAAAGGATTTCGACCACCTCCCTTTAATGTCAAGGTAAGTCATGGTGGTTTATCACATCGAAAGTTAACTACCGAATTGGAAGATTTACCAGAAAATTTTCATTATCAACCTTCTCAATTAACTGCTGAAAGAAATCAAGGTCAATGTGGCAGTTGTTGGGCCTTTGCAATCACTTCTGCTTTAGCTGATCGTGTATTTATTAAAACTGGTAATAATGTTCCTTTGAGTGTGCAGCATCTTCTCAATTGTGTAAAAGTTTTTGATGGTACACCACAAGTTGATATTTGTGATTCGGGCAACGACATCGGTTACGCCATGGCCCATCTTCCCGAAGATGGGTTAATTCCAGAAAGAATTCAACCTTACCAAATGATTAATGGAGGTAAAAATAACAATAAGTGTCAATTGGAGAAAAGTGAAGAGAGTGATTATCAAATTCATCTTCAAAATCAATCCGCTTACATTATTACCGATCCAGATGGTGATGTTACTGAGAATGTTCGCAATATTAAAGCTCATATTTATCACGAGGGACCAGTTATTGCGACAATGGTTGATGTTTATCCCGACTTCTATGATTATGATGGAGTTTCAGTGTATGTTCCCAAACCGAATCAAACCAGTGAAGGAGGTCATGCAATTGAAATTCTTGGTTGGGGTAAAAATGAAGAAGGACAAGAATATTGGATTTGTCGAAATTCTTGGGGAAGTGGTTGGCCAGCCAAACATCTCCCTGGTATGGGAAGAGGTTGGTTTTATCTTGCTTTGGGGAAAAATGTTTGTGGTATTGAAAAATATGTGTTTGCCAGTATTCCAGAAATTAAAGGAGAGGAAGAAAATGATAATAGCACTGATGCCTTCTTAGAAGACAACACTGACTATGTCCAACCAAGAGGAAAGTATGATATTATTGTTACCTCGAAATCGAGAAAGTGGTGGCTTTTATTACTCATAGTTTTACTCGGAGTAATTTTCGCTTTTCGAAAACAAATTTTTAGTTAAACATTTTTCACCCCCGATTAAATGGATCTCAACCCGAAGACCGAAACACTTGTTTTAAATCATGTAATGATGCTTTTTCCCCTGACACAAAAGAAAATTCGTGTTGCAGGAGCTGCTGATTTTTCTTTTGCAATTGTAAGTCAAGATGATCTTGATAATGATCGAATTCCTTTTTCACAATCAGTCGGAGGTGTTGCGGAAGCAATTGGTGATCAACGACCTGATTTGTATTTGGCATTAAAAGCTGATCGTGATATTGAAGTGATTGTGCAAACATTGGACAATCCTGGTTTACCTCCGCAAATCGCATCGTATCAAACAACGCAAGCAGTTGGAACGCCGATTGAAGGTTCAAATAAATGGATTTGGATTGCAATTGTAGGTATTTTACTTTTCTTCCTCTTGAAAAGAAAGTAAGAAACTTTCATAATTAATTTCTGTTGAAATTAATTAAACACTCTTGACAAAAAATTAAATAATAAATAAAAGATGAGGACAATTCAATATCCTATTTTTCTTGCTTCACGAGATTGTACTCAAGACCCTTTTTGGAAACAATTGTTTGAAAAATTGGCTTATGGTGAACCTCCAAAAGGAACTTTTTTTGAAAAGGATACTTTATGTTCAACTCTAAAGAAAAGAGAATTTGTTTATCCTTTCGGGGGAAAAGAAGCAGAACAAATTTATGATGAATTGTATTATATTCTAACTTCGGTTTTTGCAATTTCTAAAGGAGAAGTCTCTGTTAGCAAAAAACAAGAATTTGAAAGGTTTACATCCTCTCTTCGGAGATGTGAAGAAAATTGGTCTGCCATCAAACAGAAGAATGTAAGAGAAAGTTTAATTCTTATTTTCATTTCAAGGGCAATGAAACAATTTTCATTATCAGTTGAACAAGCTCAAGACCTTCAATATTTTATTCATATTGGTTTATTACTTAAAATATTTCAAGATAAAGATATTATCATTAAAGATGGAATGATTCAGGCTATCGACGGAATAGAATTTGAAGAAAGAAATTTTAAAATTACTCGTCCATTTCAAATCGCGGAAGGGAAGCCTGAATCAAAAATAACTAAACCCAAAGTGATTAATCCAAAAGATCTGTGGGCTGAATATTTATATAAGAATGGAGGACAGTGAATGGACTTGTTTGAAAAACTACGGCCAACTGGAAATTATCTCTGCCCATTTTGAAGAAAAAGAGACTCAACGAGTCTCCAGTTCAACTCAAACTGATGAAGAAGAGCATTTTTGCATTTCATTAAACGGAAGACCTTATAAAGTCTTTCATTCACGGAAAGAAGTGGAAGATTGGATTTTTTCCCGTTGTAGAGAAGATAAAAGAATTTTACGAAACGGCGATTGTATTCGTCGATATCAGGGAGAAAAGTGTATTGAAACAATTATTATTAATTCTCTTTACTAGATGTAGAGGAAGATAAGTAAGCAAAATATCTTCCGAGACAATTTAAATATCTTCCCACCCAGGAAAAAATTTGCCTTTTACCTTCGGCTAATTTGGCCAATTGCCTTTCAGTTCTTTGTGTAAGAGACCAGAGAAAAATGCATTCTGCTTCTTGTATTGAAGACGTAAAAAAGTTTACTTTTCCATTTTTCCCGGCGAAAAAATCTATTTTACTTTCCAAGGAAGAGAATGATTTTTTCTCGGAGTTTTTCTTTCCTTCCAAGAGAAATTCGCGAATTTGAAATAAAGTTTCTTGGATCTCGGTCATTTTCGCCAATTGGAAAAGTTGTGAAGAATTGTTGCCAGACAAATATTTTGCTTTGTAAAGACAAATTGCAGCCAACAATTCTCCTAAACTTCCCACCGCAGCTAACAAGTTGGACGATTTTGCAACAGTTTCTCCCGATCGAAGCGAAGAGTAGAATTGAGGATCTAACTTTTCTTCCAGTCTCGATCTTTTTGACATTCGATCTTCAGAGAAATTGGATCGTGGACTTTCTTTGAGTCGATGTGCATTTCGATCGGAAAAACTTCTTGTTGCTAAAGTCGCAACACGGGGTAATTTTCGATGGGGATTTTCTGTGTTAATAATACTGAGAGCCTCTTTTCTCTCAAATGAAGCTGTATCATCAGATTTCTTCATTTTTTGAAATGAAGAAATGTTTAATTTCCTATGATCTTCTATTTCCCGTCTTGGACTCAGAATGTCGTCCAACTTTTTTCTCATAAAGGGGAAGAGGAAGAGGAAGTCTCGGACTTTCAACGGAAGTTAAATGTCTTCTTTGTCGCGGATCAATTTTTATCGGACGAGGAGGCACCTTTTCTTCCGGTTCAATTCTTCTTGGACTTTCAGATTGGTCACTTCTTGGACTTTTAGATTCAGCTCGCGAATTTCGTCCACTTCTTTCACTTTGTGAACTCCGAGAACTTCTCGAGCGATCACTTTGAGGGCTGACACTCGGACTATATCCATCTTCCGAACCACTTTCATCAGAATGATAAGACAAATCCTCTTCTTCTGAAGCAATACCAAGATCAAACATATCAATTTCCTCATACGACTTATAATCTGCTACATTTGTTAGTGCTTTCTTTGTCATAATATCAATTTGATCATGACGATCCCATTTCAACGGAAAAGTAAAAGCATTCACTTCATCTCCCAAATCACTTGGAAGCAACTGGCAATATTCTTTCTTTGTATGGTTGACGAGTAAAAACCAAAACATTTTCAAAAAATAATTTTTTTCCCAGCAACAAAACGATTACGAGAGAAAGTCTTTTCACTAAATCCATCTCTCCTTAAATGTCTGTATACGGATCGTATCAAAAAGCTTCTCGTTTGGGTAAAATCGACCCCGGTCGTGGTTTGGCCCTCGCCTCGGCTGTTGTATTGGCCCCTCAACACGCTGGTGTTTGTCCTCCTGTTGCCCCTTCTCGCCCTGAAGGAACTGCTGAATCAGTGTATAAGGATTATATGAATTTGTGTGATCCTAATGCCTTTGCCAAGGCCTATGATCTCGAAACGGATCTCCAACGAATGCCTGACATGGCTCGTCCTCTTCGTCAAGAAAGAGTCAGTTTGCTCACTGGTGAAAATATTCACGGTACTATTCAAACTGAAGGACAAAACCGAATTGTCAAAAATAAGCCAGTACCTGGTCAGTTTCAAGCGTACATGTCAGCTTTTGCTGCCGGAAACACTGACCAAGATGCTCACTACTTTTAAAAAGTTAAACATCCTTCGGGGTTAAACATCCTTCGGGGTTAAACATCCTTCGGGGTTA
>CALMMZ010000146.1 GCA_937868685.1 uncultured bacterium | reverse complement strand
CCAGTGAACATAATCCAACTTTGATTTTCTTCGAACCAGCTTGGCTCCTCTTTTTTGGACAACTTGATAATATCCGAACCAAGTTTATCAATCTTTGAACCAAGAGACTCAATGATCTCATCCTGTTCTTTAATCTGGAATAAGTAATCTTCCATTAGTTTAACATTGGCATCCAACTTGATCTTGGATTCAATCAAGTTAGCATAGTCCTCTTCATCAAGAAGTACACCAATGTATTCATCTTTTCCATTGTTATAATGTAAGACAAATGGATCGAATGTTTCCTTCTTGGCTGCAAGTGCTACGTTTGGAAACAATAGGCACAAAGATAGTAATATGTTTTTCATTTCACTTTTCCATGCAATTTGATAAGGCTATTCAACCTATCATCAATATTTGTTTGGTTTCTTGCTGACTTTAGTTCATCAAGCTGCTTCTTTTCTTCAATCTTGATTGATTGAGTTGAGTGTTCAATATCTTTATCAAGCTGTTTCTTTCTGATCAATGCTTTGTCTTTTTCATCAACAAGATCATCAGCCTTGTCCTGGATATCCTCCAGTGTGGTTGTCTTTCTTCTTGAGAACAATATTGATGCCGTGAACAGAATAGCACCAATTACAGATACAATCAACAACCAAGTCTTTTTGCTTAATGATTGTATTGAATCAAATATCTTCATTTGTGCCGCCTACAATCTTGCGTTTGAAGTCTGCTGCACCAAGAATACCAATATAGATACCAGATACTGCTAACCAAGTTGTTTGATCAATATTTCCACAGACTAACAATCCTGTTGAGATTGCCCACACAACAAACTTTCTGCTTAGTGATTTGTGTAATAGTTCCTTCAATTTATCCATAGTGCTCATATGCCCTCCATAGTGACATAAATAGCCACTGTTGTTTTTGACAAAAGATACAAAAAAACCCGCTGCATTGCTACAGCGGGCTCATTTTTAATGAATCACTTGTGAATATTCGCCATCTGAATCTATCTCTATCAATTGGTCAACATGATCTTTGAGCAATTCAATGTGAGTCACA
>CALMMZ010000145.1 GCA_937868685.1 uncultured bacterium | reverse complement strand
CAGAATATGAGAGTCTTGTTGGGAAACAAGCCTTGTATGTAGTGAACTTGGAACCGCGAACGATTCGAGGAGTAGAGAGTCATGGAATGCTTATGGCAGTGGGGAACGATATGCCAATATTTATGTGTCCAGAACAACCAGTAAATGCAGGAAGTAAAATTCGATAATTTGTACAATCAAAAAATACACAACATTGTGTATTTTTTGATTGAAATCAACAATGTTCAATGATATAATTTGAATATGTCTTTTTTTCATCCTATAAAAGAATCTGTAGCGTGTATGTTTGATGGTCAGTCAATTAGATTTTTTCATGTTTCAAAAAAAGGAACAAGCGTTTCACTCAAAAATTTTTTTAGTGAAGTTGTTCCAGAACTGCTTGATGTTCAACAATCACAACAGGCTCGAATTAATCTTGTGGAGAGATTAATAAAAATAAGAAAACAGTATAAATTTTCAAAAATTCATCTCGTTATTCCGGATCAATATATTACCGTGTTTCATACAGTAATGCCTCATGATATTTTTTGGGATGCACAAGCACAAAATAAAAACACTACACTTCAAAATTCTATTGAAACGTATCTTAAAAAATTACTTGATGGTCATGAAAGTTTTCTTACCACTGATTCAATCGCTGATTATGAAATAATTCAAGAAACAAGCGAAGGATATCATCTCCATGTTTCTATTGCTCGGTCAGAACGATTTGCATTTATTCCGAAATTGTTACAGGATGCAGGTTTTGTTGTTGGTCATATTGATATTGCAAGTTTTTCAATTCATCGATTTGCGCAATACATGAAAGAAGGTGCACTCTATGGAACTATTGCTATGAACGAAACAACAACACAATTGAGTATTGTTCGTTCAGGTAAAATAGTAATATCATTACAGTGTCCCGTAGGGAGTAGGGATATATTGAATACTATCCAGACAACTCTTGGAATTACTGAATACGAAGCAGAGCGAATCATTCGCCAATATGGAATACTCGCAACACATCCCGATAAACGCGTTCTCGCTGCTCTCCATAAAACACTTGATCCAGTCGTTGATGGATTGCAACAAGCAATCGCCCATTGTTCAGGAAGGCTCTATGATCACTTGTTTTATCGAGGAGTTCCGGATACATGGTATATTTATGGAGTTGGATCATTTATTTTAGGAGTTGCGCAATATTTAGGAATTAAAGCTCATGCGCATGTACAACCAATCGATATTATTCCTACTGAACTCATGGACGAAGAGGTAATTTTACAAATTCCTGCTGATCAACTTTCACTTTATTTACCAGTAATGAGTACTGCGTTGAATTATTTATTAGAGTAAAAAACGAACATAATTCGTTTTTTTTTGTTTACGGGTAGTTTTCAGTATTTTCCTTTATTCTCTATATTTTTTACCTTTTTTATGTATACTAATTGATGTATGAAAAAAGAACTATCATCAAACACAGAGTCAATCTGGCAGTGGGATATTGTTGAGATACTTATAGGTATTGCGATTATTGCTATACCACTTTGGTATGGGAGTGGGCAATTATTCCCTTTCACGGTTGCAAAATCACTTATAACTATATGTTTAGCAATTATTCTTGGTTCATTATATCTTTTTGGAAAAGTAAAAAGTATGGAAAAATTGAATTGGAATATTACTTTTATTCCTATGATATTTTTTGGAATTTCTATTACAACGAGTGCCCTCATTGGACTAAATCCACAATTTTCTTTTTTTGGATCACTTATTGACGGGACAGGAGTAAACCTTATTCTCTCAGCAATAATTATTGCAATGATTGGTGCGACCATGATTAAACGTAATCAATCACTACTTCCTGTTTATCTATGGATATCACTTGGTACGAGTGTTGTTGTTGCGTTTGGATCATATTTCCAAAATTTATATCCAAGTTCTACTGGAGGTTCAACGTTCGGTAATACTTCGTATATGGCAGCATATCTGTTGATTAATATTTGTTTTGCAGTTGCGTTGTTTCTGCGGAGTAATTCACGACGGAAAAAGGTACTCGCAAGTATATTCGGAATAATTATACTTTTTGCACCAACTTTTTTTAATCGTGGTATTTATACTGGTTCAGTAAAATTGAGTGAAGTTTTTCAAAATCCACTTCTTATTGCTGGAACTTCTAACGGTGCAACGATCGCACTCACAGTAACTTCGCTTATCATTATCGGGTTGTTATTGGTTATAAATAGTAACAAAAAATATATAAAATTTATTGGTGGCGGAATGGTTGGTATTGCAGTTATTGGATTTCTCGGATTTTGGACATTATTCCAAACTCCTGGGAATAAACTCAATGAATTTTTTATTGAGAGAAAATCTGATAACCGAATGATTTTCTGGGATATTGCACGACAGGGAATTTCTGAGAAACCACTTTTCGGTTGGGGGGAAAATAATTATGCATATGTATTCCAAGAAAAATTTACGCGTAAATTTTTCACGAAAGATAGTATGGTTGAATTATGGACGAATAATCCCCATAACATGGCATTGGAAATAAAAATGGAGCAAGGATATGTTGGGTTCGCACTTTATATATCTATTATTGTGATCACATTGATATTTGCTGTGCGTGAATCTTTTAAAAATAAAGAAAAATCACTTATTTTGATACCCCTATCAGGTGCATTAATTGGATACTACATACAGAATCTGTTTATATTTGATACTCCTGGGACAATCTTTATTTTCTGGATACTCATTGCAATGATTGTTGGGTATTCTGGAGACTGGAGAGAGTATTCTTTCTCTAATAAAATTTCTGGAAAATTTTTCGCTTGGGGAATTAGGTTCATAGGAATTACTATCCTCACCCTATTACCAATGCTTGTGTTTAAACCATGGAGAGAATCAAAAGCTTGGGTAAATTATAGTAAAGTACCAATTCTGGTTCAGTCAGACCATTCTCCACAAGATATTTCACATATTGGATATGGATCAGATAGTGCATTTTTTGCGAGTAGGTTTATTAATCAAATAAAAAGCGACACAGAAAATAACGAATCCAATAGAGCTATTGTGAAAAAAATGGAACAAAACCTTACCCAAGAATTAGTAAAAGATCCTTATAATTTCAGAATACACTGGGTTCTCGGACAGTTGTATATAACTGAATTTTCATTGATAAAACCAGAACAAGACTCTTCTGAGCGAGGAGAAATTCTTTCAAATGCGACAGAACATATTGATCAAGCAATTGAAATTGTTCCAGAAAATGCTTATGTATATATTGATAAAGTACAAATATTGTTTTTCGAAAGACGATGGGATGATGCAGAAAAAGTTATCAGAGAGATCATCGAACTTGCTCCAGAAAAAGGATTTAGTTATGAACTTGCTGATCAGTTAAACGATATCAAGAAAAAACCTGACTTAATACAATTTGCAAATGAAATGAAAGAACAATACTATTCAGAGGGTGATAAATAATTTTTACAAAAAATCGGCACTTAGCCGATTTTGTTTTATAAGACCTCGCTCACATAGATTGCTATTGATAAATAAATACTATTGATACAGATAAGTAA
>CALMMZ010000144.1 GCA_937868685.1 uncultured bacterium | reverse complement strand
AAAAATAATCCACGAGGAGAAATTCGGTATACTACTGACCGTCCAGCACCTTGTTTTTCCAGCATTCCTTGATTCACTAATTCAGTCAGCGACCTTTTTACTGTTACCAAAGAGACCTGATCGTGAATCAGTTTTTGATGAATCTGAGAAGAGCTCAATACTTGTTCATCTCGAAAATTCTGTAAAATTTTTTCTTGCATCTTTTCCGTAATCGTATCACAATGATACGATTAGAGCAACCATAACCTTAAAGAAAAAACCACCTGAGGGTGGTTTTTAAAAACTATTCCTTTGCAATCATTTTTCCAATATTTCCAATTATGTGTGATGCATGTTCTTTTCCACCGAGCCCAAGAGCAATTCCTCCACCAATTGCAACCATTGCGAGGATTGCTGTGAAAATCATATTTACTAATTGAGTAGCAATACCGAGTTGTGATAAGGCAACGAGGAGTGCAAAAATCCAAATTGACCAAGTAGTAATAGAGCCTACCGCATTTGCAGAGTGAAGTCCTGCAGTTTTTGCAGAACCAGCAACTATTCTTCCGGCTGCTCGTGCAACCACAGAAGCAAGTAAAAGAATTAACGCTGCAACAAATACACGAGGAAGGAAAATGAGAATGATTTGTTGTAGAAACGCATTTAATTCTGAAAGACCAAGAAGGTCAAATGCGGCAACAAGAAATACAACAATGAGGAACCATTTTATAATACCACCGATAACTCGTCCTGTACTATATTTGAATCCAGCATTTTGAAATACCTCATTTACACCTGTTTTATTTACCACCTTATCAATATTAGTAATATCAATTAAATGTCGAACTGATTTACCAATAATATTTGCAAGAACCCACCCAATAACAAAAATAATAATAGCAATGAGAATCACAGGAAGATAACTTACGATACCATAGAAAATTGATTGTAATGATTGCACAAGGATTAGCCCACTATTTTGAAGTAACATACGTGTTAAATATATGAAAGACAATTACGAATAATCGCCATGCCTTTCTTTCCTTGAGGCATAGACTCCATATAGTATACCATCTGAGAAAGAAAATATGCAAGTAGTAAAATATTATTAGATAATAAAAAATTAGTGGCTGGGATAAATTATTTTTTAAATATTGAATTAAATCTGGACGAGTTGTTGCCAAGTCATTGACCCCAATATTTATTTGTCTGCATCTACAAGCAGGGCATCCACAAGTATCGCGGTACAAATCACTTTTTGGAATAAATTCCCACTTGTCCTATC
>CALMMZ010000143.1 GCA_937868685.1 uncultured bacterium | reverse complement strand
ACTTCTATAGGACTGGACATGATGAAGAGTCCTCAGAAGAGAGAAATAATCAGATTGGAAGCGGTGAGAGGTCAGATAAGAAGAGGACATACCGTGAAAAGGATGATAGGGTAATTGACCATGAAACTGGAAGAGATGCGAGTCTTAGACAGTTCATGAAGGGAAAACTTGAATTATTACAAAAATAAATTATGGCAAAACAAATAAATAGCTCTTAGTTCGACGTTCAGATGTAATAAATCGTTCGTATGAACAAAACTCGACTATGGAGGGTAGATTTAACTCACAGGATGCTGGGTTATCAAGCCCCCTCTTTCTGGGTTGAGACCGAAACACACGGTAACAAAACCAGAGAGGAAGCGGAACAAGAGGCTATCAAGTTAGCCAAGGAAAGAACAGGTTTATCCAGATTTCCAAAAACTTGGAGAATTAGTGTAGAACACTTGGAAAATTACTTTCAGCTAAACGGAAAGTGGGTTCCTCAGGGTCTCTACAAACTAAACGAAAAAGGGTATTGGGTTAAGAACCGATAGTCTTGGAAAGGTCAGCAAAAATTGCTGGCCTTTTCTATTTCTGGACTATTTATCTAATGAGCAAATTTCAATAAAATGCCATACGAAATTAGAGGAAAATGTATTTATCGTAAAGATACTGGCGCCAAGGTTGGATGCACCAAGAGTGATGTCCATAAATATATGGCGGCACTACAAATGCATGCCCATGAGTCTGAGGGAATTAATGAGGTTAGAAGGTTTGTTAGAAAGACTCTTAGTGAAAGTTTGATAAGTGAGATTGAGATGAATAAGACTCTTTATCATGGAACTCCATATGCATTTAAACAATTTAAAAATAGAACAACTTTCTTCTCAGATACCCCAAAATTTGCAATTGATTATGCAGAGACAAAGGCTCAGGATGCGGCACTTGATAATGACATTATGCTTGTAACAGTTGAGATGCTCGGAAACGTATTTGACCCACATAACCCACAAGATTTTGCAAGATTGGCAGAAAGAATGCCAGAATCAGTTGAAGTTCCTCATGGAACCTGGGCAATGTTTACAGATACCTATTATAAGGATGAGATGTTGAAACGAGTGAGAGGTATTGCCACAGAAAGACCACTTGATATAATGGTTAATGCAAAGGTCGGAGATGAAGTCCCAGACCCTTCTTATAATTTGGATATATTGATGGTTGTTGGAAGAGATAATGATTATGTATATACTGTACCAAAGAAAAGATTTGAAGACTTTTTAAAGGCTTCTGCTATGGGTTATGATGAACATTTTAATCACTTATCTAAGTACAAGGATTATTTTGAATCTTGGAGAAATGCAATCGTTGACCTATACAACAAAAGTATGGGCTCTACATATCAATATCCAAAATATAATTTTAAAAAGTTCTATGACACTTATGAGTATGCTACAAAGCGTAAGGGTCAAAAATATGACTTCGTAAATCCTTATCGTAATGATGATAAGGTTCTTGAGGTTACTCCTGAAGAAGAGAGAGCCATTGATTCAATGTATGAAAAAGCAAAAGAAACAGTTAGTGAGATTTTGAAAAAAGAAATGAATAAATCTGAATGGGCAATTAGACCAATAGAACAACCAATAGATAATACATGGACTTATATGGAAAATGATACAGTATTCAACATAATTAAGAATATGGGTTATGATGGATATGTTGCCAAGGAAGATGGTCATAATACTTATGCGATATTTGACCCAACAAAGAGTGTTAAGATAATAGACATTAAGAGAGCTGGAAGATAATGAAAGATTTAA
>CALMMZ010000142.1 GCA_937868685.1 uncultured bacterium | reverse complement strand
TCTCGAGGTTGATCGTCTTCTCGAGGTTGATCGTCTTCTCGAGGTTGATCGTCTTTTTGGTGATTTCGCCATTCTTTTTCTTTGAGAAAAGGAAATTTTAATAATTTTGTTACTCAAAAATCTTTTGACTAATTTGAAGAAGATCAGGGTCGTGAGCAATCAAAGAGTGGAGTGTTTCTCGAAAAGAAATATTTTTATTTCGAGTTGGAATGAATTTTTGTTGAGTAAGTTTTTGTTTGAAGGCAATTTTGATACCTCTTGCAAGAAGTTGTTCAAAGAGGTATCCCTTTTTAAAGGTTTTGAATTCTTCTTCATTTCCAGAGAGAATTAATTTTAGTTTCACATTTTCTTCAGGCTGTAATTGAGAAAGTACTTTCTCATCAACAGGAAGACTCGCATGAATACTTTTCTTTTTAGGAGGATGAATATTAACAGGAAGAATAACTTTGGTTTCAAGAAGATATTCGGATAATAAACAATCTTGTGTTTCCCCAAATGATACTTGCATAGCCGAACCAGGATAATGAAGATTATCTAAAGTTTGTCTATCATGAATGTGACCAGAAATCATCTGCGGATATTCCGGAAGCCAATCTTCTACATTCTCGGCCACAATAGCTCCCATTTTAACACGATTGAAAAGTTGATGACCAAAAATAAGATCATAATCTTTAATTTTTCTATTTGAAACTTGAAAAGCTTCATGAAAACGACCATCGGGTACATAAGGCAATAAACAAATTCGATATTCTTTACCTTGAGACGTCAAAATAGTTTCTGTCAATCGATCCACAATTTGATGTTCTTTTTTCCAAGTGAGATATGGATGATTTTCCGAGAGAAATTGAGCATTGTTAATATATTCATGATTTCCCACCAGAACAAAAGTAGGGGCAAATCTTTCGCATAGAGAAAGATACTCTAACATTTTATTCATACACAAGGTGTGAAGTGTTTCATGTGTATGAAGTGTATCACCAAGAATAACAATTAAATCATACTTCTTTTCTCTGGTGGCAAGATGTTTCTCTAATTGTGATAAAAAAATGGTGATTTCGGCCAAATTATTAGGTTGAATATGCAAATCTCCCAGGGCAAGAATACTCATTTTCCTTTTCTTCTAGAAGAAAAGGAATCATTTTTTATTCTTTATCGAAGAATACCATTGATGAAAGAGTTGTTGTATTTCTTCATCGGTAAATTGAATTAACTCTTCTTTGGGAATATATTTTTGAAAGGCTTCACGTAAATCTTCTTCGGAAAGATATTCAAATCCGACAACTCTTTGATCTTTTTGCAATCGTTGATATCGTTTTTCTATAGCGAAAAGAGCTTCAGTTTTGGTGTTAAATGGAAGGCAAATTTCATGATTTAGCTCTGGAGTCCCTTCTTCAGAGAATTCTCCAGAGCTTCCTTGGGAGGACATATCGGATGAATGTATACTTTTGAAAAAGGAGAAAATTTTGGTATTTGTGAAATTAATTGCGAAGTTCCTTTTGAAGAAGCTAAAGGAAAACAAAAGATAAAGTCTGGTTTTTGTTGTAACATATAGTTGTTACGTAAAGGTCCAGCAGCTGGACCATATTTCTTCCAGTCAGGAAGAAATCTTTCAATTTTCCATTTATGTTCTTGGGCAAATTGTTCGGCAAAGTAATCAGCACCGCGACAACCTCCTGAAAGGAGAGTTTTTTCAGTGTGAGGATATTTTTGATTAAAATCTTCTAATACAGCAAAGAGAGAGTTTCGATCAATCCAATCACGAGATCCTGATACAAGCACTTTCATATCTCTTTCTTCAAGAAGAAAGAGAAGATAAATTATTTTTTTTAAGAATATTTAGTTTGAAGGCTGGATAACCTCGGGAGTTAGGACTGCAGCCGAAGCAACTGGAGCTGCCAATACGGAAGCCGAAGCAACTGGAGCCGAAGTTGCAGCAACTGGAGCCGAAGTTGAAGGAGCTACCTCCTTAAAAGCATTCTTCAAATACCTCTGCAAATCACAATAAGTCAAAGACTTGTTCTCTTCTACCTGCAAAATAGAAGCGAGGGCAGCGTCCACACGGAAAAATCTCTTCTGTTGCTCATCCTTCAACTTCGCATTAGCAATATGTCCGCACAAAATCTTTGAAATTTGGATACGAGACATCGAGCTGCCGTGAGGTTGTTGGGCAAAATCGGCCATCGCGTCGGTAATAGGCAACAACTTTCGGAAACCTCCATTCGGATTTGAAGAGGGACGACGAGTCCTCTTCGAGGAAGATGCCAAGAGACGATTAACATCCGCCTCAAGCTTCTTGACTCGAGAATTAATGGAACGAAGAGTCTTGGCTCCGGTAGCGGTTGGCACCGCCTTGGGATCAGCGGCCTTTCGATCGTTAATTGCCTTCAACTCATCGGTGATAAACTTAGCCAATTCAGTAAAAGCCTGGTTGACAGTCTCATTGGTAATGACTCTTCGTTGTCGCTCCTTCTTCTCAGGAGCAGGGAGACTGACAGGAACATAAGTTGGGATTCCGTTTACCATTTCAACACGATACAAAGGTTGAACTTGTTGGGTAACAACTTGAGGGGTGGCCACTTGAACGAACTGGGTTGGTTGAGGAGCAACCATTTGAGGAGTAACCATTTGAGGAGCAACCATTTGAGGAACAACTTGGGGAGTAGCGACTTGTGACATTTCTTATTCGGAAATCAGAGATTGAGAGTTTGGAATTATCAAAGCTTTGAGAAAGCGGGGGTTTTTCTTTCTAAACCATAACCTTTAGATCAATTTTTTTGTTACCTTTTTCTCAAGGTAAATTCTTCTCGACTTTAATACACCAGTAGAGAAGAAATGTAAAAAAATTGATTCGTAAATTTTTTAATTTGAAGAAAAACCCGCTTCTAAAAAGCTCCCTCTCTTCGTTGAAATTCATATTAAATCTCTTTTTCAAATCTCATTTCTCTAAAAATGTCTCAAGTTGCTCCTCAAGTTGCTCCTCAAGTTGCTCCTCAAGTTGTCGATAACTTTTCAGTAGTTCCTCCCACTGCCACCCCCTGGAATAAATATCCTCTTAATACTCAATCTCTGGATCAAGTTTACCAATGTCTTCAAGAAAATGGCTCTATTGTTGGATATGATCTCAACCGATTGACTTTTACCGAACCCAAATTGGAACCAGTTAAATCTGCTGATGGTAAAGTGATGACCGCTTACCGCATTCAAATCAAGGATAAGAGACCCGATGGAAAATTGCAAGATTTGATTTTTACTCTGAAAGAAAGTTATTGTTTTGGTGTGAGTGTGTGTACTGATATGAATGATAAAAATAAAGTAACTGGTTATCAAATTGGATTGCCAATGTGGAGCCAACATGGTGTTACTGAAGACGAAAAGTATTTGACTGATTTATTGGAATATTGGATTGTCGATCGTATTTTGGACCATTTAATGCCAATTAAAGAAAAAATTTTGCTTTCCGACAAAGATAAACGAGATCTTCGCAATATAAAAATTTTTAGCCGTGCGAAAGATGAACAAAAGCGTGTCAAGAAAGACGCTGCTCCTATTTGGAATCCAAAGTTGTTTACCAACAAAGAGAAAGGACATGCTATCAAGACTAAATTCTATTGGAAGGGTGTAGTAGATCAAGATGGTTGTCCAATGGAAGTCGATCCTTTGGTCTTTTTGAGAAATGGGAAAGCTTCATTGGGATTTAAAGCAATTCCTTCGATTAAGATCGATTCAATTTATATTTCGCCAAAACCGGAAGTTTTTGTGATGTGTAAAGTCTGGGAAGTTGATTGTTCGCCCGCGGGAGATATGTTGGCTCGTATTGGAAAGGTAGACAAAGACAATGCTCTCTCTTTTGACGCAATTAAGGAAGATCCGAAATATGCAGCTTATTTGAAGAAGCCAAGTTTGACAAATCTTCCCCCAATGGGTGTTGCTACCACAGGAGAAAATCCGTTGAACGCTCCTCTTGGTGCTCCCGGAAGTGTACCTCTTGGTGCTCCCGGAAGTGTACCTCTTGGTGCTCCCGGAAGTGTACCTCTTGGTGCTCCAGTAGAAAACAAAGAATTTGCTGCGCCTCCTTTGTTGCCTCAACAACCTCAAGCAAATCCTCCAATGATGCCGCTCCCAACAACTCAAATTGGTCTTCCGGCTATGCCTCCAATGAGTGCTCCGGCTATGCCTCAACTTCCTCAATTGCCCCAAATGGGAGCAGCCAAGGTTCATACACTCAATCCAGGAATGGTACCACAATTCCCTCCTCGCTAAAACAAAAATGTTCTTTTCCCCAAAGGGAAAAGAATAACTTTCTTAAATTAAGATGAATTTAACTTGACAAGGCAGTCAATTCCTTTGATAGAGATAGATCAAATGAGGGGAAAGCTTCACGAAAATTCATAACTTTTGCACCCACACTGATTGCATATTCTTTGCGTGAACGAAAATGTTTCTCCAAACTTGAATTGTCATCTACCAAGTCAATTACAATAGGGCAAACATCTTCTCTTCGAACACAACGGCCAAAATATTGAGCAAACATTTCCTCAACGTCAGAAGCGATAATTAACATATCTAATTTTGGATGATCAAAACCGACACCGCTTTTAGAAAAAGTTGTCACTAAGATTCTCGCGGTAGGATCAAAATTTTTCTTTGTTCCAGTTGTATAATCAACACTTTCTTGACAAGCCTTCAAATTATAATACAAAGTTTCTGTATGTTTTACTCTTTTACATAAAATAAGAATATTGCGCGAAGAAAACATTCGACAAATTTGAATAATCCAGATATTTCGTTGATTGTGTTCAGCTTGAAAGTTTAACACTGCATTCCAATCGGTCTTTCCTTGGAGATTGATCTTTTTGGGTGGAACTAATTTGGTGACCAATTTGTAGTAAGAACATTCAACTTGTAAAGGAATTACAATTCGATGTTCGCTAAAGTGAAGATCGAGAATTTTGTCCATATCATCACTTCGATCCGGTGTTGCAGTTAGTCCAATACAAATACGAGGACAAAAATAAAACAAACTTCGACTCATCTTTTCGGAACAAATGGCATGGGCTTCATCGACAATTAAACAACCAATGCCGGCAAAATCCTTTCGATCTCTTTTCATTACATTAATTGGATTCATTAGAATAAAATGAGCAGTTGGATCAATAGGTTCTTTACTGTCAAGAATTTGAACTTTTACGCCAGGAAGTGAAGTTGTTAATGATTTTTCCCATTGATCAAAAAGATTGATCCGATGCATTAACACCATTGTTTGAAAGCCAAACATTGAGGCTAAATAAATAGCAGTAAAAGTTTTACCCTTACCTGTAGCCATAGAAAGAAAGGCTGTCCGTACTTTGTTAATTCTTTCTAAAGAAGTAGCAACTACTTTTTCCTGGTATTCTCGTAGTTTACCTTCAAATTTAAATGTTGTCTGAGGAAACGAAATATTTTCATTGGGGAATTGTTTTAAAAATTGACAACCGTAATAAAAAGGAAGATAAACTTGATCTCCTTCGATTTCATATGCATCAACAGCTAAATTTTTTGAAGGTCCATATGGATTAACTTTACTTCTCACTTCAAGTTGTTGAGTTAAATATTCGCGTTGAGATTGAGTCAAAGATTGAAGAGGGATTCGAATTGCCATTTTTCGAGTAATTCAATTAGATAAATTGGTTAAAGCTTTCTTTCTTTCTTAAAAGAATTTAGTTTTTTCAATTCAATTTTTGAGTGGAAATGCCTAAGCGAACTTTTCGTTTACATTTTCGCAAATTGGAAGATGGAAAGGTGACTCTCCAACCCAAGTCTACCCCTGAAGAACCTGATGATGGAATTGAAGTAGTGACGCGAGCTGGCAAAAGGAAAATTTTAGAGGACGATCTTCCTCCAATTGAAGAGGAAGATAAGCTTTTTGACCCGAGAGATGAAAGTGTTCAAGATTTTTATACTTCGGTGATTGGTACTGAAGAATTACCACGTAAACAGAGAAAAATGTTGAAAGAAATGTGTCATCAAGCACTTCTCACACAACCAACCGCCAAAGAATTACTTACACTTCCAGTTTTCGAAAAAGACCGAATTACTCTCTTAAAAATGCTGCGTGCTTTGAAGCAAAAAGAGGAAGGTGATGAAGATTATCTTGGATATGAACGATCTTATATTCAAAAGAAAGAATCTTTTCAACGTCATTTTGATGAAGTTTTAACTTTGCCTCCTGCTTTACAACGATCTCATACAGATGAAAAAGATCGTATTGCCAAACTCTCAGAAAAACAGTCTTATTCCTTTCAAATCATTAATTTGAACGCTGATGATTCTGTAAAGAGATTTATCTATCAACGATATTTGCATTATGAACGAATGTCTAATACAGATGATGAAAAATCAAAGATTGAACAATGGTTGAATACAGTGTTAGCTCTCCCTTTTAATGTTTTTGTAACTCTGACTGATGATCGAGAACGCTGTCTTCGTTCTTTTCAAGAAATTTTAAACCGAGAAATTTATGGTATGGTTTTGGTAAAAGAACAATTGTTAGTTTTTTTGAATGCTCGGCTAACCAATCAACAGCTACAAGGAGCAAATTTGGCTCTTCTTGGGCCACCAGGAGTAGGTAAAACTAAAATTGCTCGCTTGATGGCAAAGGCATTGGCACTTCCTTTTGCCCAAATTTCCTGTGGTGGAATGGAGCAAATCGAACGATTGAAAGGACATTCATACACCTATATTGGCTCACAACCGGGAGATATTGCGTACGCACTACTTTCAATGAAAGCGAACAATGGAGTGATGTTTTTTGACGAATTTGAAAAGGTTGGCAGTCATCAAGGAAAACATACGAATAATTTATACAATACTTTTCTTCATATTCTTGATCCGGAACAAAATTCTAAATTTCATGATGATTATCTCGGAGCTGAAATTCCAATTGATTTGTCAAAAATGTGGTTTATTCTAGCAATGAATGAACTGCCAGATCATAATGCTCTCAAAGACAGATTGTACGTCATTGAATTACCGGCTTATTCTGTTCGAGAAAAGATTGCTATTGCACAGCGACATCTTATTCCAGGATTATGTCAAGAATTGAAACTTGATGGAGAGAAGATCATTATTTCTGACCTTATTTTGGAGAAAATGATCTATCATTTTCAGCTGGATAAAGTTCCCGGTGTTCGCTCTCTCGTTCATTTGTTGAAAGAGTTTATTACTAAAATTCACTTCTTACAAACTTCTTCCATTCCAACTTCTTTTCATCTAAAAGGGATGAGAGTTCCGTATGTTCTCAAGGAGGAAGACTTCGATTTACTTCATCCAACTCCACGAAAAGAACATCTCTCAATCTATGTTTAACCAATCTCGAAGAGATGTTTAACCAATCTCGAAGAGATGAGAACAAAGAAGAGTCTTCCTTATTCAAAAAGGATCCCCAAGAAATTTGTTCATTGGCAAATACAATTCAATCTTTTTTATAAATTATTCTTTTCTTCGCGAAGAAAAGAAAATTGAATTAATCTTTCGAAAAGAAAAGACATTCACAACGAATATGAGTCGACTCATCTTTGAACAAGGAGTTCCAAGAGTTGACTTTTTGTTTCAACTTGAAGCCTTAGCTCGACTTGCGCAAGGTTTTCGCAAAAAAGCCTTTCTTGGCGCAATTGATTCTTTAAAGAAAAGTTCACTCGAATTACTCTATTACAATGATGTCAAAGAATTGCCAGGTTTTGGAGAAGGAATTTTACGTCGTTTTCAAGAATTTCAAATGACTGGTAAATTACAAGAATTAATTTTACCTCCAGCTGAAATTGAACATAAGCGAGTGCTTGATTTATTTCAAGGAATTTATGGTGTTGGTGAAGTGACCGCTGAATTATGGTATTCAAAGGGCTACCGTTCTTTGGAAGATTTAGTTAAATATGCTGTTCCTCTGACTCCCCATCAACAATTGGGTATTTATTATTACAATGATATTAACTCTAAAATCCCACGTAGTGAAATTGACCAATTTAATCAAATCTTGCAAAAACTCATCTCAAATTTTAATCAAGAGAATAAGATTGAGGTAGAAGTTAAAATTTGTGGTAGCTATCTTCGTGGAAAAACAACTTCAGGAGATATTGACATCATTGTTCGAGAAAAGAATGATTCATTACCAATTGAAAAATTGCTCATTCATCTCAAACCTCTTATTCATCACATTCTCGGCCAAGGTCAAGTTAAAATCTTAACACTGGGTGGTATTGATAAAAAGAGAAGAATTGATTTGGAAATTGTAGAAAGTAAACGGTGGCCATTCGCATTATTGTATTTTACCGGTTCGAAAGACTTTAATCGCCAAATGCGTGAAGTGGCTAAAAGAAAAGGTTTGCTATTAAACCATCGCGGTTTATTCTATGGCAATCAAGAATATCTCTTTCAAACGGAAGAAGAAATCTTCACCGCTCTAGGTATGAAATGGATACCTCCTAATGAGAGATAATTTTCCTCTTCGCGAAGAGGAAAAATGATTTTCTTTCTTTTTGCAGGAGAGAAAATAAATTCAAATGCTTACCCCAGTTGAAGAAACACAATGTGTGGTATGCCATCAATCACAATCTCCAATTCCTCTTGAATCTGTTTTATTTTTACGTCACCCCCAATGTACGTGCACTCCTATTATTTGTCGCCAATGTCAACCACGAATACAAAACTGTCCTTATTGTCGGAGAGGGATTCCCTTACCTCAGCCACCTGTAATGAATTCGGCAGTGTCAGCTCTTTTTTTCTATGAGATTTTTCCTATTGTTTGTTTTATCGTAGGCCGAACAGTCAGTTTAATTTACTTAATTCTCACGCTCGCAGAACATTCTACCAAATTGGAACAAATTTTTAGTTGGGCTGTTATCACTCATAGTGTTCTTATTTCATTCTTTTGGATAGTAAACTTAATGTACAAAGGTTTAATCTTTCAATCTCGTTGGTCACTAATTTTTGTGCTTAGTGAGCAAGTTCTTGACGTTAGTGCGATAGGATTATGTTTATCGCCATTTGTTTCATCTCAAAATTTTTTATATGCAATTTGGATACGCGCCATATTAGCTATATTATATGATTTAAATTTTCGCATTAAAGGACATATCGCTTTCTTTCAAAATTAATCTTCTCTTCGCGAAGAGAAGATTATTCTTTTACTTATTTCGCTTAAAAAGAAAGATATCTTTTTAAAATGGAAGGTAATTCAGAAGGATGCTTAATTCCTGAAACTTTTGCAACTCTTATTGAAATAGGTTTACTTCCCTTGGAGTCAAACAATAATTGGTATCACTTTTTAACGCAGGGAATTTATGACCCCAGATTACTTCTACTTATTGGCAATTTTCTTCGTGGAGAAGAAGAAAATTTTCTTATTCCTATTTATCGAAGAGGTTTCACTTTCCTCTTTCCTCTTGAAGATTTTATGCGAATTCTAAACTTCATTAAAAATCCTGTTCCTAGTCTTTATTACTATTTTCGTAAAATTTGTCTCCGAGAAGAAGAGTTTGAACTTCAAGTTCGCTATGGAAATGTTGAAATGATTGACTTTTTATTATCTCAAATTATGGATGTTCACCTGACAGGATTTAAGTTCTTTAAAATGTATTATCTTTTGGCCATCAAATATCACCGAGAAGATTTAATTTCTTTCCTTCTGGAAAAAAGGAAGATTCCTTTTTTCCAGAAATGGCATACAAAGAAAGAAGATCATCTTTCTCTTCTCGATTTGAGAGTTTGTTTCTCTTCATTTGAAGAATTGTATCGAGGAATGGAGGGTGTGCTCCGTTTCGGCTTTCGATCTGAAGAAGTGTTCCAATTTTTTACTCTCTTGTATAAGAGTAATTATTATCGACACTGGAAATATACAAATTTGCAATGGTCAGAACAAATTCTAAAATATACTACTCTCGAAGAAAAAGAACGGTGGTATCAACTGTGGACAAAATATATTCCTGTAGATAAATTGATGAATTTGTGGGAAACACATTTGATATATTGCTATTGGATCGATTTCTTTTCTTATCAAGGATATCTTGGATTGAAACTTTTTTTCTCCTATTTTTCAATTAGACATCCTCTATGGAAAAAGATTGACATTCCTATGGATAACATTGAATTGTATGCTTTTTTTCTTGAACAAGGCACAGAACAGTTTGATCCAAACATTTTCAATTATCCCGCACAATTGGAAATTTTATTGAGAACTAAAGCAATTCACAAAGAGGAGTGTCTCAAATCGATGATAGAACACAACCAAGAGGATCTGATCAATCTTTTTCAGTCTCTGTTTCCACCTTCTTTACAAAGAAAATATTTATCATAATCTTAAAACTTATTTGATATACTGATTCCATTTCTTTTGCCCTTTTGAAGTTAAAAGTAGATATTCAACTCCTAGTTGACAAAAATCTCGAAATGAATCTAAATTGGTACTTGGATTAACTTGAAGAACATAAGGACCTATTGGGAGGAGATCTTGGAATGAAAAATAAAAAGAGGGATTCATAATCTTGGCCTCTAAGTTATTTTCTTTTGATTGGTAATGTAAATCGATAGATTCGATAATATCCAAGGGAAATGTATGGTAAAAACCTGCTATAGCAACAGCTTTATGACTGGGAATTGTTAGATTATCACGCTCCGAAAGTTTAAATCCAACTTTAAAGGTGAATCCATCAAATCCTTTTTCTTCCGCTTTGACCAAATGGTGATTCACTGTAATTAGAGAATAATCTCCTATTCCAATGATTGGCAAAGAAAAAGTATTTAATTTACATTCTTTAACGGCAACAATCTTGTCACGAAGTTGTTGAGATATTTCATACTTTTTTGGGGTTGTTTTATTTTGTTGAGTTTCTTCTAAAGACAATTTTCTTAAGAATTCAGAGATTCGTTCATCTGAGATTTCACCAAATGTATACGGAGCTTGCCAGCTTTTAAACATTTCTTTTAAAGAAATCTTCTTTAAAAAAGTTTATTAATCTCGTAAAAAATTATTATAAGCTTCATATTCATTTTCATCCTCTACATATCTCACCAAATCATCTGCACCCGCTTGAAAACGATGGTCAATTTCATTCATATGATGAATATCTTTTTGATCAACATTCAAAAACATTCCAAAAGTAAAACATGTAGTTGGTGTATTTCCCCGACAATATAAAAAGTAATTTCGGTACGCCTCAAGAATATGCTGCTTTCGATTATGAGTAAATAAGAAATATCTTCCTCCTTTAGAGGCAAATTGTATAAGTTGTGCACAATCTTCATCTGTTAAGAGATTTTGACCCCGATTAAAACAAAGAATAGTATCGGAAGCGAAAAAAGGAATAAATTTAGTTGCTTTGACCGGAGGTACTTTAAATGTAATACTTTTTAATTTCACATCAACAAAAAAGTTGTAGTCAAGATATGAAGGAATATCAACGTCTTCATCGAAATAAAATACACCAAGATTACAACAAACTTCTTTTCCTCTTTGAATTAACTCTTGTAAAAAAGAACGTAGTTCAGTGAGATTTGTAGCTCCAATTAATTTGTGAGTATGGTTAATAAAAGATTCCTCTAATTTAGGCGTAAGAGTTACTATGATTTCATTCTTTTGTTCCAAACAAAAAGTCAAAGCTTCTGCGGTAGTGGCCATTTTAAAAGAATTAAAAACTTTTAATTCTCTCAAAAAATGGTAGAAGTGAAAGAATTGTGGAAACTCGACCCAACTACGTCTTATATTGTGCTTGATTTCGAAGCCACTTGCTGGGAAGATAATGAGAATCATGAAATTATTGAATGGCCTATGGCACTTTTGAATCTAAGTGAAAGTAAAATTCAAAGAGAATTTCGAACATTTATTTGTCCCGATGAAAGAGTGTTAAGTGATTTTTGTCGTAATTTAACTGGTATTACTCAAGAGCAAGTTGATAATGGTGTCTTTTTCCCTGTTGCTTTAGATGCAGCTCTCGAATGGATGAATGATATTCCTCGTCCGATTATGTTTTTAACTTGTGGAAATTGGGATCTAAAAACAATGTTGCCAAAAGATTTACTTCAATGGAGCAAGTATCTTGCTCCTGATGCAATTGAAAATGCTAAAGTGTTCAACAATTGGAAAAATATCAAAGATCTTTTTAAGGCAAGATTTCCCTTGTATTTAGGAGCGACTGATATTCCAAGTATGTGTGCTCATTTGGGAATTGAAATGATCGGGCGTTTGCATAGTGGAATGGACGATACCAGAAATTTAGCTCGCATTGTACTTGAATTACAAAAATAAATCTCCCAGAGATTTATTTTAAATTGTTTATACTTCTGGTAACACCACATTTTCTCCTCCTTCCAAAATCAGCGCTTTACTCAAGGAGACACAGCCAAAGCGAAACGTATTTCCTTCTCCTACTTTGATTTTACCTTTACCAATAAAAGTACATCGTAAAAGGTGCACTTCAGATTCTTTATCCACTGAAAGTAAATCTCCATCAGAAGTAAACTTACAATTATCAAAAAGAACTAACGCCTGTTGACAAGAAACTAGCCCGACAAAAGAACATTTTTCTACAATCCAACGCGAAGAAAATTGTGATACATCTTCAATTTCATTATTATCAAGGAACCCGTCACCTTTTGCAATCAAAAGATCAACATTCGAGTTTTCCAATGAGAGCATTGATTTCTCTTCTGTAATTAACTTTCGTACTGATAATTCTTTGGCTTGGCGAGAAGCCCCGTTTTGCAAAATACATTCATTAATGGATACTCCTTGTAAAAGACCCATTCCAGATACAACAATTTGTTCAATCTCAATACAAGCATTAATACCAACTCCTTCTAAATGAACTTGATCGGGAAGTTGAATTCGTTCCATATACTTTCCAGGATAAATTTGAATAATATCTCCCGCTTTTGCTTTCTCGAGAGCAGCTTGTATTGATTGATAATCATGAGGAACAGCAAGAACATGTCCGTTATTTTTCTGCGGCAGAAAGTTCAACCGCTGTGCAGTAACATCTGACAGACGAAAAGCCATCCTTTTTCTTTTTAAGGAAAGAAACTTTTTAAAAAGAGTAAAAAGTAAATGTCATTCTCAGAATTAATTGTATTGAGTCACCAGGCTTCACCGGAAGAATTCTTTCGGCAAGTTCTCGTATATTTGGTCGGTTTCTTTGAAGCAAAAGGAGGAATTTTATATATTTTTAATGGTGCAACCTTTTCTTTGAATTCGGAACTTCCCATCAATCTTCACGCACAAAAAGCAATTACCACGAAGACAATTTTTTCTGATGAAAAAGAGCTTTGGTTTCCTTTGTATCAAGGAGACAAAACATTGGGTGTAATAGGCATTGAAGTTCCGAAAAATTTATCACTAGGATGTATCTCAAAAAATAATCCTTTACTAAATAATATTAATGAAATTTTAATCTTGCTTATGCTCAAAATTCAAACATTACGCAAAGAGCCTCCCAAAGACTTTTTTATTGCCAATATGAGTCATGAGCTAAGAAATCCTTTAAATGGATTATTAGGTTATTTACAAATTTTAGACAATTCATCTCTTTCAAATCAACAAAAGATCTATCTCCATTTGGCACAAAAATGTGGTCTCAGTTTAATTCGAATTGTCAACGATATCTTAGATTATTCTAAACTCATGTCAGGAAAGATGAAAGTTAAAATGCAAATTGTTAATCTTTATGAAGTGTTAAACTTTGTAGGAGAGACTCTTCATTCGGCAATTCAAGAAAGAAAACATTCTTATACTCTACAAATAGATGCAAATGTTCCCAAAATGATTTCAACCGATCCACAAAAAATTACACAAATTTGTATTAATTTATTGAGCAATGCAATTAAATTTACTCCACCTCAAGGCAAGATTACATTAATTGTGTCAGTCAGAAAGACAGAAGATGGTAAAAACCACGATCTGCTTCAATTTCGGGTAAGTGATACTGGACCTGGCATCAATAAATCTCAAGTACATGAACTTTTTCGTATTTTTACTCGTTTACATAATACTTCGGAAGAAGGTTCTGGTTTGGGCCTGGTGATCTCAAAGAAATTAACCGAGTTATTAAATGGTTCAATTCGATTAGTTAAATCTTCTTCTGAAGGAACTGAATTTGCTTTCGAAGTTCCTTTGATTCCTGTACAAGAAATTCGCAGTTCGCAAATAGGATTTGGAAAGAAAGAAATTTTATTGTTAGTTTCACCTACTTTAGAAAAAGAATTGTCTCCTCACTTTCTTCGATGGGGTTTGAAAACTTATTTTGCCAAGGAAATACAAGAAGTATACAGCCTTTTAGAAAGTTATCTCTACGATTTTGAAGCAGCTATTTTAGAAGATGTCGATTCCAATATTCAAGATAAAATTTGGAAAATTTGTCCAAAATTTCCCATTATTTATACAGGTAAAGAGAGAAAAACAAATTACTTCTTTTCGGCAAAAGACTTTTCTCCAGTCGAAGTCTATAATCTCTTGTCTAGAGCTTTTGAAGAGTCTGGCTACCTCAAAAAGAAAAACTCTTTGAAATTGAATTTGAGGAAGAGCCTATTAATTGCAGAGGATGATGCAAATGGAAGAGAGATTCTTAAAAATATGCTTCAGTCTTTTGGGTTTACAGAAATTGAAGTAGTTGAAGATGGTTTACAAACTTTGAATGCACTCCAAAAGAAAGATTTTTCTTATTTATTGATTGATTTGAAGATGCCGATCATTGATGGATATGAAATTATTACCTTTTTAAAGAAAAAAGAAAAGGAGAAAATTCCTAAGTTAATTTGTGTTTCCGCTTCGGTGGCTGAAAGTGATCGAACTTTTTGCGAGCAAATGAATGTTCCTTTTCTTTCAAAGCCAGTACAGGTTCGTCAATTACAGGAACTTCTCGCCAGTTTGGAATAAGAGAGTTTGAAAAGATGATTATCTTTTCAAAAAATTGTCTGACTACTCACCCAGAAAAGGGAAAAAATACAAGAAAATGAAGAAAAAGGAGTCACGATAATAGGCACTTTTTTTCTTCTTTTTATGCTTTTTCGTCCGGTGTTGCACTGTCTCCGTTGTCTCCGTTTTCTTCCGAAGGAGCAGAATTTAGCGGAATCGTTTCGAGAATACCCGGTGATTGAAACATCTTCAAGGCACTTCCAATTAAATTATTAACATCAAGTTCTCCAGAAGTTGCTTTACTTTCCATGTCTTTCACCATTCGAGCAAAGGTTCCGTTTTTCATTAATTTTGTAGCAATTGCAATGGGATTACCTTGCGCTCCTTCCATCAAAGGAGCCACTTCACCAATCATTTGATGAATAATCTTTTCTTCATTGCTTACAATTGGAGAAGCTTGCAAATTTTGTAGCACTTCTCTAGAATCACTGTCGGGAAAGAGAATAGTTGTAATCGTTAAGAGATGAGTCCAAATTACAGTTTTGGTATTTTCATCGGCCTTATCCAACATTAATTTCAAAGCCAAATAAATCTTTTCATTGTATTGAATTCTCTCTTCAAGAGTGTTACGTCGAGCTAAAATGTCTTTCATATTGCGAACAAGATACTCGGAAAAAGGTGAAAGATGTTTGACAACAACTTCAGGCTTCACCACACCAGGATTTACATGTTCCAAAAGTCGAGAGTACAAATCAAGCGCTCTTTGATGAACTCCAATGCGATTTGGTCCAGATCGCGAACCGAATGTTGTACTTAAAGCAGTCACAAACTCGGAAATGGCAGTAAATGCAAGTTTTTGATTGTTCGACAACATTCTTTCCTTTTTTAGAAAGGAAAGAATGTTTAATTTCTTTCTTCGCGAAGAAAGAAATTAATTCATTTCTTGTCGAGGCGCCCCGCAACAACGACGGCCCAACAGAACACAACATTGAAAGGCACCACAAATACACATGCAGCTAGTTTCTTGGCAATTATTGACACATTGTCGAATACCTCGGATACAACTAGAATTCCAAAAATTTTGGCATAATTCAATCGGCCAATTGAGACATGCGTGACATTGCTGATAACAATCGTCCAACAATTGAACCTCCTCTTTGGTTCTTTCAGAAGGAAATTTTACCCAACCGACACAACAACGTGGCCAACAATTCATAGTTTGATCATAACAAGCATAACAACTCCAAGCACATTTGTATTCTTTTTCAGTCGGACACCGAGGTACTTTGGACCAATATTTTTTCCAGTCTGGTTTTTGGTAATGTAAAGGTTCACCACGGCCAGGTTCATTTTGAACAGGTTCGTCACCCGCTATGCAAAATAAAAACCCTTGTGTTACACAACATACACTAGTTTTAATATAAGACCAGGTAAGTAAGGCACAATTGGCGCATAAACTACACCCACAAGTCAACACACAACAGGGCAAGCCGCAAGTACGACAACCACATTCCAAACAACAAGCAGGGTCACCTTTGACAGTATACTTTCGCCACCATCTTTCTTGTAAAGGTTTATAGGGAGGTGGTGGATCATCTTTCATGACTAATTGTGGAGGATTTTCTGGAAGAGGAGCTGATGGAGCATCATTTTGAATTGGAAATGTTCCATAAAGATCGTCTTTCACTAAAAGTGCCATTTGAATAATAAATTAAGACGGAAAGTCAATTTATTGAATATAAAATTGACTTTTTTAAGTTTATACTTTTCAAACTTTTCAAATTAACATTGTATATTGTACATTGCATACAATGGAGGTTCATCCAACGTTGCAAACTTTTATGAATCAAGCTCCTTCTTTCCTTCCCTTGTATTGGCATTATCACAATGATTGTTGTCGAGCTCCAATTGAAAAAGAATTTTTGGTTCGAAAAGAAGATCGATATCACTTTACAAAATTAATTGAGTATGCCCTGAAGTTTTTTCTAATTCCATTTGATAAGAATTTGAGTTCTGTACAATATAACCAACAAAACTTATCCCCGGAGAACTGTCAACGTTTGCATCAACTTGAACAAAAGAAAGCGGAAGAAAGAAAGTTTTCTTTCAAAGTGACCAAGATAATATACTTTTTTTCCATTTGGTATGCCAATGGTAGAAAGGCCAATTTTACACATTCTACCTTTTTCTTTGAAGATCAATCGGGGAAAACTTTGAACGTATTCTTCGATCCGCAAAATGAATGGGTTGATCAAGAGAATAACAATTCTTTCCTTCGAATGGTCACAATATTCGGCCCCTTGAATGATAAGAAATGTGGACTTCTATTGGATGGTGGACCTTTTGGTCATTTGAAACGAGCTCTAACTCGTATTCAATATGAAGAAGTTGGTTACTTTCTACTTCCTTCTTCTCAAGAGTTGTTGCAAAAGATTCAATTTGTGGAAGAGCAAGTTACTTTTTCACGAAAAGTTTAAAAATCTTTTCCTTGCGAGGAAAAAATGATTTTATTCTTTATTTTAAGATAAAAAGCATAATGGATTTTTCTCAACTAATTGCCTGTGGTTTAAGAGAAAATCTAGGAGAATGGACATCTTTTTTAACTTTGAATCTTTATGATCCTCGATTATTAATTCTTATTTATCAATTCGTCACTGAATTTCCTCCAATTGAAATTTTTACTTTTACAATTGAAGAACTCGATGAATTATTTTTTAATGAAACTATAGGGGAATTTAAAACACCTATTTTTAATTATCTCTGTCGTCTTGCAACAGAAGAAAGTGGAACAATTACTTTGTATTATCTTCGAAATTTTTATTCAAATAAAGGAATATATTCCGAATTACCCATAAATAAAAAACTCTCTTATATCAATTTCCTTAAAGAAGAAAGTAAAAGATTGAAATTCCCCGAACTTTTTGAAATTATTAAAAGTGGGTCGAGTGGTGAAACTTACTTTTTGTCTCGTGTAATTTTTCGCCATCAACTTGATGGTGATCGAAAAAATGAATATATAAAACCAGATTTTAATTATATAAATTTTGTTGATGATGAAAATGATGACGGTATGATTTGTTTATATTATCTTCTTCGAGGAGCTTATTGGAGAAAGGTGAAATAAATTTCCGCGGAAATTTATTCTTGTCCCTTTAAAATGCCTCGTTTACCACGTGGAATTCGCTTTGTCAAAGGATCAGGTGACTATAAGTACACTGCTATTTTACCCAATGGAAAACGTGTCTCTTTTGGTAACCGCAATTATCAACATTACAAAGATTCTGTACCCGTGTCACTCGGTGGAGGATTGTGGTCTCACAAAGATCATCGCGACCCTGTGCGCAGAAGAAGCTATCGTGCCCGTCACGGAGGGATGAAATGCAAAGATGGAACCAAGTGTATTAATAAAATTTATTCAAGGGCTTGGTTTTCTTATCATTATTTATGGTAAAATGTTATAAAATTTTTTTATTAAGAAAGAAATGTCATTCTATCAATTATCTGAGATAGAAAGATTTTATCTTTATATTGAAAGTATTTACTTTTTTGGTGAGTCAATTCCTGTGTATAAAAATTTTTTACATAGTACAAAAATTTTAGATCACCTTCAAAAATTGACGGAACAACGTATAAATGATGTACAAACTCTTTTTCAATTGAGTTATTGGAATTATATTTTCTCTGGATCTCAAATAATTGAAGTTTTGAACGAAAAAGATTTATACTATTCAATAGGTGGTGTTTATTTATGTAAAAATTTTAATCGTTCCGATGAAATTCCACCAGCGGAATGCCCAGTGTCAATTAAATTATCAGCCATGAATTTTGAAATGGATGTAAAAGATTTTTCATTATTAATGAATGACAAAAGAAGGACATTTAACTTTATTTTACAAATTCCTCTAAAACAATGGGGGGAACAAATATCAATTTATGTTGATCTTTTGAACAAATATCCACCTTCCATGAATTCTATTTCTTTCATGGAATTTCCTTTGATTAATTTTCACCAGAACAATGTTTGTTTAAGTTTAGTTCCTTATCATATTCCTCTTTTGAGAGGAACGTTAAAAAAATGTTGTTATCGCTTATATACAACAATGGAAGATACATATAATCTTTTTCTTACTGGTGATATTAATCTGCTTCATGAATATTATACTATTAAACAATTAAATTACAATGGATTAAAAAGTAAACTTTTAACTCATGGCAAAAAGAATAAAATGTTAAAAGAGATTGTTCTTTCCTATCAAGAAAGAGAATCAGTTTTAATTATCCATACAACTCGAATGTGGGAAAATCAATATATTAATTCATGGGAAGAATATAAGAAAATATTTTCCTTTCTTTTTTCAATTGAACAATTGGCCTCAATTTTAGATATTCCTCGAGATCAATCAGGAGTTAAATACAAACATTTTCTTTGTCGCTATCAACAATCTCTTTTAAATTTTTGGGAAAAATGCTACATTTGTTTAAATATGGAATATCTTTTGTTATTTGAACTCATTTCTTCGAGTTTAAAGGAACAAGATGGTCCTTTCTATGCCTTTCTAAGTAAAGGAATGTATGACCCTCGTCTATTTTTCCTTATTATTTCTCTGGTGCCAAGAGAAGTAATTCTTTCTGCGGACGACGATATGGCAATGGCAGCAGAAAGTAGCACCGATGAGGATCATTTTTAATTTGTAGTGTTAAAATAAACTTTTCTTCCTCGCGAGGAAGAAAAAAATCTTTTAAGGTAAAGTACAATCTTCTAAAGCTTTTTTAATCACGGGAATTACTTCTTTAGCCGTAAAATTTTTATCTTCTGGATTATACATGTTAAAAGATCCATCATCTAGAAGATGCAACCTTAAATCACCCACTCTAATCCAAACCAGATCTTTTGGATTAAACTTTTCGGCTAAAGGCCCAAGTTGTTCTCTAACCATTTTCAGCATATTTGCTCGAAACATCATACTTTGAGGTCCGGAAACAAATGCGCGTTCGATCACTTTCTCAACACCATGTACCTCTGAATAAACATCACTATAAGCATCAGAACGTATAACAATGTTGTCATCATTTGTAATATTAATCGAAAGAAAATAACCTTCAGTGGGTTGATAGACGAATTGTACAAATTTTGTATTTGTATCAAGTAAAATTTCTACCGGTTGTTCCAATCTTTTTTGAATTTCTTTTATTACGGCAAGACCAAATCTTCGAGTTTGACAAATGTTAATTGCTTGTTCAAGTGAAATAAGTTGAAATGTATTTTGTTTTGATTCACTCATATTGAATTGAAAAGAGATGTATAATACACAAAAATACTCAATTTTTTGGTTTTGCCGAAAATTTCCATATTGCTGGCATTCTTTCAACAGTGATATGAACTTGATATTCACGCTCTAAAATTTCAATCCAAGGTGAAGTAATGTCACAAATTTCTTTCCCTTCGAGGGAATAATAATCTCCGGAACTTGATTTTAATGATAAAGTCCACTTCCTCTTTCCTTGTTCCAAAGCTTGTTGGAATTCTCCGAATTTGTCAAGCAAAAGTTGTTCTCGATTAAGAAGAAAATTTTCATTTTCTTCCATCCCCTTTACAATACCTGGAATGGCACTCTTTCTCAAGAATGATTGCATTTTAACAACCAAAAAAATTCTTTATTTCATGAAAAAAGAAGCGAGAAAGAAAATGAGTCCCGCTAATCCACCTTTGACGAGTAACATTCCCAATGGAGATCCTTGAATAAAGCGGATATTTTTGTCCAGCATTTCGGTAATTTCAGCATTATTTAATAACATTACAAGTAAAGCAACCAAGACTGCTCGACGAACTGAATCATCTTTCTTTTCAGGAGTGACATTAAGCAAGCCTGATAAGGCAGCGCGATCTTGTTCGTTTGGCTTGACAACGGGAAGATTAGCAATCAAATCGTCACCCATATTTTCAAAGAAAGAACGATCTTTTAGAATAAAAGGATTCCTTTTAGAATTTCAAGAAATATTTTGCTCGAAATATTTCTTGAACTCCAAAGGGAAGTTTAAAGTCAAACACAAGAAATGAAAGATGGATGTGTCAAAGTGTATCGCGCTCTTTGAAGAGAATGAATTTGTCCCGGACAAATATTACACTCTTGACGGTTATTACCGTTTTATTGAAATTGTCAGTTTGCAATCTGCTTTTTCAGTCCTCATTTCAATTCCCGACAAATACAAACTTCCAAGTAACAAGTTGAAACATGAATACGAGTTGATTGCAAAAGAAAGTTCACTTGATTTTTTCCGGGAAGTTGATGATACTGAAATGCGCCAAGCTTATCGTAATATTGACAATCTTGATCAACTTCTCAAGAACGAGAACGAATTTCTTGATCTCTACGATAAACCAATTTCTTTGAAAGGAGAAGAGAATAAAAGTAAAGGAAAATTTGCAGTTTTACTTCGCCAAATGAAAAGATTGCAATTATGTTTTAAAACAATTGATTATAAACCCGCCCTCTTTGATCATGATTGTTTAGTCGTGATGCAAGAAAATAAAATGCAATCTTATTTTATCTCGAATTGTGGTTCGAAAAAACGAAGATTCCTTCTCATCATTCCTCTAACCAATTTTTACGCCAATCCTAAAATTGGACCAAGTGTGAAAGCTATTTTGACCCAATTTTATGACATTTTGAATAACAATCAGCAAACTGAAACAAATAAAGTACAAAATATGCTTGAACAAAAAAGAAATATTGTCAATTCAAGCAAAAAGATTCTCGAACGGAAAAAGTTCTATTTAAGACAGATTGCCGAAATGACTAATAATCACGAGAAAATTCGTGTACAAATTTCCATCTTTCAAAGGAAGTTAGAAAGTTCAGCAGCTGAAGGAAAGCAAGAAGTGGATGTACGCAATCGCCTTGTACAAGATATTAATAATTTAGAAGAAAAATCAAAGGACTTGGTCCGAAAGATTTTGGAAATGAACAAATTGTTAGATGAATTGGTCTTGGAAGTAGATCATATTCTCTTTGATAATATGACCATGTTGTCAGAAATTTCATTAAATTTTCGCATGTTGGAGGAATTGGCGAAGAATTAATTTAACCCCAGAAGGATATTTAAACTTTCATGAAAGTTTAAATTACGTACAACAAGAGCAATTATCAGCAATCAATAACTTTTGAGGAAAATTGAAGGGAGAAAGTATTTCTTCGCTTTCCTCATCAACTTCAAAGAGAGAATGAAGCCGTCGTAAAAAATCAAGATAATCATACAGAAACAAACCACTTTTCTCTTCCAGTGAAAAATTCAAGATTAATGTACACAATTCATTAACTTCTGATGTTTGTAGTGTTTCCATCCAATTCAAACCAATGATCATTTCTTTTAACAGTTCTTGATGGCGAAAATAGCGATCACAATATAAACATGGATTAAAATCTGATATGAAAGGTGACGGGGATTCATTTTCCATTAAGACGCCAACTGCGACAAGCCAATCATCACCATTCTTTAGAGTTGGATTTTGTTTAAAATAAAATTCAGTTTGATCATGAGGCACATTCATGATAAAAATACGATCAAACAATGGAAATAAATGAGGATACTTTTCTTCAATTTCACTTTTCATGTAATTGTATTCTTCTTTCAAAGGAGATGGTTGCATTAACGAAATGAAATCAAGCATCCACCATTCTCTCGGAAATTCAAGAGGGGAGGGGAAACAGATTTCCATGAATTGCTTCATTGGAAGAATTCTTCCATAAAGTAATGTATAATTCAAAACAACCATCTCTTTTGAAAAAGGGAAAAATGTTGAAATCAGTTTTCGAAATACATGAAATTAAACGTCATTCTTGTTGTTTAAAAATGAGTGAAGCTTCCCAACTCGAACAAACTTCCGCAAGAGAAGAATATGTACGAACACTTCCGAAAGTTGAAGAAAAAGATTCCCAACTCGAACTTCTAGATGCTGCTTTAATTCCAATGATGGCAACCACCTTGCGAAATTTTGCCACTCAACTTGAACAACATCCGGAACAAAACAAACAAAAAGCTTTTGAATTAATACAAATTCTTTTGTCAACATCGGGAGAGCATCAACTCACGAATTGTGAAATGAAGTATTTCACACTCGGGTGGTATGTGTACAATATGCTACAGCGGAAAAAGGAAAAATGATTTTCCTTTTCAGTCTATTATAAAAGAACACAATGAACTTCTTTTGTATTAGTGACTTACATCTTGAACTCTTTCGCGAATCTCTGACTGAAGTTGATTGGTCTTTCATAGAGAAATGGCCACTCGCAACTTGTCTGATTTTAGCGGGAGATATTGGAAGTCCTCTCCTTCGCCGTGATTTGCTTCATGAATTTCTTTTCCGTGTAAAGAAGAAGTATGGAACAGTCTTTTACCTTCCGGGAAATCACGAATATTACAATTATGATGGACATACTTCAAGAGCTGAAATTGAACAAATGTTGCAAAAAATTTGTATTGAGGTAAATATTTGTTTTTTGCTGAGAAACAGTTATTTGTTTAATGGTATTAAATTTGTGGGTGTCACTTTGTGGACACATCCTTCAGAAGAATCTTATCTCACAAATACTGATGTTTCAAAGGGAAAGATTTTTACCTCTCGCGAAGAAATACTTCAACTTCATCACGCTGAATACAAGTTTTTAGATCAAGAACTTCTTCATAGTCAGAAAGAGAATATCCCCACTGTTGTGGTCACTCATCATCTTCCATCGTATCAAATGATTCACGAAAGGTATAAGTATTTCAAAGGAAATGATTTATTTGCTTCAGTGACGTTAGAGAGTTTGCCAAAAGAAGTTTTTCCCACAATTTTGTACTGGTGTGCTGGACATACTCATGAAAGAGTCGTTCGTGAAAAAGGCCAATGGGAAGGTATCATCAAAGATCTTCCCTTGACTGCCATCACCAATCCGGTTGGTTACCGACGCGAAGCGAGAGTAACTTCTGTTTCGCTGGAAACTTATCCATTGAAACATGAGACTAAAACTAAGAGTGTTGATGTGGTTTGATCATAAAATTTCTTTTCCTCGCGAGAAAAAAAAATTTTCTCTCTTAAATGAACGGATTTCGTTTTGGTAGAAGTCGGGATTTTCTATCCATTTTTTGGAGTGTGACAGGACCGACCGGATCGCAGGGGAGTCAAGGACCAACAGGACCGACAGGACCGACTGGATCGCAGGGGAGTCAAGGAGTGACTGGACCGACCGGATCGCAGGGGAGTCAAGGACCAACAGGACCGACAGGACCGACTGGATCGCAGGGGAGTCAAGGAGTGACTGGACCGACCGGACCAGCGCCAATGACAGGTATTATACAAATTAGTTCAACATCATCTACTGCTAGTTCAATTTCAATTGGCCCCGGTTATCAATCATTTCTCGCTTTGAATATTACACCTCAATCTATAGCAAATCGTATTTTGATTATAGCCAATGCCGCGGGGACTAACAATGCTGGTAGAGATTTTCGTGCTACTTTATTTCGTAATTCCACTAATTTAGCTGGAGCACAAAACTTCATATCCACTAATAATACATCAGTTACACCTTTTTCAGCGACTTATTTAGATTCTCCGGCTACAGCTGGAACTATTACTTATTCATTACAAGCTCTTTCTGTAGGAGGAACAGGGGCACATTATAATCAAGCTAATGCTGTGTGTAGTTTAACACTCCAAGAAATAAGTTAATCATTTTAATGTTTATAAACAAAAGGAGATGTTGTATTTAATCTTAATATATTTATTCCTTTCCTTGCGAGGAAAAGAAACCCTTGTATAATAAAAACCTCCAAGAAATAAAATTTCTTTCTACAAAAAAGTTAATGAATTTTCGAATCAGCGATTTGTCTGTAAATACCAATTTGTTTAATTTTGGTATTGTGGGAGCAACAGGAGTGACTGGAGGTATTAGTTTAGTTAATTCTCTCTATTTAGTTTAATGAAAACTGTTGAAGGTACTTGGGCGGATATAACTCCCGTTTCTTCTTTAACACTCGTATCAGCTTCAGGAGGAAATTTTATCAGTGGCTCGAGCTTTTATTTATATGGAACAATTTAATTATTCCTTGAAGAATGATTGATGAAAAATATGCAAAAATCAAAATAAAATTCTTTTTCCCTGGAAAAAGAATGGGTAATTCTTCTTCAACTCAGCTTGAACAAACAGCAATTCATTTACTCGAATCAAATTTTCCGGACAAAAAGGATAAATTCAATGATTATCGAGTCGTCATTCGATCAGGATCCGGACAAGGTGTTGCGCTCAGGCCCGTTTTTCCTTCTGGATTTGCAATGGAAAAATACCCTTGGCAATCAACTTTTCTCCTTTTCAAAAAGTTAAACGCTAATGTTGACGAGACAGGATATCTTGGAATTGAAGGTATCACTCCATATTTTCTTGGTCAAATTATCTCTTTGCAAAATGTAAATTTGACCAATGAACAACTTGCACAATACATCAACGCACTAGATGCCTTTCTTACATATCTCAAGGCAATCCGGGAAATTCAAGAGGAAAATAGATTAATCATTCCTCGTTTGTCAAAATGGGTCTTGGCTGATGGTAAAGATCTTAAAGAACTTCCTCAACTCCAATCAAATAAAAATGTTCTTATTTTAATGTATGAAATTGAAGGCCAGCAAATCAACACTTTAAAAGAAGTGAAAAAAGAAGAAAAAAATAAACCAGAAGACGCTTATAACATTTTTTTGTCTACTTTCATTCGTTTAGTTGCCACCTATATGTTTCATGAAAAGCTACAAATTTTCCCCCATTTAAATCCAGATCGAATGGTTTGGATTGGTTCGGCAAATAAAAAAGGAGTGGCTCGGTTGTATTGTTTTCCAGATTTACCATGCGGTCCTCATTTAAAACAAATTTGTAACCCTCCTCCTTTTGCCGTATGGAAAAAAGAATTGCAAGACAATGCTCTTAAAATTCTTTCAGAGATATTAGATACCGATGTTGATCGTGAAGATTTAGAAAAAATGAGAGAACAAAGCAATTATGATTATTTGTATCAAACTGGATTTCAAGCAAAGAAGTATGTTAATCCTAATGTTGCTCTTTTATTGAAACCTCTATTTGAGGTTAACAATATTAATTCAATGTCGGGTTATTTCCGAAGTATCATCAAACTTCAAGATCAGGCAAATCTCATTCAAATGTTGGAGATTCAAGATAACGATGCAAAAGGAGAATTGCAACACAAAGTTGAACTTATTAATCAAAGAATTCAAAACATCTTACAAACAGAACAACAAATACTCCGTTCATCGACATATGCCCAAAAAATTAATTTGAAAGATGCTACTAAATGTATTTTAGCAGCTGATCCAACTTTACGGGCTGACGAGCTTGCTGAACTCATTCCCCAATTAATGAGTGAACAACAAAAAGAGCTATACAAAGAGTCATTAACATCACAAAGTGAAGAAGGTTTGGATTATTTGAGTCAGATTATAGGTACGGCTCTTTTAGAAAAGAATTAACTTGGATATTAGGTGTATAAGTTATAAGTTATAAGTTATAAGAGCCTTGAGATTTTAACTCTGGAAGGATGTTTAACAAAACTTCTTACATAAACAAAATTTATTTCCTCAAAAGGAAATGAGTAGGTTTCGGGTGAGAGATGATCGATTTCTTGCCGCGTTATTTTGTGCAATCACCGGACCAACTGGACCTCGCGGAGCTACTGGACCTCCGGGAAGTTCAATATTTTCTTCTACAGGAAATTCCGGACCGACAGGTCCAACTGGATCTCAAGGCATTCAAGGAATAACAGGCTCGACTGGTCCTCAAGGCAGCCAAGGAGTGACAGGTCCGACTGGACCTCAAGGCAGTCAAGGACCTCAAGGAGTAACTGGATCAACTGGACCTCAAGGACTTCAAGGAGATGCTGGACCTCAAGGCATTCAAGGCATTCAAGGAGTGACAGGACCAACTGGACCTCAAGGAAGCCAAGGAGTGACAGGTCCGAATGGAGCTCAAGGAATTCAAGGAGTAACAGGACCAACAGGTCCTCAAGGCATTCAAGGAGTGACAGGACCAACTGGTCCTCAAGGCAATCAAGGACTTCAAGGAGATGCTGGACCTCAAGGAATTCAAGGAGTGACAGGTCCGACTGGAGCTCAAGGCAGTCAAGGACTTCAAGGAGATGCTGGACCTCAAGGAATTCAAGGAGTAACAGGACCAACTGGTCCTCAAGGCATTCAAGGAGTGACAGGTCCGACTGGAGCTCAAGGCACTCAAGGAATTCAAGGAATTCAAGGAGTGACAGGTCCGACTGGAGCTCAAGGCAGTCAAGGAATTCAAGGAGATGCTGGACCTCAAGGAATTCAAGGAGTGACAGGTCCGACTGGAGCTCAAGGCAGTCAAGGAATTCAAGGAGTGACAGGTCCGAATGGAGCTCAAGGAATTCAAGGAGTAACAGGACCAACAGGTCCTCAAGGCATTCAAGGAGTGACAGGACCAACTGGTCCTCAAGGCAATCAAGGACTTCAAGGAATTCAAGGAGTGACAGGTCCGACTGGAGCTCAAGGCAGTCAAGGAAT
>CALMMZ010000141.1 GCA_937868685.1 uncultured bacterium | reverse complement strand
CCACCTGTCCAAGTGAGAATGTTTCTTTCACATGATCCAAGAATGTCTTATCTGATAAGATTGGTTTCCAGAAATCTTCTGTGTTGGTATTTCTTTCCCGAACTGATGTTTCTTCTTGTTTACCGTTCAGCACTCTAGCATACCATCCAACTTTAGGTTTTACCACATGACCAGAATCAAGTGCCATATCTAACAATCCACTCCACTTATTGATACCACCTTCAAATGTCACATTAAATGTGATTTTAGACCGTTCTTTGATTAATCGACTTTTTTCCGCAGTCACCGTGAAATTGTTCCCCAGTAATTCATTGGTGGTTTTATCTTTTTCTTGTGATTTACTGATGAAGAAAATATTATCTGAAGATAATATCCCGCCTTTACCACCACTCATAATGGACTTACCATACATTTTTTGTTCTTCATACACATGGTTAATAGCGGCCAGTGGAATATCCTTAATAGTTAAATGTGGTGTAACCATTCTCCAAAGACTTTTTAATTCTTTAGCCCGAGTCATGTCTTGTGCAGAATTTTGCTCCAATGCATTTTCCAGTTCTCTTGTGGAAGCCAGATTTCCGACCGAATCAATCATAATCGCAACTTTATCAGTTCTATCAAAGCCCTTTAATTGCTTGATAATATCAAATTTAAGCTCTTCCACACATGTGATAGGAACATGCATAACTCTATCCATATCAATTCCAAATGCCTTGAAATACGGGGGAGGAGCACCAAATTCCGAATCATAGAACAGAACTACACCATCTTCATTTGCATCCATAAAGGACTTCATTAGAGATAGAACGAATGCGGTCTTGAAGTGCTTTGAATCCGCTGCCCAGAATGTCAGCCCCGAAGACCATCCACCATCAATTCGTCCAGATAGGAGCACATTTAATGCCGGTATTTTCGTATCTACGAAAGATTTTTCGTTATAAAATTTAGAATTTGATAGAACTGATATTTCTTTGATAGAACTGTTCTTTTTGATCTTGTCCAGTAATGCTTTGTTTATTGCCATGTTAGAACACAATTTACCAGACTGTCAAACTGATTTCAAGAAAAAACGCAAAGAACTTTCATTCTTTGCGTTTTAACCACTTTATTTTAGTTCTTATTATTCCGTAACTACGGCTTTGGCAGCAGCCTTTGCTGCCCGTTTTTCTGCGACTTTGGCAACCTTTGCAAGTTGAAGCTCTTTACGGGCCAACTTGATGGTCTTTGCCAATGCAGAGAGTGCCTTGCGAGCGCGTGCAGCAGCCTGTGCAGTGCCCTTTTCTACGAACTTATGATAGTCTGTAGTATAGGCATTATAAAGAGCATCAACGGTTTCAAGAGCACTCTTAGTTTCGGTTACTTGTGTATTTTCTGTGTTTTCTGACATAGGAAATTTCTATTTATTATCGTTTTTCGGTGTTTCAACAATATCATTGGTAACGTTTGTTTTATCGTTCCAAAAATATGCCATTTTTTCTTTTACATAATCTGCAATGTCTTCAGATGATGCATCATTATCAATATCAATATTATATGCTACTCTTTCTTTGGATTGGCATCCATTAACTTCAACATTAGATATATTATATCTTTGATCAGCATCTCTTAATTGCATTTCACGATGTTCTTTGATCTGATCTTCGGACCATTCAAGATAATTCTTGAAAATCCATTCATCGGTAAGAATAACACCTACATTTCGTAGTTCCATCATTTGTTCTATTGTTAGTTTTTCTGACATAAATTAAAATAATTTTACAATATTTGTCTCTGGTGTGGGTGGAAGTTGGGCAACAAATTTAGTTTGATATCCCTGTAAAATATCAGAACGGAGAGGCACATTATCCATCACCAATGATTTTTTTTCAAATGTGAAAACCGGTTCATATTTTTCATCACACATTGCTCTCAGTGGTAGAGGTTGAGGTTCAATACTCTGCATTTCATAAGGAATGAAATCAGTTTGGAATGATCCTGGTTGTGGGGAACGTGCGATAGCCAGTGCTGGATTTTTAAGTCGATAAAACTCGGTTGTATCTTCAACAACTTGTCCAACAATTAGAACCGACACATCTTTTAGAATAGCAACAATTTTACTCATGGAAGTTATTAATTGTGTGAAAAACCGATTTCAAGTAAAATCAGAATAATCTTCCACTTTTAACCAACTTTTCCTCATTCTCATAATGAATCCGCATGGTCGCCAAATTAAAATTTTCCAGTATCGCATTTTTATCCGCCTGTTCTCTTAATGCCCATTGAGTAATTTGTTCCATTTCAGATACAAATAATCTTCCAAGTTCTTCTTTGGAAATCCATTTTTCTGCATAAAAATCTTTCCGAATGGTTTCCAAATCACGGGTTTCAAAGATAATATTATACCTTCTTTTCAGTTCAAGAAAAAAGGCTTGTGTTTTATTTTTCATCAATATTACTTAAATTATGAAAATAATTCTTCAATGGTATTAGCATACCTGATTCTTGGATGCGGAACAGTCCAACCAACAGCCTCGTAGATAGGTTCAATACTTTTGATAATTGCTTTGAAAAACATTTTTTCATAATCTACTGCTAAATCAAATTCTGGAGGAAAATTATCTTGGAATGCAACACCTGGAATTCCATACTGATTTTCTTTAACAAAAACCATCTTCATCTTAGCACCATTCTCAATTTTTCTATACTTGTTAGTAAGTCCCAATGTTTTCAGCAACTCATTATGATATATCGCATACTTTGCTTGCATTGTTCCTTTCAAGTTTTTCAATGCTTTATCTCTATTTTTAGCTTCCCATTCAGTAAGAACTTTGATCCCTCCACGTTGAGCGATGATATTTGCATCAAATTTCTCAAAGTCTTCGAAGTAATTATATATTTTATCATCTGCCTTCTTTTTGTCTCGTTCAAGCATCAGGACTTCTACAATTGATTTTGATAATGTCTTCATCTCTTTAGAAAAAGAAGACTTTGCGATTTGTAGTCCCTTATATTTGAACTTGTTAGTTTTAACACCCTCACTATTGACGATATACATAATATAGTGTTTTTTACCTGTCCATACTGCCTTTGGACATACGTTCTCCCGTTTGAAAAAATACCGAGGGTCTTTACTATTCAACTTATCTATTGCCCATGTGTTAATCTTCTTGTTTAATGTATCAGCAATCTTGGTCTCTACTTCTACAAATTTTTCTGTCAGATTTCCATCAGAGTCAATTAGTTCAAAATTCAATTTATTCATGATATCCCCAATAGTGATACCCAAGCTGTCAGTGTCAATCATAATAATCCTATCCTTTTTATCAAGTTGCCATTCTTCTTCCAGGTATTCATTGATGATTTTTTCACCTTGCTTAATCATAGCCTGACCGGTTAATGTGATTGCAGATGCACAGTCAATATCATAAAGAGCAAAGTGCGGTTCTGCAAATGCACCATAGGTAGAATTTAGAAGGATCTTATACAGATATTGTTCTACATCCTTCTGTTTTATCTGAATATCTAACTTATTGAACATATCGGAATCCTTTTCAAAATTCCTTTGCTCTTTTTCAAGTAAGAACATGTCGTTCTTAACCTTCTTACGTTTAGCATATAGAGAATCACAGAATTTTGCAGCAATACTTTGCTTAGATTGATCAAACATGATTCCATTGGCAGACATAGATAGATTATTATCTGTTACATATTTTTTAAGCTCTTGTTTTTTTAACTTTATGTATCTACGGTCTTTGAAATTGAAAATAGTCAGATCATCTTTATCCTTTGCCATCACCTTAGCAACTTTTGATTCTGGCGAAATATTAAGGGTGATAATATTACTAGGATATAAAGAATTTGCATCTAAACTCAGAAAACCTTCAACCATACCCTCTTTTGGCTGTTTTACATAACCCCCAGCGAGCTTACTTTTTTCTGCATGTGTCTGTGTTGGAATAATTTTACCTTCATCAAGTGATTCTTTTGCAAGAACACCAGTAATAATAGCAGTCTTACCAAATGTTTTATCTAGATTACAAAAACCAGAAAATGCAGAAAATTTAGCAATCTCCAAATATTTTTTTAACTCATCCAACATGACTATGAGTTTAACGTCCCAAATGTTATAGTTGATGAATTTATTCCAATCTTTATGGAACAGATCAGTTAATGACATATCGCCATAATCTAACTTACCCTGTCCAATTTCTTCCCAACAAATATAATCCAATGCATCACTTTCACGTTCTCCTGCTGTGAAGGTCTTGTATAAGAACATGTAATCAACATGAGCAATTCCATTGATGGTAAAATCAATGTATTTGTTCATGAACTTCTTATTAGTCTTCTCAACACCATATACACTATCTACAGGAGAAAGCTTATTTGATTTGCCTTCGCCCAAGACTTTTTCAATTCTACCAATGATGTAAGGCACGTCAAAAGTTGAGGAATTCCATCCGGAGATCAAATCTGGAAAATTCTTTCGCCAGAACTTTAAGAACTTAACCAACAAATATTTCTCATCTACACAATATTCATATACAATTTCATCTGGTTCAATACCTTCTAAATGATCTTTACAAGAATATTCATCATAGTGCTTGATTCCCCAAACATAATATTTTCGTGTTTCTGTGTCATAGATTGTGATAGAAGTGATTGGAAATTTAGATTCACTAGCAGTCGGGAATTCGTCTGCAATGACCTCGATATCAAAGAAAAATGTCCGTAGTGGAAAACGAGTCAGATCATTGATATCCTTGTGATGATAATTCTCTAAAAGATATTGCTGAGTTGGGGGTAGATTAAAATAGACAGTCCCTTTATAACTATCCACAAATTTACGACGTTCCCATTCATATCCAAATTCTTTCTTAACCAACGGAACACCGTCAATACCATACATCTGTGCCTCTTTTGGATTGGCAGCAGGAAGATATATATAGGGTCTGAAGAAATATTCGTTTTTTACA
>CALMMZ010000140.1 GCA_937868685.1 uncultured bacterium | reverse complement strand
TTTCTTTTTAAGCCACTGCTCCCAGTTGTTTAAGTTCATATACAAGTCTTTCGTAAACTTTGCCATCACTGTATCGTGTGCAAAGTCTGTTGTCGGCAAAAATGAGACTTTGCCTGCAATAATACTTGGTACTTTGATCCAACTATTAAGCGTTTGTTGTTCTGGCTTTTCATTAATATATACTCCAAAGAATGGCACTGCATAACCATTGCCGTCATAAAACACTGCCTGTACGACTTCCCTTACAACCTGATAGTTGTTCTCCCAGTGAAGTGTCTTAAAATATCTTCTGACCTGTTCGCAATACTCCCAGATCTCCTGTAATCTTATTGCAAACTCTTCATAGCTGATTTCCGGCTTTAACTGCTCGGTGGCTAATGACGGCACTACAAAGCAATCATGTGGCTCGTCATAACACATAGTCGTGAATAGATCTTTGAACTTATTGTCCATTACATTCTTCCTTTCTGACACAACTGTTTTAGTTCACCGTAATTAACGGTGTCTATGTTATTTATAAGAAGTATCAGTTTTTCTTCTTGGTCAAGAGTCATGGGAGTGTTGATTGCGTTAAACAAGGTGTTGGAACATTCTGGCTGTTCTAGTACCGGCTCACCAGCACCAATAGCGTCTTTTATCTGTGCTTGTTCGCTGTGTGAACAGTGGTCTATATAATCAAGAACATCTTCTAATTCAGTTTGTTTTGACATATTAAAATAGTTTAAGTTTTAATGATTCTAAAATTGTGAGTTGTTCATTCAATGAATCTTCGGTGTCTGCTGGAACTATTTGATGTTCGTTAAAATAGTTGTCAACGTAGTTAGGATCGTTGTTGCCTACGTTGATTTCACCTTTTAACAACCGTACTTTTTCTTCTAGGTCAAACAGGAATTCCGTTTCAACCTCCTGTATGGTTTCATCTTCATAGCTTCCTTCCTCAACTTCTTCAAAGACTTCACCTGTATCAGTGTCAACAAACTCCGGAATCTGTTTAACTGTTTCCGGCTCTGTTAAGTAAGTGTTTTTTGCTGACCTCTTGACAAGTTCCATAATAGATTGTGCAAACTCTACCGATACTTGTGGGTAAAGGATCTTCCCAAACTTCTTGTTTTTGGCTTCGGCAATTCTTAAAACTAAGTTCATTGGCTGTGTTCTTAATCCTATTCCGAACTCCGTAAGTATTTCTTTGTAAGTCTTAATACTTTTTTCAATTCTTAAATAGTTCTCAAGTCCTGTACTGTGAAGTTTGTTAAGATGTAAGCCGGGTGCCTTCGGTGCTGCAAACAGTAATTCAAAATTGAAGTCACAAGGCGGTTTGTTGTCTGTGAAAGGCTTCAATTGAATATGTCCGTTTGCATCCCTGCTCATTATATCTCTCCAAGCACCTTGTACCAATACTTGTTTGAATGCTGAATCACTGCCAAACTTCTTAATTTCACGATACAGATCTTTTGGTGTGTCTGGTGTTATCGTAAACTCTGTTGCCAGTTCTTCTTCAGTGTAATCGCTGTAATACCTGCTATAACCACATACACAAGGAACTTTTTCCCAAGTTTCTGTAATAGGATTATATCTGTTAGCAATCTTGCCATCTCCTGCGCAGGCTAAGGCTGAGTTATCGAACTTTGCATGACCTATTTTGCTGAATATCTTATCAATATCGTTGCTTAAAAAGCAAATATCTGTTAATACTTTACAGCGCTTTCCGTACACTGCTTCCAATTCCGGTGGTAATACAAAAAAACCAAAGCTATTGAAAGGATATGCCTTCGGGTGAGTCTTCTTATCCACTCTTATAAGGAAGTGATCCTCTTTTTTACCCTTATATTCCTTATGCACCTCATGCACTATCTCATACCAGCTACCTTCGTGCATGATATACTGTATGTCGTTTCCGACTGCATCCTTTTCAATCTTCAATTTAGTCTTGTCATCAGTGAAAGGGACTTTGATAACAGCCGGACTTACTTTGATCTGATAGTTGATATCAGTCTTGATGTTTTGTTTGAATTTATCTGGTATATTCATGTTGTTAAACATTTAATGAATGAATAATAATAACCTGCTATTAAACTTGCTCGATCCTTACCATTTATAATGGCTCTTGCATTTATAGGATCGGTTCTTCTTTCATTGAAATAAGTGCTTAAGACTTTTCCGGTGAACCAACCTTCGGTCATACCCAAAAACATTATCTTGGCTGCGTTATGTAACTCCATTACTTTCTCCGGATTGTGAATGAAGTCTATTCCTAACTTGGCTCCTGCCTTTTCATAGTTCTCATACCACGTCAACTGAACGAATCCCCTGCCGTAAAATAGGTTGTCTGTATCAGTATATTTCCTGTGGTCGCATTTGAAATGTTTTCCGTAAAGCTGGTGCTTACCTTTGCCGTATTCCTCAATCGGTTGCATCTTCTTATCGGTTTCGTGATAAGTTGTGGCGAAAGCGTATGCTAACCAGCGAAGATCTTTGTCAGCATAGTTTGCTTCCCACTCGTCAAGTATGGCATTAATACCATCCACCTGCGACTGACTTAAAGCGCCAAACTCTTTCCTGTAATTATTGAAAAACTGTTCTCTATCAATCATTAATTATTTTTTTATGAATTCTGAAATATTTTTTAAAGCTTCTGCTCCGACTACAAGTATTGAACTCATATCTTTTTCTTTGCCGAACTTTGCAATGTACCACTCGTGCAACACTGCTTGTTTTATTTCCGGATATATTAACTTATCATATCCGTTTCGCATAGCAACCGTTAATGCTATGGCTTGAGCATAAGGCTCTATAATTCCATCCTTCATCTTGGCTGCCTGTCCTTGACCATACACGCTGATACCTTTTACAGTGTCTTTAACTGTTACGGTGTAAATGAACTTCGCTGAATTGTGTTCCGGAAACGGCTGACCTACTACTTCAAGATTTCCCTGTACCTGAGCGCACTTTAATACGCCCCCTATTGCCGTTTGAAATTTTCTGACCGGCTTACCTTCTTCTGTATTGTCAAAGACCTCATAGAAAAGTTCATTAGAAGTTATCTTGCCAGTGGTTTCTTTTTCTATGATCTGTTCAATGTCTTTTGCGTCTGCTTCCAAAAACTGACTTTCACGCTTTTTGGAAACAACATTTCTGTTTTCTATTACCTCATTGACTATTGCCTGAGTTGGTTCCTTGTTTACCGGAGTCTCTGCAAATAGTCCGTTTAGATCCGGTTCTTTTACTGTTGGCATTTCTTTTGGTGCTTCTTTGGCTTGTTTGGGGACTTTCATGATTTGTGTTTTAAATTAATAATTATGGTTTCACTGTACCACCATTGTCTTTGATGCACCTTGTCCAATACCCACACATTCTTTGGCTGCACATAAAGTGTGATCTATTGGTGTCTGGTTTCATTTGATCGTTTCTTAGTAATTCCATTTGTTGGAACTGAGCTGATACTTTCTTCTGAAAATATTTTACATCTTCCGGTGTTAATGGCGGTAACTCTATCTGAACTATTCTGGGTTTTTCCAGCTTTACTGCATAGTCCAATCTTCTTAAATTACCTTCGGTGATACCCTCAGAATATTTTTTCGCAATTGCATAAATATCCATTTGTAATTTATGCCCTTGGTCAAGCTTATTTATATCTTTATTTGGTGTAACTCCAGTGGTCTTATTATCTATAATCCTGCCGTTGACTTCTTCGATATCCGATATTCCTTTTATTGTCCAGCCCATCCCCTCGAAATGTACATCATATAATTTTTGAGTAACGGCTGGTTGTATCTTTTCACTGATACCAGTTTCAACATACTCTTTAAGTAAAGATATTACTGTATCTTTAGTCTCTGCCGGACTGTCACCATACCATTCGGTTTCTTCTTCACGAATACTAAATGAAGTATCGGCTATATCAAGTATTTCTTGTTCGGTTAAATCTACTTTGGATTTTATTTTTTGTTGGAAGTTATTTGTTAACGCATCATCGTAAACCGATCCTGCGGTAAGGTGTTTGGTCGGTGGAGTTTTCATCCCTAATATATATCTGTAGTACCAAGCTTGTTGACATCGTGAATACATATTCATTTGTGATGGAGAGAGGTGAATATCTGGGACAGTTTTATCCGTTAAGATTATTCCATTTTTGTTTTTAATCTCACTCATATATGTCTCCAGTTTTTATGCCAAACAATGCTGTTTATTGCTTGACGAGTGACGTTATATCGTTCAGCTATTTTTTTTCGAGTAAGACCGTTATCGTTTGCCAACTCTCTAATTTTTAGAACTTGCTTTTCCGTAAGTTTCGCACTAGGGTTCTTTGTCCCTTTTTGTTTCTCTTGAAGACCTTTATCAAACGAATGTTGCGAATTTTCGGATGAAGTATTCCATTCTAAATTATAATCAAAATTGTTGGATTTATCTCCGTTTTTATGATTAACTTCGGGTTTGTTTTCTGGATTTGGGATAAAGTGAATTGCTACTAATCTAGCAATCATAAGATATTTTACTTTCCCATCTTTATATAAACCAATATGGCAATAACCATTTCCCGATTTTTGTGGTTTTAAAACTTTTTCAGGTAAGTTGCTAAAACCACTGCTTGAATGGTTTACTTTCCTCTTCATACTTTTCACTCTTCCTTTATTCGAAATCTGGTAGAGTCCTTCATATCCGGTTATGTCAAGGAATACTTCCCTCATGCTTTAACCCTCACTTTGTTGTTTAATATTTCTTTTCTGTGAAAGTTCTTTATTGCCAACCTTATAATTTCTGAAACGCTTAGTGGTGTTTCTCTTTGCTTGTATACTTCTTTGAGTTCCTCAAGCATCGTTCCGATTTCTTTTGGTGCCTCAAATGTTTTTATATTTTTTTTGTCTTCTACCATATATTATTTTTACTTATGCAAAGTTAATAAGAATTATTAACTTTGTCAATACCAAAAAAAAACAGCCAACCCTTCCTCAGACT
>CALMMZ010000139.1 GCA_937868685.1 uncultured bacterium | reverse complement strand
TAAAATTCCATTTTCTGGTTTAATCCAATGCAAAAATTCAATAGATTCTTTTTTAAATAAATTAATTTTATACTTATCCCCATACTGAATTATGTTGTAAAACCTTTTCCATATTGGGTTGCTTCTTAAACCAAATTGCTTAATTTCCTTTCTTATAAAAACAGTAAAATCATTACTATTATTGATAAACATCAAAAAACCAGTGTCGCCATCCTTTAATAAATTTTCTAAAAAAATAATATGATTGCCAATCCAAAAATTTTCAGGGAGCGATCTCAAACACTCGTCAGTATGAAAAATAAAATCTTTGCTATTAAAGAAATCAATCACTTCTCCCTCCCAATCAAAAATAAAATCAATAAGCAACATATTCAACTGTCTTTCTTTTTTTAACAAGAAAGACAAATGTAACGTAAAAATACAAACAAATGTATAATAAAATATATAGTAAATAACCCCCCCTCCACAATCTACCTCACGAAAAAAATATGCGGTTTGTTACAAACAAAAACATTAACGTAATGCCGCCACTTTTTGTTACAAAAAAAACTACCTTTTTTTACCGGAATTTTAACCCCTTTTTCTTCGACTTTTTATTAATAAAAATATGTGAAAAAACCTCCTTTAAATTACTATAAAAAACAGCAAATAAACAGAAACAATCAGAAAAAATTTGGAGTTTGGAGTTTTACATCATCAAGACCACCGCTTTCATACATTGAAAACCCTGCTTTTTTATTTTTTGTTTTGGGGTTTTATGATGCTGTATAATATGTTGATTTTCAATTTATTACAAAGACAAAAATATAATAGTGGTAGAAAGTGGTAAAATATATAAAAAACAAAAAGTAGATAAACTTTAAAAAAATAATAAAAATGAAGCACGCCCGTTCTGTCCACATTTTTACCCGTAAAACTCCAACAAATTCTCAACTAACGAAAATGAATATATAAAATATATATATCTACTTTTTCTCTGTAAAACTCCAAATTAATTTTATATATAATAGACTGAGAATCTGATAGATATATCAGGCACTATTTTATTATTTGGTAAAATAAAAAGTAGATTATTGATAAAAGGTTTTAAAATAATATTTAAATAAATAAAATATATAATTGTTTTTTACATTCTGGAATAACACAGGAAACGTATTTGGATTTTTACGATTTTTTAAAAACAAAAAAGATATACGTAGAAGTTCAATGGATTTGGAAAAAAGTATGGTTAATTATTTTCCTGTTTGGCTGAACTTTGGTTTATATGGTGATGGTTTTTTTGGGTAGGATTTTTACTTTGTGTAGAAGTTCAATGGGTTTGGAAAATTCTTATGGTTTTGGGTATTTGTAATAAGTGGTTGGTTTCATACGTAATTAGTATTAAGGTATGGGTTTATGAACAGGTGATTGTTTAAAAAAACCGTTAAAGTCCTATGTGATTGTTTATGGAATTTTTACTTTTCGGAAGGATTTGGTTGTTGTATAAAGTAGAAAACCGGGTATTGTAACAACCTCAGGATTCGAAACGTAACTTAGGCAAACGTGATAAAAACTATCAAAAAACAAAGATTATGAAGAATCATGTAGAATTGAGAGGTAAGTTTGGTGCCCAGGATTATCAGGATTTGGCTTTAGTTGAATCTATCAAGCGAGGTAATCAGGCTGCTTTTACGATGTTATTTAAGAAGTATTACCCTCATTTGAGCAGGAAGATTTTTTTCGCTTTGCGGAATCGTCAGGATGCGGAGGACATTACTTCGGAGATTTTCCAGAAGTTGTACGACAACATTAATAAGTACGAGCCTCAATACACTTTCAATGCATGGTTGACGAGGTTAGCCCACAATTACATGATTGATTTTATTCATAAGAATAAGCGGAACATTCTGTGTTCATCTTTGTCTTTGGATGCTCCTGTTGATAATGGTGATGAATCTGGGGGTTCTACCTTGGGTGACATTTTGGTGCCGAAGGTTGATGTTCACGAATACGAGTCCATGTTAGCGTCTCCTGAGGTTGAGCGTATGGCTAAGCTGAAGGTTGTATACAGTACTATTGACAAGATGGTTGATAATGCTGTATTGTCTTTACCTAAACTTACCCAGGAGATTTTCAGGAAGTTTAACGATGACGGTAAAACTCCAGTAGAGATTTCTGAGGAGTATGGTATTGATCTTTCTGATGTTGAGTTGCATATTAAGAAAGGATATGATCGTTATGATCGGGCGGGTGTTGAGCGTAAGATTTTGAAGATGTATTTGATGGATGAGATGCCTTATGAGAAGATTTCTTCGGAGCTTAATATTAAGCTTAATACGTTGAAGGTGATGATCATGAGGGCTAAGGAGAAGTTGATTAAATCAATCAATCTGAAGATGGCTGTTATTGAGGTTTCTGGGGTTTATACTTTGGATCAATTGAATTTGGATGACTGGTATAATACCTGTCCTGATTCGCAGTGATTTTATTTTAAAAAAAGTTGTATGGATATTATTTTTGTGCGGGATTTCATTGTGGATGACATGTATGGAATAAAGATTCGTCCTGGTCAGACCGGGGTTTTGCTGGATGATGTTACCGGTACTATTTTGATTGATGATGATGATCCTGATCCGTCTTCAAGGAAGAGTATAGTATATGGTATTGTTGAAGGTGTTCAACCTTCCATGTATGTTAAGCGTTTAAATAAAGTTCCTCTTTGATTTTGTGATTAAAAGAATAAGGGAGAATCAACCCTCTGGACTTTGTTCAGGGGGTTTTTTATTTATTTGTAATTTATTATATTTGTACCATGAACGCTTCTGTGGACAATGTAAAACTCAACGCATCATTGGGTTTTAGTTTAGACAATGACTATCTGGATGATGCTTCTTATATGATGTTTTACTTATGTGAAAAATTAGATATAAAATATCGGTTTAAAGTAGGTGGAGATATGGAGGTTGATTTTAGTTCAATAATTAAAAATAAAAATCTATACAATCCAAAATACGGAATTCCTATTGGTGTGATAAATAATGCTTTTGGAAGATTCGAGTTGTTTATAAATGGGTGTTCCGAGATTTATAATAATAAAGGTATATTAATAAGCAGCATATCAGTATATGAAAAGTATTTGAGTGGGGAGTTTGACTTTAGCACTTTGCACTTTCAGTCCAGATCATACATAACTGTAATCAATACAGAACATCTCAAAAACTATTACGGTATTTTTTATTATTTGTCGGATGCAATTAAGGTATGTGATGAGAACGATTTGGTAAAGTTTGGAGAAATCACTTCTTAAAGTGTGTGCAGGTTCTCTATATATTTAAAATAAAAAACCCCGGTGTTTTACCGGGGTTTATTTTTATATATGACTTTTGTTATGCAGCCTGCTTTTCTGTTTTTCGGAAACTGTTTGGTGTTTTACCTTTTCGGTTATATCCCATTATTCCTCTTTTTTGGAGTTTTGCTCTTGCCTTTCCCATTTCAGAACCTTTAGCCTGGGTGCCGTGAATAAGGATAGCAAAAGATTTTTCTTGGGCATAAGCATGAGAATCATCATGATCAATTTCAAGTCCTAGTTCCTGAGCTTGTTCCGGGGTCGATACAACCAGGTTGTATTTCAGGTTATACTGATGAATAAGGTGGTCTTGCTTTCCGCCTAAGGAGGCTGTAAGTTTTAAATTAACAGGAATATCATTGATCCGGTTAATCCAGAATTGGATTGATTTGGTATAAGCGTAAAACAACAATTGAGGATTTCTTTTTGCTACAATCAACCATGCGTCAAAATATTTTTGGTTGAAGAAGTCTCCAGAAACGTGGATTCTGATAATTTTCTTTTTTGGGTTGGGCAAAGAATTATGAATTAGATCAGCCATTTCCTCAGCCGAAGAAAGGGAACGTAAAAGTTCAAAATTCTTTTTTCTTTGATTTCTGGTAAGTTTAAAAATGTTTTCTTGTGTTGCTGAAAAACACCTGAATTTTTGATTAGGACCGTCCCAGATTTTACCGGTATTAAGATCTACTTTGGTAAGGCATTCATTTGCAAAAGGGCAGCTCCATCCAGCCAAAAGGCTAATGGAAGGGATACCTTTCAGTTTTGCATTTCCTGGGGAGAATTTCAGTTTTTGTTTCATAACTGTTTTTAAAGTTTATGAGGCAGTTACGATGTGGGTTTTACGTTTGTTACTAAAGTAAAAAACCTCTCTTTTTTAGGGAGAGGCTTTAAAATTATATGATTATGATTATGATCAGGCTGCGTAATACTTCCCGGTGATTTTCAGGATGTTTTCTCGATCTTTTTCTGAAGGGATAATTCCCTGGTTTTTCAGAAAGTTGATGATTTTTTGTTGAATGGTTTTTTCTTTCTGGATTTTTTTCTCTTCGATAATCTTTTCTTGTTCGATTTCTCTTTGAGCAACGATTTTATCTATTTCCCTGATAAGTTCATTTTCGGTTTGATGTTTCTTGATTTTTGCCAGAACATCAGTCGGATTGATTTTGTTTGTCCGGATATAAGTTTTGACTTTGGCCGGTACTTTTGCAAGTTTAAAATGATTATAAATATGCGGAACAGAAATTTTACAATCGTACTTTGACAGCTCTTTAATAATGTCTTGGGGAGACATCTTAAATTCATTATGCAACGTTGCAATAGCAACTGCTGCTCCCAACATATCGTTTTTTTTGGATTTCTCCTTCGCTTCAAGCAGCATTTTCTTTCGAGTAGCAAGATCCGTTTGTACGGGATTAGTTTTGCTTTTCATGGCTTTTTCTTAATTGTTTGTTGTGTATTGGTTGTTGTCTTTTTATAACGAATTTCTACTAACAAAGTTACCAACAATTTCAAATAACATATAATTTTTTTTCTAATTTATGCTTTATAATTTACAATTAATTGAATTTCAATTAGTTATAAAAAGCATGGAAAAAGAATCATATATTTTTTTTGGCTAAATCTGTTAAATTTTCAATGGTCAAATCTTTCAGTTCTATGGCACCTTCCTTATCGAAAATATTGGGTGACATAAAAATGCTTCCATCTCGATATTGGCCGAAGCATAAATATCCAACATTAGTTTCTTCTCCCTTAATGAACCAAATTGAAACTTTGTAAGAAAGTGGTCCTTGTTTTGAGATATTAAATGAATCAGCTTGGAGTCTGATTTTAATTTCTTCAGCAATCGGTTTTAGTTCTACTTCTAATCTTGGGAAGAAAAGTTTTTCTTTTTTCTCGTTCAGCTCTTGAATTTACTTTTCAATAAATTCCTTGTCTTCCTTGTACTTTTTAAGGGCTTCTTTAAAATTATCATAGAGAAACTGTAGAGATGATTTTGCTTCCATTCGTTTGAATTGTTTTTATGATTTCGAGATTTGAAATTTTATATATCATTAAGTCAGTTTTTGCTTTATTGGAATAACAGACTTTGGGGATTTCTATTACATGATTAGCATCCCCGTTTGACAAAAGAACATCTTCTTTTATTCTTGAAGAATAAATTTTCTTATAAATTCCAACAAACTTTTTTCTTCCAACTTTAATTAAAACGTGCTTTCCTGTTGCTTTTTCGGCAAAAACCAGATCCTGATTATTGATTGATGCGTAAGCACCCATCTCACTTCCTTTTCCTTTACAGTAAAAGTAGTCTGCCCGAATAAAAGGAAACGGGAAAATACGTAAATCAAAAATCAGATCTACTTAAATCTTGTTTCCGTCCGGAAGCCATTTGTCGATTAAAAAAAGCAATTTTCCTTCTTTGGTCTTAAGCTTTTTGTCTTTAACCATTTTGATTGCCTTCTTCATGTAAGGCAGAAGAATTTTATTTTTAATTTCTTCTTTGTTTCTCATGATGATTGTTCATTTTCAGATTCCAGGTTAAACACCAATTTTTTTTCGAATCCAAGTTCATCTACTGCTTGATCCTGGATATAATCAAAGAAATTAAGGACTCCTTCTAATTCGCTTGTTTTTTCGCTTGAAATAGAATCTGAGCTTAAGATCTCGATGATCTGGGCTTTTTGTTTTTTGAGGTTTTTGAAAAACTCCTCATTTACTTCAATTACCAGTTTTTTTGTCATGTTTTTAGAGATGTTAGAATTGAGTTACGAAACTGAATTTGGGTTTGTTACAGAATAGGAATTGCTTTTTTTGGTCTTGATATGCTCTATTAGTTACGAATATGTGTAGTTGATTGTTACGGGTAAAAATCCAAAAAAGTAAGTTTTATAATAGTTTTATAGATATACAAAAAAGTTCATAGGATTTGGAAAATCATATAAAAATTCCAAAACCTTTGAACTTATGCCTATATCTATGATTTGCCTAAAAACGCTACTGTTCGAAAGACCTACGCAAAAACCTTCTGGGTTGTTACAAACAAAAAAGCCCTGGTGTTTTACCTGGGCTTTATCGAGTTGCTTGTTGTTGATTTTCTTTACTGAAGCGAGTCGGCGGATAAGGAGTCAACTTCTTCTACGGTTGTAGAGTCGATAGTTTGAACAGAATCTACGGCAACTGAATCGGTTACAGTAACGGAGTCAGTCATGGTTGAATCGGTTGGAGTAGAACCGCTTTCATTTGTAGTAGAGCAAGCGGTGAGTGCAGTTGCAAAAGCAACGAGTAATAATAATTTTTTCATTTTTATTTTATAGATTGATTTGTTAAGAGGTTATAAATATATATAAAAAATAGATAAAATACATGATAAATATATTTTAAATAATATTTTCATTTTTACAACAGTTTTAAAATATGGAGTTTACCATTCTTCCATTCACATTCTATTTCCCAGGATTTGGGTTGAGATAGAAAATTATTTACTAAAATTATGGCTGCTTCTTGACTTATGTTTGATGGTGTAGAAGTAAGAGTTTTGCAAAATTCAACTACATCTTCTATGGTAAACATTCTATCAGATAGAAGTTCTTGTGCTTTTTGGAAACCTTGTATATACTTATCAAAAGCAAAATCTACAGCTTTACCTCTATACTCTATTAGTCCTTTTGGTAAGTCTTTACCACCTTCCATAGCTTCATTAGCAAATTTGTAAACTTGAACTTCATCAAACCATCCAATTTATTACCTAAATTATATTTTTTGGCTATTTTAGATTGAAAATCATCTAATGTCATTTTTCTTTAGTTTTATGAAGATTAGAAATCATAATATTTAATTTGGTAAAGGGAATATAAAATCCGCCTTTCATACCTTTTCCATATCTAAAATAAACATTAATTCCAAATATTTGGAACCATGACCCTCCAATATGACTCCAATCTCCTATAATTAAAGGTGCGTATTTTCTATATTTATTAGCATCTTTTTTATAGAAATCAACAGTCATTCTTAAGTGAAGAAAAAATTGTTGTATTGCTTCTTCTTTAGTGTCTCCTTGAACAACAATATTCATTGAAGAGCCTAATAACTTTTTAGTTTCTTCATTTGAAGTGATAACCCAATGTCCTTCTTTTGTGTAGATTATATCTACAGGAAAATTAAGTAATTCTGTATTAACAATTTTCATTTCCATTAATTTAATATTAATTAATCATAATTAACAATCCAATATTTAAAGATCACATCCGGAGTAATTTCAAACTCTTTTGCAATATGCTTGGTTAAGAGTTTGGTATCATCAGGTTTAGAAGCCACTTCTTTTTCGAGTTTTTCGTTAAAAGAGCAGGTTTGATAATAACCAACCTTGTTGAACTGATCTTTGATAAGGATTACTAACATATCGAGATTTTTGCTCTATATGAAGTTACGTAACTGCTTCCTCATTTGTTACAGAGCTTATGACACTTTCTTCTAACAAGCTATTGGTAAATTCTTCCCATTTCAAATTTGCTTGAAATTTAGCTAATTCCAGGGTTTTGAACTCCCCCAAATACTTTAGTGTAGTACAAAAATGAAATGTCTCCGATCTGGGATTGGCCGATTGTAATCTGAAGTTTGGGGCATCTTTTTTCCCGATTTCATTAATGCTGAACAACTCTTGGATTCCTATAAAACCCTGATAAACCCCATTGTGTTCTGGGTGTTTTACCCAATTTATATTTTTAAATTTCATATAATAAAATTATAAATTATAATTTTAAAAACAAAATAAAAAACCCCCGATTTTGTCAGGGGTTTTTGTCGTTTAAACAGGCTTTTGACCTGTGGTGAGTTACCGCCTTCACCAGCTCGGCATAGACCGTAGGACAGGCAGCGTCCGTTACTGGCTTTGTA
>CALMMZ010000138.1 GCA_937868685.1 uncultured bacterium | reverse complement strand
AAATATTATATCTATTTATTTAAAAGTTGGGGGTTTAATTTGGTTAATAGTACAGAGGGGGGTGAAGGAATAGAAGGGTATAATCATTCAGAAGAAACTAAAGAAAGACTAAGTAATATTAATTTAGGTAAAAAACATTCAGAAGAAACAAAGACTAAATTAAGAAATAAAAAAATGCCTCAAATAGCAAAAGAGGCAATAGCAAAAAAATTAAGTCTCCCCATTGTTCAATTAACACTTAATGGTAAGTTTGTTCGAGAATGGAATTCAAGTAGAGAAGCCACAAGACAATTAAATATAAAGATAGGCGCTTTATCTGACTGTTTAAATAAAAAAACCCAAAGTTGCAATGATTATATTTGGGTCTTTAAAAACGAATATAATCCCTTAACAGATTACTTTATATCAAAAGAAAAAAGATATAAGCGAAAAGTCGTGCAATTATCTTTAGACGGTAAAATCGTAAAAGTTTGGAATTCTATTAGAGAAGTTTATTTAAGTTTAAAAATAAAAGATTCTAATATTTCTCAGTGTTGTAATGGCAAAAGAAATGTAGCAGGTGGTTTTAAGTGGAGGTATTTATAAAATTTCGTTTTTTCTAACTGTAGACCGTATAGGAACATGAAACTAAAAGTAAATAATAAACACTACGCTCTGTTCAACTACACTCCGTATATGAATAGACAAGGCGACGAAATTCCACGTCCTGAGAAATTGACTTACGATGTGGGGGATGTTGTGTATATCAAAGAAGAAAATGCAATTGGTGTTGTTCTTGGATGTGTATGTGAATCTACAGAAGAGGTTCGCACCGATATGAGTGGAATGGTTTGTTTCAGCCAAATTGAACCTGCTACAAAGGAACACTTCCAAATTAAAGATGTACGTTTCCAAGACTTATTATATAAAGAGGTGTTTGGTGGTCTTAAATTGGCTGTAACCGATGAAGCATTGGAAGCTGCACTTAAGAAGTTTGAAGGTACGTTTGATGCCGATGAAACTCGTCTCCCATTTATTCAATTCAATGAAGAAAAAACTGTTAAGTTGGAGAAGCGACATAATGTATATTATGCAGATAACGCTACAAAGCATAGAATGATGGAGTTCTACAAGCAAAGAGATGCAGTTTCTTTCTTTCAAGAGATTGGGTTCACTGTAACAAAGTAATTCGTTTTTTCAATAACTTAACCGTATAAGGTCATGGGAAATAAATGGCAAAATAAATACAAAAAAGTAGAGCAAGAGGCTCACGCACGTCTGAGATACTTGGTTAGCAAACGTGGAGTTAAGAGCGAACACTCAGGTGAGTTATGTCTTAAAATTAAAGAAGACAAGATGATGTTTAACCTTGAAGGTGGTCGCTATCTTGTCGAAGTAACTGCTGACCGCTTAATTGATAGCTCAGGTTACAGATATTCACTTGACAATATCTCCCTTGAACAACTTTGTCAAATCTTAGACAACGCATAATATGAATATCAAAGTAAGAATCATAATCGCATCACACTTGTCGGATGTTCAAACAGGCTTCCTCTCCCCAGAGGATGTTAACCACAGACTTAATTTCTGCAAGTACCTGTTGAGCGTTTACCCTGATACAAATCAGGAGATTGATGCGGATGCTGCTTATAATGATTTCCTTTCAGCTCAAAAGAAGGTAAATGGGTAAGGTAATTAGAGTTAAGCTGTCAGAACCAAAGACAAAGATGTACGCCGACCAAACATTGTGCTTTGTGCAGAATTTGTCATACCCTGGGTTCATGGGAAAGCCTGACTATAAGGAGCTCAGGTTTCTATTCGGCGACGAGTATAATGGCTTCTCTCTATATTCTAATACACATAAGAACACCAATTGCAGCGAGAAGAATGTAATCCTGCATCTCTCTCCATATTTTAACAAGATTGAAATCCTCCGCTAATTGGGGGATTTCGTTTTTTCAGGAATCACACCGTATAAGTTTATGACAGCAACAGCAGAAAATACATTCTTGATTACTCAGCCGATATTCGGAGTTCGAGAAGAAAATGGTAAAAAACTTGTGCACCATACTTGCATCATTAATTATGGTTTAGACCTTGGCAATGACAATATTGCCTTTATTAATAAGGATGGTTTACAAAAGCAACCCATTTCCAGTTTTGACAGCAGCATAAAATTGTTTAAGCTAAAAGATATTTGCTTGGAGAATTTAATGAGCGACTGGAAGCGAATAAACAAGGAGTACGGCAAACCAATTGTTTTAGATGAAACAATTGATACACAAGAAAGATTTAGTACAGACTTTTCACACTTATCAATTATGGTAGAGCGAAGAAAAGATTGTATAGCCATCAAACCTTTGTTTGAAAAGATAATTTAACTTTTCGTTTTTTCCAAAACCCAACCGTATAAGGATATGAACATAGAATTAAAAAATATCAAAATTGCTGAACACTTGAGTGAAGAAACCACAGCATTCACAGCAGACATATTTGTTAATGGCAAGAAAGTTGGCTACGCTCGAAATGATGGTCGTGGTGGCTGTACTGACTATAACCGATATCCTGGGGATGGAAACATGGAGGTAATTAAACAGGCAGAAGAATTCTGCAAGACATTGCCTCAAAAGGTATATCCCCCAATGTTTGGCAATCCTGAATTTAGAATTGATATGAACTTGGAAGAATTTATTGACGATATAATTGAGAAAAAACTTCTTGCCAAGGATGAAGACAAACTTAAGAAAAAAATGTTTGACCATCTTATGTGGGGAGTTCCTAACAGCGGACGTTACACACAAGTAAAGTTTGCTCGACCACTTGGACAAATTCCTGTGCCTATGTTGCAACAATATGTTGACAAGTATAAGAAAGAATTTACTGAGGGGGTTGTATTTTTAAATACCAACTTGACAGAACGTGGAATAAAAATCTAATATCATGGGAAATACAACCGTAGGAATGGCAGAGGGATATTGCCGAATCAGAAAAAGCATATTAGATAAGGGACTTGCTGTCCCAATTGGCGAAAAGCACGCTTCTCCCCATTACGACCTACAATATCGTTGGGTTGATGATGATTGCTTCCAAGTTTTTTACTTGGGTGAATGGCAAGACGCCGAATCAATTGACTTTGACTTTTAAATAATGAAAACGTTAATTTTCACACTCTCCCTATTGTTTCTTACAGCTTGTTTCGAAGAGGAGAAACCGACCCCCAAAGAGGAACCTGTTGTTTCAGCTGAATTAAATACTGATTCGGTATCACCTGCTGACTATTTGGAGTTTGAACAGCAATGCCACCATTAATTTAATGTCAAAAAATGAGCAAACATTAAAAAACAGTCTCTTTAATGTTTGCTCTCCCTTTGTTGTACTCTCAGTGAGAATCGAACTCACGGCTCCTGACTGAGAATCAGGAATTTTAGCCACTGAACTATGAGAGCATATTCCTTTCATCTGAAAGGATTATTTATTACTTTGTTTTTCTCCCTTTACTCCAACCTAATTGTAGAAAGATATTTAATTCTTCTTTTTTTATTTTTTTGTTTACATTTTCTTTTGTTATCCAACATGTTCCAAATTGAGAATTTTTATTTCCAATACGTGCTTTAGCTTTTTTACTCATTTTTTCTTTTGATTCTTTTGTATGGTTTTTTCCAGTAAATGTATCATATTTAATTTTACCATCTCTATGATGTTGTCTCATTCTTTCAGCTGAAAGTTTAATGTTTTTTTCTCTAAATTCTTTTTCTTGCCATTTGCCATTAAGCCATTTTTTTAATCCAATCATCATTTTTCTATGATGTTTTTTAGAAACTAAACCCCCCTCTCCTCCAGTCATTAAATTCATACATTCTTCTTTTGCAATTTCATTAAGATTTACAATCTCTTTTTCTCTTGCAACTAACTTCTTTCTATCTTCAAAGAACTCAACAATTTCAACCTTATGGTTTTCCTTGCCATACTTGTTAATAGAATATCTCAACCTCTTTCCTGAGCCCATATAACCATCATTCAGGTCATTGGTTGAGTGCATTCCAATATAATACTTACCGCTAAGTAAGTTTGTCGTCTTGTAAATGAAGTGATACTTCTTTTCTTTTCTTGCCA
>CALMMZ010000137.1 GCA_937868685.1 uncultured bacterium | reverse complement strand
TCTTTTTTATACCTATTTGTGCAGGGTCAATTGGCTTTATATCAATAAAGATTTTTGAAGTGTCAAATGTTGCATCTAAAAATATACCTGCTTGACCATTTCTATTTTTTAAGATACCAATTTTTGCATCAGTTGGATTTTCTCCATCTGGGTCTCTACCAACAGAAATTATAACATCAGCAGTTCTTGCATTACCAAGAGATTCTGCAATTGAGCTCAATGATACCTTATCTGTATCCATACCAGAACGACCAGTTTGTGCAGCATTCCAAATAGGAATTCTTAACTCATCAGCCATACCACGAATACCAACATATATACTATCAAGAGCATGTCTCTTCTCAGAGAAGTTGTCAACTGGTTTTAATAAATCACCATAATCAATAAAAATAATATCTGGCTTAAAGTTATCGTGTGTCTCAAGAGTTCTGATGTGAGACATCAAAGTGTTTATTGATGCTTGTCCAGAATTAAATTTCTTAACGATGAGTTCTCCACCATTTGCAAATATTTCTTCTGCACGCTCTTGAATAACATCTGGAAAATCCCAAACATTTTTAAGATGAATTTGATTTATGCATGAATCAAATCTTTGTCCAACAACTTCCTCAGCAAGCTCAAGTGTATAATATAACACCTTCTTACCTGCCAGAAATGCATTAGAAGCAAATGCAACAAGAAACATAGACTTACCGCCACCTGCCTGCGCCAATACCACTCCCATTTCTCCTGCTGATAATCCGCCGCCGATATACGAATCAAGACTTGGAAGCGCAGTGATTGGATTTCTAAAATCTTTAGATAAACGCTTAATAACATCTTGAACATAATTATGTCCTGTCTCCTTTGGTTCTCCAGCTTTTAATGCATCTTCCAAAGTCTTCTTCATTGAATCATAATTATGTTTCTTCCAATGTGTAACAAGTTCAAACAAGCAATTCTTTACACTTCTCTCTTTAAAATATCTGTATGAAGAATCTTTTACATATTGAACGTTTTCA
>CALMMZ010000136.1 GCA_937868685.1 uncultured bacterium | reverse complement strand
TTTTATCTTTTCTATCAAGAGTTTTACCTAACAAATTATTCTGTATCCTTTAATGCTGCTAAGCGCTCCGCGATTGGTGGGTGAGTCATAAATAATTTTTGTATAAACCCAAGTTGTTTTCCAAAAGGATTCGAGATATATAAATGTGCAGTTGCATTACTTGCATTCTGTAAGGGACGTGATTGTGCATCAATTTTGCGAAGCGCATTTGCAAGACCTTCTGGATACCGAGTAAGTAATACACCTGAAGCATCGGCAAGTAATTCTCGTTTCCGTGAAATTGCTAATTGCATAATAGTTGCGATGAGTGGCGCAAGAATAGAAAGTGCAATACCAATCAATATCAATAAGCCTCTATTTCCATTTTCATCATTACGTTCTCCACCAAATATCATTGATCGAGTGAAGAAATCAGTAACAATAGAAACAAACCCAACAAGTACCACAGCAATAGTAGAAATCAAAATATCACGATTCCCAATATGAGAAAGTTCATGTGCAGCAACTCCCTCTAATTCTGAACGATCTAAATTTGCAATGAGTCCTGTAGTAAATGCAACCGCTGCATTATTCTTATTCCGACCTGTTGCAAACGCATTCATTGCTTGATCATTGATAATATATACACGTGGTTTTGGTAGTCCTGCAGTAATAGCAAGATTCTCAATAATTTGATGTAATTCACGATAGTGATGCTCATCTGCAGGAATGGCACGAGCTGATGATAATGCAATTTTATCTGCAAACCAAAATGATACTAAATTCATTACAATTGAAAATCCAATAAATCCATAGAGAATGGTTGGATTACCATAAATTTGAGAAATAAAATATCCAATACCAATAACGCCACCTAAAAATCCAATCATGAGGAGCCATGTTTTGTTAATATTTTCTAATTGATGTGTATATAATGTTTTCATAACTAGTATAGTATACCATATTTTACCAATTTTTAAAATCAAAAAACTACTTAAATCTAAGTAGTTTTTATCTTAAAAATTAAAACTTCACCTCAATAGGCTGTGCTTCTACACTCCCCTCAGCAAGCTCAAAAAATTCTGGAGCCTTAAATCCAAATAAGTTTCCAATAATATTCGATGGAAATACTTGAAGAGCAGTTACAAAATCTCGCACATTACCATTATAGAACCGTCGAGCTGCTTGGATTTTATTTTCAGTATCAGATAATTCTCGTTGCAATTCGAGAAAATTAGTATTTGCTTTCAAGTCTGGATAATTTTCAGACAATGCGAATAATGATTTCAATGTCCCTGACAATGCTGACTCTGCAACTGTATGATCTAAATTTGCCCCTGCCATAGATTGCATTGCAGTATTACGAGCCTGAATAACCGCATCGAGCGTTCCTTGTTCATGAGCAGCATACCCTTTCACAGTATTCACCAAGTTTGGAATCAAGTCATATCGACGTTTTAATTGTACGTCAATATCTGCCCAAGCCTCAGTAGTTCGATTCTTGAAAGTAACAAATCGATTGTAAACACCAATTATAGCGAGAATGATTATACCAACAATAATAAGAATAATAATAGTGGGTGTCATGGTAATAAAAAGTTAAAAATTACTAATACCAACAAATCTATTGGTTTTATTATAATATCACATTTTGATTAAAAACAATATACCAAGAAACATCGCAAGAATCACTCGATACCAACCAAACCATTGCAATGCATTTGGTCGCTGGAGAAATCGCAATAGCCACTTTGCCATAAAAAATGCAACAAAACCTGATAAAATTATCCCAAGAATGAGAAATATCCATTCATTATGTGTAAAATTTGATCCTGTTTTCCATAAATCATACGCCGTTGCCGTAATCATTGTTGGAATTGCAAGAAGAAACGACGTAAGAACTACTTGATTAAGTGGTATTTTTTTTACCAAACCACCAACTAATACTGAACCTGATCGCGACATTCCAGGAATAAATGCAAGAATTTGCCAAAGACTCAAATAACAAATTTCCTTAAATGAGAGTTGTACTGTAACTTCATTTTGGTTAACTATTGTTTGTTCACGATATTGTTTTGCAAAATAAACCATAACAATCCCACCAGTTAATACTGCAATTATTTCAATTAATTGATTTCCTAATAATACTTGTTTTACTAATGGGTAAATAACTAAACCAACAACCCCAACAGGAATAAATGCAATCCCAAGTTGAAAAATGACCTTTGGAGACTGAAATAATTGTTTTCTTAATAAAACAATTATTGCTAATATTGCACCTAATTGTATTGCAATGGTAAAACTCGTAAAAAAATTAGAATTTAATATTCCCATCATACTTCCTATAAGGTCAATATGAAAAGTTGATGAAATAGGAAGAAATTCAGTAATTCCTTCTACTACACTTAAAATAATAACATGAATAAGATCCATAAATAATACTTAAGAAAATTTTTTAATAAATTGAACTGAAAAAATTCCAACCATACCTCCAATAAACAATCCTGCAACAATATCCAATGGCCAATGCACACCAACAATAGCACGAAACACTCCAATAATTACAGCAAGGCAAATAAAAAATATACCCCATTGTTTATGGAACTTAAAAATAGTTATCGCTAGCGCCATAAATACAAGTGAATGTCCTGATGGAAAACTATCCAAACCATCTCCTTTATAAGAATAAAATAATGTTATACCCTGAAGAAAGGGTCTCTCCATAATAATAAATTTTTTACCTACCCATTGCAATATCAAAGAGGTCGTAGTGCTCATCAACAGTGCAAGTAGTATTTTTTGAAGATGATATCGTTGTCTGTTAATTACGTGGTAAATTATTTCCCACATAAGAAAACAAAGTAAAATTCCAAGAAATATCCATGCAAGATATCTCGCAAAAAACACACTCAATGCAAGTGGAATCCATTGAGTAATTTTCTGCAAAAAAATAATTATTATTACTTGTAATATCATACCGTTAAAAAGTTCCAAAAAATTCATGACGCATATCATCTTGATGTACTTGTCGTTTTCTTTTAAAAAGTGAGAATAAAATACCTAGAGCAAAACACTCCGTAATGAGGTGCGATCCTCCATAACTCATAAATGGAAGAGTAATTCCTGTTACAGGCATAATACCTATATTCATTCCTATATTAATAATAATATGACTTGAAAAATAAATAACAAGCCCAATTGCAAATAATGTTTCAAAATTTGATATTCCTTGTGATGCCATTTGCAAAATTCTCCAAAGAATAACTAAGTAACAAATAATGACAAGTATTGAACCAATAAAGCCCCACTCCTCTGCAAATGCTGCAAAAATAAAATCTGTTTGATGTTCTGGAAGAAAACTTAATCGTGACTGCGTACCAAAACCAACCCCCTTACCAATGAGCTGCCCAGAACCTACCGCAATCATTGATTGGTATGCATTATATCCTGTTCCACGAACATCAAGTAGTGGGTTCAAAAAATTCATAATACGAGCTTTCTGATATGGTTTAAAAACAAATCCCCATAACATCCCTCCTGCAAAACTAATAATAACCATTATAAGAATAAGATATTTCCGAGGTAGTCCAGACACCATAATCATTCCAAACCAAATACATCCAAAAATAATTGCAGAACCAAAATCAGGTTGTAGAAATACTAATAGAAACGGTATAAACATGTATGCTCCGGTAACAATCAAATGTCGTATATGAGCAATTTCTATATGACGTCTTGAGAGATACTTTGCAAGAATTAAAATTAAGATAATTTTTACAGGATCAGACGGCTGAAAAGAAATTCCTCCCAACTGAAACCAACTTGTTGCACCTTTCACTGTACTTCCAAGCATTATTACAAGAAATAAAATCCCAATTGCAAATATATATATCCCGAATAAAACACGAGATTTTCTTAATAAAGAAACA
>CALMMZ010000135.1 GCA_937868685.1 uncultured bacterium | reverse complement strand
ATAAGAGGTTGTTCAGGATCATCTCCTATTTCGATTGGACCAAATCCAATTATTTCAAGCATAATGTACCATGGGGCGGTGTAAAGTTCTATTCTTTTACTCATTGTATTTTTTTAATTGTTTAAAGAATTTTTATCAAAGATAATTATAAGTAAATTAAAAATTTTGTCAAGTATTTCAAATCTCTTATTTATTTGTATCAAATAGAAATAAAAATAGAGGTGAGAAATCTCGTAAAATAATATATACTACTATTCTATGTCAAAAGATTATTATAAAATTTTAGGAGTTGAAAAAACCGCATCTGATGCGGATATTAAGGTTGCTTTTCGGAAATTAGCCCATCAACATCATCCTGATAAAAACGGAGGTGATGATAAAAAATTCAAAGAAGTAAACGAAGCATATCAAACACTTTCTGATAAAAACAAACGAGCGCAATATGATCAATTTGGGTCTGATGGTCCACAATTCGGAGGTGGAGGAGGAAATCCGTTCGGGCAAGGTGGATTTGGAGGGTTTTCATGGGAAGACATCATGCGACAAGCTCAACAAGGTGGAGGTGCGCAATTTGATATGGGTGATATTGATCTTGGAGATTTGTTCGGGGCAGCTTTTGGGTTTGGTGGACGACGTGTTCGCAAGGGGCGAAATGTCGAGGTAGAAATCCGTATGACATTCAAAGAGTCAGTTCGTGGATTTACCAAAGAAGTTAATGTTCCAGATTATCAAGACGGAGTACAAAAAGGAATGAAAAAGGTAAAGGTTACTATTCCAGCAGGAGTAGACGATGGTCAACAGTTACGCATGGACGGAGCAGGAGAAACAATTACCGATGGACGGGCAGGAAATTTATTTATCTTGGTTCGAGTGGAAAAACATCCAACAATTTATAAAGAAGGGAATAATCTATTTATGGATTTATCAGTATCTTTACGTGATGCACTCCTCGGAAAGAAAATTAAAATTGAAACACTGGACGGAACAGAAACCATTGAAATTCCAGAATGTATGTCAGTAGGACATGTGATTAAATTGAAAGGAAAAGGGGTTTCTCAAGGATTCATGCGTAGTGGTGATTTCCTAGTAATGACACATATTAAAATGCCGAAAAAACTTTCAAAAGACGCACAAAAACACATAGAAGATATTGCAAAAGAATTAGATGTTTGGAAATAAAAAAAGAATTTCTTTACTACTTCTAATGGGTAAGGTTAAGTTGCTCAGGATAAGGTTGAGAAT
>CALMMZ010000134.1 GCA_937868685.1 uncultured bacterium | reverse complement strand
ACCGTATAAGGATATGAGAAACAAGCAGCAGGAAAAAATCGAAATGAATAAAAGAACCGAACTTGCAATCAAGAGAGGTTATTTTGAAACAAAGGCAGATATTGCTGGTAGATTGCTGGCAAGTCTATCCAAACAATGGATTACTCCTGATGGCAAAATTTTCACACTTAGAGCGTATTTGCTTAAATATGACCGTGCAGAATATAAAAAGATTCTGAGAGCATTACAAACATATCACAAGGGGGCTTCTTTCTTTGACCGCAAGGGTGACAATCTTGATTGGTTTCATAGAGAAATTAAACTTGACCCACATGTAAACTATGAGGGGCGACCACATAAGTTGGTTGAGTTCCATAAGGAGGCTTATAAACAAGCTGCATAACTTTTCGTTTTATCCGAAATAATACCGTATAAGGATATGAAGACACACCCAATATATGAAAGCCCCAAAAAGGCAGATAATGAGGAGCGTGAAGGGATACATGAGAATTCTTGTGTATGCTGTGGGAAGCGCATCAAGAACATTAAACAAGGTATTCATGCAACAACTGATTGGGTTGCTGTAAATGAGGGGGATGATTCTAAGGTTCCCAATTCCCAGGGCTGGTTTCCTGTTGGTAATGAGTGTGCAAAACATTTCCCCAAGGAGTTCCTATTTCCAATAAATTAGATTTTCGTTTTTTCTAAATACAAGCCGTATAAGGATATGAAAATAGAAGTAAACATAGGAGATACAGTTTGGATTAAGAAGAGCAAAATGCTTGGAATTGTGAGAATCCAAATGGAGAGAGAACCATTGGAGACTGAGTTGTGGTTTGAAATCATGGATGAGAATGGCAAACTTCATCATCTCCCTGAATCTGAATTCGACATTGATATGTTTTCACGTTGGGAGGAACTTCCTGAGAACATTCAAGCAATCTTGCAGAAATATGCAGATGAGGATGAGAGCTATGAAAACTTGGCAGCAATGCTTCTTGAAATGGAGGCTGAGGGATATACATTTGAGTATTACTTGACTGCTGAACCATACGCATTAAGAAAGATTTAATTTTCGTTTTTTCTAAAACCTAACCGTATAAAGACATGGAATTAACAGTAATAAAAGAAGAATATAAAAGAGAAGTTTCTAATCAGCAAGTTGTTAAACAATTGCCAATGGAAGACCTTGACCAAATGTTTGAGGAAATTGATGAAGCTGCTACGCTGCAAGATTTTTTGGATGTTGTTGGGATGTGGTCTCAAGAAGCGGTAAGAATTGGAGCTGCTATGGTAGTGTTAAAAAGAATTGTTGAGTTACACGACCAATAAGAATTTCGTTTTTTCTAAACTTAGACCGTATACGTTTATGAAAACAATCACAATCAAAAATTTAGTTATTCAAGTTGATGGCAAAGGTGAAAATCCAGTGCAAGAGGCACAAGAGGCAATCGACGCTATTAACTTGGCATTACAACGTGAACCTCATGGTTTGGGAGCGCAAATTATGGTAACAGCAATTGATGCTGATGATGTAACAGTTGAAAACTTTGACCAAGATATAGATGAAGAAGATTAGTACAATCATATTTCTTGTTCGTGGTGTGGTGGTTGAGCAAACCGATGCAGACTTTACCCATGAGCAAATTGAACAAACAAAGGGATGTATTGCCAACTTGCACGCTGTTACATACGATGAGGTTGGTGTTCACATTAAAATCAAAGAGGAAGAAAAAAAGGATACAGGAAATTATTACGTCCTCCCACACTTCAAGGGTTTATGTTATAAAGCACCAAATGACTATTCAATATTTCAACAAGTGGATGCACCGATGTTGGCAGGCGGTTATGACATGACAAATGAGAATGATGTTAATTTATTCTTGGATAGACTTTCCTTTTATCTGAAACAAAATTCTCAGGATGAACTTGATAATTTCATTTTAATTAAGTAAATTTGTAACTATATATATCTATCTGGCTCCTTAGTTCAACGGATAGAACAAAAGTTTTCTAAACTTTCGATTCAGGTTCGATTCCTGGAGGGGCTACAACTTACTCATGTATTCGTTATGGTGTCTAATTCGATGGCAATTAGCACATAACAATACACATTTATCAAGCTCATTTGTAACCTTTCCCCAAGAAGTTAATTTTAGTTTGTTCCAATCAGTATCCTTTTGACTTGGGTCTAAATGATGAAATTCAAAAATGGCTGCTGGATATTGTGGATGTGAAAGATGACAATCAACGCACTCTCCCCCTTTATATTCAATGGCTTTAATTTTTCTTTCTTGCCAACGTTCAACACAGTATTTGTTAAAGCAAGATTTACAAGTGCTGTAACCATTTTTTCTGTCATTCTGTTTGTAGAATTCTGTTAATTCTTTTTCGGTTTTACAACCAGTACATATTTTTTTCATAACTATAAATAGGATAGAAAAATAAAATCTATCCAGCCTTTCGTTTTTTCTAACTTCTCCCCGTATAAGAACATGGGAACATTTAGATTTGAAAAAGATAGTTTGGCTCGTTATATTAAATATGACCTTGCCTTATTTAGAAAGATGAAACCTTCTTTGAACTATGTTATAAAAACATTGGAAGAGTTGGGACATTCACTAACCATAAATTCTCTTGACAAGAAATTTGACCTCAACAAAGTTGTTGAGAAGGAGGGCAAGAATTACCATTGGTCTGTATTCAAATATAAAAATGCAACATTGCTTGTTAGACGCTATGGACAGCACCTTACCATATTCACAAGAGTGGAAGAGCCACATGAATATAGACAGGGCCTAACCAATAGCATTATTGGCGCTTTTACATTCCATGCAAATTCTGAAAAAATTCCTGAGAACAAGAGAGACCGTTTCAGTGACTTGAGATATGAGAAACCATTCATTGACCTGAATAAACATGTAACAGATTTATTCAGAAATCTTACAGAAAAAGATGCCAATATTCATTGGGTATGGAACTCAGTGAGTTGGAAACGTGAAGACCACATAGACATTGAACTTGCCTTTGCTGCTTATGAACATATTTCTTCTTATGATGGAACTATATTTGCCTTTGAAGAGTTAAGTAGCATACACTTGACATTATTTGCCGAGACTACAATGTTAAAGGAGATTGAAAAATTTAAGTCAAAAATTGGCAAATCTTTCAATTCAGAATATAATATAAAGTCTGTTTCAACAGATGTTGAAGATGACTACTATCATAATGTTGGCATCATGTTGGTTGAAAAAAAGAACAAGAAGAAAACCAAGTGGGAGGATGTGTATTCTTTAACACGTTGGTTTTATAAAGAGGTGTTTGGTAATGATGATGAGGCAGAAGAATGGTAATTTCGTTTTATCCAAAACTTAACCGTATAAGAATATGATAATAGACATTGAGCCAATAATTGAAAAAACAAATGATGAAACAATTCGTTATTTGATGGAGTTAAATAAATACAAGGAGATGTATGTATTCCGACTTGAAAATGGCGAAAACTATTCTCGTATAATGACAAAGAAAAATTTTGAGGAATTTGTTCCAAGTCATTCTGTATCTGAAATGATAAAAGGGTGGGAAAATAGTATTAAGTCTCAATATAACCAAGCAGTGAAAGCTGCAAAAACAGGACTTCACCCAAGCTTTGTTGATATTATTTATGATGTTCATCCTATAACTGGTAAGAAACTTGACACATTCACAACTGTTCCAAGAAAATTGGATGCAGAAAGTAAAGAGGTTTATCTTAAACGTGCAAAATCTCTTGAGCAACAATTTGGTAAAATATCATTTATTAAATTAGTATAGTTTCGTTTTTTCAAAAACCTAACCGTATAATAACATGGTACACAAAATCCTAAAAGAAGAAATACAAGTCAACCACATATTTGTTGGCAAATATGCTTGGATGTTTGATGCAATGGAGGCTGGCACTGATTGGGATGAAAGAAACAAATATCGTGTGAGTGCTGTTACCAATAAATTTGTTATGCTCGTAGACAAAAGAGGTAGAGAGACAACTCACCCAATTGACAGCAAGGCAGCTTGGCAAAGATTTTATCAGGAATACGCTTTTCTTCGTCCAATGCAACTCGAAGATTGTTACTTCAATGAGAAGGCAGGCGTGTACAGCATCACACTCGATGGGTGGATTTCTCGTAAGGGTTCAGGGTTTGGAAAGTATGGATATGAATTATTTTTAAACTACAAGGGATATAACTTCAAATTGTTTTGGATTGCTGATGTGCATCTTAGGGATGAGAAGTTGCCATTCTACATGAAGAAAATTAAGGAACACTCAATGGGAAGCAACGCCAAGGGGGCTTGGTATCTTTCTTGTAGAACAACTTATAAGGATGGGTTGGAGCCAATGAGTTATGATAAGAAGACAGAAGACCGTGTTGTTAAGTTTATGCTGTTCTTATATAATCACTTCGACTTCAAATACACAATGAAGTTGAAAGACTACCAAATGAAACAGCCACTAATCTTGTTGCACTAATTTCGTTTTATCTTAAAGGAGACCGTATAATCTCGTGAGACTAAAAAAACAACATAGAGATATTGTAGATGACTTCTACCGCCATTTCCTTAAGGTTAAATTTATTGGGAGTGGTGGTTGTGGCGTTTTTGCAAAGTTGTTTTATCTGAAATTAAAACAATTGGGATACGACCCCCAAATTGTGCTGCATCTTGAAAAGGGCTCAAACCCAAAGGCGCAGGAAGTTTACTTTCAGCTGAAAGAGAAACATGGCACAAAGATTTACGGTTATGACCTGAGAAAAGAGTTCATTAATTGGTTTCATGTAACCGTGCAAGTCGGAGACCAAAGATTCGACAGCAATGGTCAATATATACCATATGAGAATAAACAACGTATTATTATTGATTATGAAACATTGTTAACAATGTTGAGCGTGCGCCTTAATTGGAACTATAAGTTTGACAGAAAAAAGGAGACCCCAAAGATTAAGAGGATTCTTGACAAGATTTTCGTTTTTCCTGAAATTAAACCGTATAATAAAAAAAACAATGAAAACAAAATTTTACTACGTAATTCAAACCAACTCCAAAGAGAACACTCAGGAATTGCTTGGTTTTAATTTAACCGAAGATGAGAAAAATAAACTTTTCTACTCGCTTGGCAAGAATGGTAATGCATCTTTAGGTCATAAAGATAGTGATGATGAAGAATTACAAAATGCGTATGGAATTCATAAAATTGAAATGAAAGACGCAAATCAAGCGTTTGATGAGCTTATTATTAAACCTCAACAATTTAATGATGCATTGGAATTGTTAAAAAGTAAAGGTTATGATGTTGTTAAAAAAGGAGTAGTATCCAGCAAACAAAAGGTTTTATCTTACCAAATGGAAAATTTAGGTGCATGGAAACCTTAATGTGAATAGATTTCGTTTTTTCTATTTTTATACCGTATATGTATAAAGAAAGAAACAATGAAAATATCAAACTACATTAGACTAATCTTAATACCAGTACTTGTGGTTGCCAGCCTCAGAGTTGCAACGAACAAGACTTTCAAATTGGTTATGGATGACAAGTTTGTGGTAACCGACACAATCCGTGGTGCCGAGTACAATGTAACAGCAACTTGTTATTATCCTGTCTCTTCCCAATGTGACAGCGACCCTCTAACAACAGCAGGGATGTATAAGATAAACCCTGACAGCGCAAGTGAATATAAGTGGATTGCGATGAGCAGGGATATGATTGCACGCTGGAATGGAGAATTCAAATATGGAGACTTTGTTGAGATTAAGGGTGCAGGGCATAAGGATGGAGTGTATCGAGTTGTGGATACAATGAATAAGAGGTTCACAAATAGAATTGACTTCCTGGAAACAAAGAATACAAAGCCATATAAATTTGTGAATGTAACCCTAACAAAAATAACATGGAAACAAAAAAATCTATTAGCGAGCTTATAGAAGAGCAAGGAGATAAAAAAATTGTTATCTTGGTAACGGATGGCATGGAAGACCAACACCAAAAGATGTTGGAAGTTGTCAGCTCAAATTCCAAACTGCTTAAAGACCAAATTGCAATTGTTGGATGTGGTGCTATGAGCGAAGTTCTTGTAAGAGAAGTAATGGCGTTGCAAACCAATAAACAAATTGTTGTGGCGGTTTCCAATATCAATGAATTCCCCCTAACAAGTACAAGACCGAGAGGTAAAAGCCTTGAAGAGATTGCACAAGAAAATGTACATGAGATGATTATGAAAATCTCCCCAATGGAACATTTCCCTGATATGGACTCTATCTTAGCGGAAAGTAA
>CALMMZ010000133.1 GCA_937868685.1 uncultured bacterium | reverse complement strand
GTTTTATGTCTTGGTGAAATTAAGATCGGTGCATCATCGTTGTTGACCAAGTTTATGTTGGGTTTGAAGCCAAATGCTTTACGATTTGAAGTTCAAAGAGTGGAGCCAACAACGAGGGAAGAAGCGAAAGAGGTAGCACGGACTCAGTTGACAAGATTGCGATCAGCGAGAGGAGTTGCACATCATTTTCAACCAAGAAATAATGATCGTTCAAGTGGCCAATTCAATCGTCATCATCATCATGGTGGACAAAATAGGGAACGTCAATATGAAAATAAAGTTGATCAGCAGATGAAGGTGAAAGTTGAAGCACCGCAGCAAGGAGGACAAAATGTTAAAGTTACAAGTGACAGAGATGCAACGTCGAATGCAGGACAACGTGATTATTCTACTTACCGGTGTCATGAATGCGGTGAAACTGGTCATATTCGAATTGGTTGTCCAAAATTAAAAGGTGAAAGAGGAAAACCGAATGAAAATACTACAACAGTTCGGGTCAAGAAAAGATTACAAGTTGAAGACGTGAAACTTTTCAAGATGAAACACGAAGATCTTGAAATTGTACACAACGACGAGTTATGTCGTGTAGAAGCTAGGATTGAAGATGCAGTGAAGGTAGACATTTTTTTAGATTGTGGAGCTGACTTTTCTGCAATCAAAGAATCGTTTGTGCAACAATTAGTCAGTTTTGGTGTTGCAGTACGAATTGAAGATGGTGAAGAATTCGCTATTAAATTGGCTGATGGTCAACGTGGTACAGTTGATGGCCGTTCAGTTGTGTTGGATTATCAGTTGCACTTGAACAGTGGTGTTAAAGTGTGTCGTGAACGCTGTTTTATTATGCGTGGTGTTGAAGACGACGTCACTTTTGGTTTAGAAGCAATGCGAAAGTTTGATTTATTCGATTGTTGCAAGAATCCATTAACACGTGATGTGGATTGTGAAGAAGATGAATTATTGGCTTCTGTGGAAAAAGGTGTCGACGAGATTCCAACAGACGAAGAAGACATTGTGGGAAAGGTTAACGTGAATCCCGAATTCTCGAAGAAGACTGAATTATTGAACGTTTTAAATGAATTCAAAGAGGTGTTTGGTAAATTACATCCTGATGGTATGTTAGTTCAACCAATGTCAGTCAAGTTAAAAGAAGGTGCGGAGAGGAAAACACAATTATGTCGTTTTGTTCCTCCCAAGCAGTTACCTTTGGTGAAGGAGTTGTTGAATCAGTTGGAAAGAGATGGTGTCATTGAATCAACCGATACAGCAGGTTTTGCGAGTCCTTTAGTTTTGGTTCCAAAACCAGATGGTACGATTAGAATGGCCGTCGATTTCCGTGATGTGAATCAGGTATTACAACCGTTTGCTGGTTCAATTCCTGATATGAAAAGTTTGTTTCCATTTGTGACTGGTAACAGATTTTTTGCGAAAGTAGACAATTTGAATGGTTATTTTCAATTAAAGATTGAAGAGAGTGATCGTGATAATACGACAATTATTACTCCTTTTGGTCTGTATCGTTTTATTCGTTGTCCTTTTGGTTTGTCAACAGCTCCTGGTGTGTATCAAAATAGGATGAATCATGTGGTTTTGAAAGATTTAGTTCCTGATAAGTGTGTCGTGTATATTGATGATACTGTGATTTTTGGTAAAACAGAAGATGAATTTTTATTGAATTTACGAGCAGTGTTGGAACGTTTACGACATTTTCGTGTGAGGTTAAAATTGGTTAAATGTGCGTTTGGTTTTGAACAAGTTGAGTTCGTGGGACACGTGTTTAGCAATGGAAGTTATGGTTTATCTGATGAACGAAAGCAACACGTTTTAAATTTACAAATCCCAAGAAACTTGAAACAAACTCGCAGTTTAATTGGTTTGGTCAATTTCTTTAGAGACTTTATTCCAAATGCGTCTCAGTTGTTGAAGCCTTTAACAGATTTAACGACAAAGACTGAATTTATTTGGACTGAAGAAGCTGATCAAGCGTGGGATAGAGTGAAACAAGAAGTAGCGAATGCTGGTATGCTTTATGGTGTTGATGAGGAAGGAGAATTATTGGTATACACCGATGCTTCAGTTGTTGGAGTTGGTGG
>CALMMZ010000132.1 GCA_937868685.1 uncultured bacterium | reverse complement strand
CAGCCTAACACATCTATTTCAGGCTGTCAATCTTAAACTTTATCTTCCTTTCTAGCTTCTGCATATCCCTGTCTAAACAATATACTTGCTCATCTTCAACCAAATATGCTTTGTGGTTAAAAACACCACCAATATAAACTGCATCAGGTTCTATGATATAATCATGACCCTTGTAACTGTATTTTTTCTTCAAATGCTTTCCTTTTTGAAATCTTAGAACAAAAACTAATATATGAATCCCAATCTGATATAAAGGCATCATTAGAGTTTAACTTTCTTTTCTGTGCCCTAAACTTATGGCCATATTCTTTCTTGATTCTATTGAGTTCTCTTTTAATACTTAAATTATCTCCGAATACATTATACATCCTAAAACGAAGATCATTTATTTCACTCTTTCTAACTTTTTTCATGATAAATGGCAATGACACTCCCTCAAAAACACCATGACCATTTTCATCGACAAGCATGGAACTTTGTCCCTGTTTTCTGTTCATTGGTAATATATCAATTTGTTGATATCTGGGGGTGGTGACAATATATCTACTTGGATGCACCACATATGAAATTGCATCATACGAAAGAAGCGTATGATAAATACCATTAATTGCCCCAAAGAAAAAGTCATCAGGATTGATGTTCCCTGGTTGGCAATAGAAAATGGGAATTCTTTTGGTTGGCATTTTATACGAACAATATGTATCCTGCTGCTTTGGCTCATAAAAAAGACCATAAATGGTTTTAAGCCAAGCAATATGTTCCGGCCAAGCCACGATGCAGATTGACGTACATTTTGATATTGCCAATGAAGCAAGTGTTCTATCAATCAATGTAAACTGCTTACAATATGGCAAGGCAGCATCAAATGTCATAACATCGTTCACGGCTTGTTTCTTGTCTATGACAACAATTCCTGCGGTAATGTAAAGGTGTTCAACTTCTTCCATTTCTTTGAAACCACTTGTTCCTGAAACTTGAATTTTTTGCACTTAAATGTCTCATGTTCCTCATGGTAGATAATATCATGGGGAATAAGACCCTCTGTCATACCAAGATGATTGAGCTGGAATATTCCAGGAGTTTCAACAAATTGATCATGTTTGAACATATGATCAATTACCAGGAACTTCTGCTTCCCATCCTTTGATGTTTTAAGCTGGATATCTGCTTGTTCATATGTGCTCCAATATTGTTCCGGGACAATATAAACATAGGAAACAGAAGTCTTTGGCAGGAGTATATCACTCTTGGCATAATATCCATTTAAATGTCTTTCAGCCGTCGAAATATCAACAGGCCCAAACACATAGAACCCACCACGAACATCATATGTCACAGAATCGACATTTTGAATCAATTGCACCTTCTGCAACGTATCAAAGAATATTCTGTCGAAGGTGCCCAGGAATTGACCGTATAGGCTCATTCTGAAGATAAGGGCATCCCTGAGCATGGGCGAATGCGTGGACACGTTAAATGGCATAAAAACAGGCTCTATGACGACCTCTTTTTCAAGCAGATCGGACCTGAACAGAGCCACAGGTATCTTATGGTAAAATGCAAACATCAGGCCAGCTGTGTTTGTTGTCAGAACCATATTAGATACCTGTGGGTATTCTCTTGGTTGCCTTACTTTTATGTGTTTACGAATTGATTTTCTTCTAGACCAAGCCACGTCTTATCAAATTCCTTTCTTTCTGATTCTTTATCAATTAAGGTATTGACAAGTTCCCTAACACCATCCACACC
>CALMMZ010000131.1 GCA_937868685.1 uncultured bacterium | reverse complement strand
TAATCCAATGTATGGAAGGTGTGGATTCCATGCCATGATATAACCATCCTTCTCATACTTTTTATCTAAATTGCCATGACCAGGAGTATCTCTACCCATGTGTTCTCCTGGATAATGCCATTGTTTAAGAAATTCCATTGCCGCATCTTTACCGTCATTGTTTAGGATGTCCATAGCCTCATCAGCTTCTTGACCTTGCAAGAATACAACTTCTTCATATCTTTCAGAGTCAGTAGTTTCTTCGATGGTCTCAGGTTTTGCATTCTCTCCGTATTCATTTGAAAGAGAATCTGAAGAGTTTTCCATAAGTCTTGCAACTCCAGCTCTGATTGCTTCAGCAAGCTCAGCAGGGGTCATATCTAATTCAAATTCATTATTTAATGTGGTGTTATTTTCCATGGCTTTTTTTATAATAAATAGGGGGAAATTTGGTTTTTAGCGCTTATTCCTAATGTGTCTTTTTGGAGCTGGCTCCTCTTTCTTATCTATGACATTTCCAAGTTTCTTTATTAAGAATACTGGAATATCAACGAAAATATTGCTGAATACCACACTAAAGAAAATTGAGCGGAGTAATGCTGATACATATTCTGAATGAAATGAATCAGGAGCTTCTTTCCAACGGAAAAAGCAGAATACCAGAGATGTAAGTAATGCAGAAACCCAAACTCTATATTTGGTTGCTCTAATTTTTTCAAGGAAACTTTCATACCAATAGAAGTGATTGGTATGTTTAATACCGTAAAGTATTGTTATGAACATTATTATAAATGTCCAGTTTAGGCTACTGAGAAAAGATACAATCTCAGGTTGTACACCTTGCGACCAAAGTGCCTCATAAATACTTTTTGCTTCCATACTAATAAATATGGAAGCAAAAATATATTATCGTTTTTCTGGCCCTTGAGAAGTTGTTGACTTTCCTGGGTCATTAAACCCAAAGGCATTTTTAAATGCATTGATTGCAGAATTAGTTGACTTCTGAGTCATATCAGATGCCTTTTGAACAAAGTTATCAATCTTCTGATTGGTTTGTTCTATTTTTTCCTTAATCACTTGACCACGTTCAAGGTCGATTTGGTCACGTAACCATTCGCTAATTTTCATCTTATCTTCATAAGATAATTCCATAAGCTTGCTTTTGTATGGATGTAAATCTACTGCCATTTTTTAAGTTTTATAAAGATTATACGTTAGAAATCATCAAAGGTTTCATCTTGTTCAATAAATTCTCTCTTTTTAATATCGTCTTGAATCAATTCCTCGTTTAACAAGACAGACATAATAAAACTTAGAGTTCCGATTCCAAGATATAAGTTTGGTGTTGTTGTATTGCCAGTAAATACATAAGTAAACATTGTGATGAACAATGAGAATGCGATTATGGTAATTACAATTAAAACTATTTTTGTTAATTGATTCATTTATTGAAGCGTTGATATGATTGTTCTGAAATAAGATTTAAGTGGACA
>CALMMZ010000130.1 GCA_937868685.1 uncultured bacterium | reverse complement strand
ATATTACTTCATCTATACATAATGGTATCAATGTTAAGCGCACAAAAAGCAATGCCTTCAAATCAAGCTATTGAAGGAAAATCTCAACGAACTTATATTGAAGGAAGAAGATACTGCAAAGTATTAGATATGACTAAGACAGACTCAGTAACGCACACCGACACATTATACATTTTACCCCCAAGAGCAACCATACAATGATAAACCAACTTGACATAGAGCAGAAATTACTTGATGTCGTTCAAGTGGATAAGTATGTCAAAGAGATTTCCGACCATTTAAAGAAGGCAACTTTCTTAACAATTAATTATAAAGACATAGACAGGTGGGTAGCAAGTTTCTTTGCAGGATCAGAAAACACACTTGAGGTTTTACTAACAAGAGCATTTGCAGTCAGTCAGTTTAAGGCGTTGGATCCGGAAAGAAAATTCAAAGAGTTACCGGAAGAAAAAGAGTTCTTAAAAACAACACGAACAGAAGAAGCTTTAAAGTATGTCAAGCAAAGAGGTGCCTATGCAATTCAACAGGCAACCGATGCAACGAAAATGAAAACCAAAGAAATAGTTTACAGAGGTTTGAACGATGGTCTTGGTTGGAGATCCATAGCAAGAAACTTACAAGTAGAAATAAAAGAAGAAGGGGAGCTACAACGCTACTGGCAACGTGTGGCGACTTCAGAAGTGGCTTCAGCACTGAACAACGGTTATCTGGCAACCAAGGACATAGGAACATTTGTAATCGGACAAGGGTATGATGATGCTTGTACATACTGCAAGGATTTAGTGATTGGAAAAGTTTATAAGATAGGTGAAAAGCCGGAAACCAACTTTGAAGATTTAGATCCAACCAGCAAAGAGTATAAGCAACTTGTGAAATACTATGAAGATTATGTGTGGGTTGGAAAAGATAATGTTGGCAGGACTGGTAGTAAGAACAAAAGAAATGAAGATGGTTCAACTACTGTAAGACTAAGACACGAACTATACTTTCCGACAGCTCCAATCCACCCAAATTGCAGGTGCCTGTGGGTAAGTTTTGATCCGGACTTGTTATATGCCAACAACAAAGGAAATTTTATTCCCAAGAGCAAAGATCCGGAAAAATGGAAAGAGTGGCATCAAACAAATATAAAAGACCGATATGAAAGAGGACAGTAGAGTCACAGCAGCTTATACTATAACAATGGCTGATTACAAAAACGGTTGTTCCTTAGAGAAGATTCGGGAAACATTGAAGAGGTCAGAGCAAAACGAACAGTATGAGTTATGTCAGGGAATACAACGAGCAATCACAGAAATCACAAATGCGGAAAAATCTAAAAACGTAAAAGTTG
>CALMMZ010000129.1 GCA_937868685.1 uncultured bacterium | reverse complement strand
AGTTTTTTAAAGCTTCGACAACCTTATCCCTTTTAAATTCCTGTTCTGCATTCTTCGCTTCTTCTGCTTTTTCTTCTGCCACTGTTTCTCCGGCTAAGTTCTCCGATGTTACTCCGGTATCAACTTTTGCAATTGATTTGGAAAGCTTTTCGTTGAACTCTATTACAGAAGCATTGTTGTCTTTGACATCGTTCATTGCTTCAATGAAACTTTTCATTAACTCAGTAAACCCCTTCATTGATTCCAGAACATATCCGTTGCTTTTTACCACTTCCACGTCTCTGCCAATCTGAGATTTTGCCAGTTCTATCTGGACATTGGTAGACTCTGAAATGATCTGAGCCGGGTTAAGTTTGTTGTCTGAATCCGGTGTTAACGAATCCTGAAACGATTTTGTCATTTTCACAAAATCCACTCCTCCGATTTTTGTAACAAGATTGTTATTATCGGTAATGGACTGTTCCAGTCTTGTGACAGCATCGTTCAAACTTTTAGAGATTGCATTTCTGTTGGTGTTTTCTGCTTCCCATGCCTCAGCCAACGTCTTTGCTTCATCTTCTGTCCTGCCCTGTGATTTGTAAAAACTTACTGCTTCGTCTTTAGATTTAATGTTTTTCATTTGATTTTTAATATTATGGTTTGATAAATTGCCGTCTAAATGTTCTGGTCTTAATACCGGTGTTCCGCTTGTTTCCATCGCTTCTGAACCGGCTAAAAAACTTTTTAATAATTCTGTAGTTGCTCCTTTGAAGTGATCTACGTTTGCGTCTGTATTTATAGGGCAAGTCGTTAAAACTACATTGGTTACAATGCTTTTAGTGACATCTTTACCGGATTTTGCTAATTTTCCACCTTCCACGCTAAATCCTAAAGATTTAGGACTTTGGGGGTAAGATTTATTGAAAGCAAAAATATTCTTAATATCGCCTACTACTTCTTCTGCTGTTTTGTATTGGGGTGTTCCGGGGGTTGCGAAAATTCGTGCTGTCATATAAGCACGACCTTTCTTTAGTTCAATGCTGTTGACAAAACCAATATTAACCGAAGGGGAATTACCGTGTTCCCATTTTAATCTTCGGTGTGCTTTGTAAGTATCAAAGTCTATTCCTTTTTGGATTATTCTTTCATCCTGTGCATCGAGTTTTTCGCTTGAAATGTAGCCACCTATCTCGTAGTCAATAACGCCTTCTTTCGTGCTTGAAGTCGCAAGTGATTTGAGTAGGTCTATTTGGAATGGTACTGTGCTAACTTTCATCTTTTGTATTTTTTACAATACAAAGATATAAAGTGTCAACGTAAAAACTTACGTTAGTTTTGAAAAATTTTTTATGGTATTTTTTTGCGTAGGGATTGTTGTATTGTTCTGACTGTGTTGTTGCTTACAGACATCTTTGTTGCTATTTCAGCATTAGTAAAATTACCTTCATTCAGTAACTTCACTATTTGTTTCCTTCTTATGTAACACGTTATTGGTCTATAACTAAATGCCTCATGCGCATTACCGAGTATTTCGCTTAACTGTAAACATTTCTCTTCACCAAGCAAATTTAATACTTCGCTGTGTAATTCTGTGAAGTATATAGGTAATAAGTTTTTTGGTTCAAAGTTATTGCTCATAGTCTTTTATGGGTTTAAGTTTTTGTTTGTCAAAATGTTTTTTTCTATAACTCTTAGCTACCTCCAGTTGATCTTCTAAAAGCCCTTTGGTGTAAGCTGTCTTTTTTAAAACATCTGAGATCTCTTTTCCGGAACGGCACAGTTTTTGTGCCTCCAAAGAATTGTTGACATGCTCGTGTGCTTTTTTGACTTCTGCGTATTTCTTGTCCAGTTCTTCCGGACTCATACCTTTGCACATTTTGTCGAACTTGTCCATTAAATCGGTGTAAGAATCATAATTATCTACTTTGGTTCTTCTTATGTAGTCAGCATCATCCCATTTATGGTGCAGATTGTTATTCATTTCGGTTATTTGGGGTTTATTCGTTTCCATATTCTATTTGTTTATTTTTATATGCCTCTGATTCCATGTAAGATTTTGAAAGCCTGTAAGTTGTTCTTTGTTCTTCTTCTTCGTCTAAAGCTACTGCTTCGTCTATGAACTTTTGGAATGAACCGTCATCCATAGACTTTAATAATTCAAATCTGGATTGGATTGTTGATAAGTAACCTGTGGTTTCGTCTATGCAGTCACAACTTATGTCTAAAAGGTTTGTTGCGCTTTTCTTAATAGACGCTGCCTGTATGTTGTCAAGCCAAGCCGATAAAGATTTTTCCTGATCTTTCCACTCTACTAAAGAGTGCAGAATATCCAAGGACTCAATTGACTTTTCGTAAATGCTCTTTTCTTTCGGATATAATTCTATCATAAGTGATTTAATTAAGTTTCTGCCCTTAATATATATTCTGTTTTGTGTTGCGAATTCTTTCATAGATTTAGCTAACCTATACATAATACCTTTTTCTCTTGGATCTGTTTCTTTTGGGTGTGGTGTACCAATTGACCTGTTAACAATCGGGGTATGTCCTTCTTCCGGATCGTAATTGTGTTCAAGTTGGAGCAAAGCCATTTTTATTTTTTTCTTGATATGTTCCTTACCTTTGATATCATCCGGAAACTTCATACCGGAATAAATTTCTTCTAAAGGCATTTCCTTATCGCCTTGCTCATGCATAAATTTCTCTACATCCTGTTTATATACAATCGGCACTTTTTTATCTGTTGGGTAATTCTCAAGATCGTTTTTGGCAATGGTATCTACCTTGCCGGTTCCAAGATTTTTGGCAATTACGTAATTTCCACCATCGCTTTGTATCTGATATTTTGAACCATTGAAATCTACCATACTTGTCGGCTTATACTCTTTTGTTGAATCTTCTGGTCTGTGACCGTACTCCTTCCCTACCTTTTGCAGTGAGCCGGGTGTTCTGATACCTACCGTTGGGAAGTGATCTTCTATACTAATTAGTGGGACTTTTGCTTTCTTTGTTTTTTGCTTAGGGGCGTTGACTTTCTCCGATACATCCATTTTCTCTGGAACTTCTGGCTCCGGCTGAGCTTGGTTTCGGTCAAACAGGTTTGCGTTTTCTTCCGGCTCCTCTATGTGGTCATCGTCAAATGTTTTTTGATTTGAAGACATAGGATATTTTAACAGTTTAGAGATATGGTGTTCTTCCGGTGGCTGATTATACTGCTGGTGAAGTTTGCTAAACTGCTTTCTGTTTTTCAGATCTTCATACTCTGCTTTTTCTTCTGGTTCTAATTCCTGTTTATAGCTGAACCCTTTTTCACCTGTTAAATCGCCTTTATGAAGTCCAAGTTTTTCCCGGTAATCATTGTGAAGTTCGGACTCTTGATGCGTTAAGTCATCCAAGACCTCTTGATTAGCTTCTCTCTGTTTGGCTGTTATACCCTTCGCCTGTAAAGCTCTTGTAAATCTTTCTTTATCTTCTTGAAGTCTGTTATAGATTTCTTTGTCCTCCGGACTGAATTTATCAGATAAAGGATATGTCTTATTCGCTTTTTCTTTTAATTCATTTAATCTGTCGTAGTGGGTATAGTCAAATTCAGGTTCTTCTCCATACTTTTCTTTTAAGGCTTGATACTTCTCTAAGTCCTCTGGGGATAAATTATCTTCTTTGGTTTGTTTGACATTGCCAAAATTACCAGCATCTTTATCATACAAAGTCCTTTCGTATTTTTTGCCTTCGGGGTTTTCTGTTGATATAGTGCTTTTATCTGTATGGTGGGAATTAAACTTGTAATCTTTATGCCACTTGTGGAGTTCGGGACTTACATCTCCATTATTCAATGCTTGGTGTAATGCTATACCATTAGGGTAACTATCTCTTTCAATCTTTGCCTCTTTTGATAAGTCCGGAACCTGAAAATGTTTATCTCCTATTGGTAGCCCCCCACCGTCTTTCATTGACATTCGTAGCTGAGTTTCACCTACGCCTGCCGGTTTACCAGATTCTCTGCCGGTGATTTTGTTATAGTGGTCAAATATAGCACTCCTGTTATCACCGTGTAGTTCTTTGATCTTGTCTGCAAGGGGGTGTCCGCTTTGCATTAATCCACCATAGGTATAGATTTCTTTTTTGTTGTACTTATCTTTTAACCACTTGTGCATTTTGGCTGTTGCTGTGGGATCCCCTTTTAATTTCCAAGTGCCGTTATCAGAAGTGAGTTCGTGTTCCGGTTTAATAAAGTTTTCACTGGGTTTTACTTGTATGTCGTCAACCTTGGGTTCTTCACCGAACATGTTAGTTTGAGATTTTTTAAAATGTTTTTCAAACTCTTTACTTTTTATCCATTCGTTTTGAAGATTGTGTTTTTCGGTATCATCTAATTTTTTATAGTCTTCAATAGTCAATCCTTTGCGTTTTAAAAAAGATACTTTTTCTACTTCCCCTGTATCCATTTTTGATATAGTAGCCGCTAATCCTGTTTCGGGATTAACCAATGCTTCTATATTTTTTTCCCATGCTGATTTTATACCTTTTTGCTCTGTTGGGTTTTGTTTTAAAGTTTCTGGCTTTACTTGTCGCTGGTCGGGAACAGGTGCCTCTACCTTTGGAACTTCCGGTGCGTTCTGGAATAAAGGTGTGTGATGTTCGTTCTGTTTGTAAGCAATGTATCCTTTTAGTTGTTCGTGTGAAATGTCACCCTTTAAATATTGGTTGAACTTCTGCAAGTGCGTTTTCTCCGGACTTGTAATGGAGTTGCTGTTTTGTTTCTTTGTTAAAGTATTATAAATCTGTTTGTGGTCAACTGATAAGTTGTTCATTCTGTCTGCACTTGGATTAGCCGGAACCTTGGGAACTTCCGGTGCTTCACCACCAAACATGTCAAGTTGGGATTTACTGATAGTATCTGCGAATACTTCCATTACTGTTGGATTGTCCATTAACTTAATAACTTGATTAAATTATTGTATGCTGTTTTCATTTGGTTTTTAAAACTCTTTGACCAAGGATCCAATACTTCTTCTGCGTTGTATGATTTTGTTACTGATAGCGTTGGACTGCCTCCGTTTATCTCCGCAGGCATTGAAGGCGCTACAAATGCACTGGTTTGACTTTGAAATGCCGGTGTGTGTATTTGTGTTAAACTTCCTCCGTCTGACATAGGTCTTGATACATCATTGTATGAATTAGAACCTCCTGAGCTTACTGGTGAAGGTGCTGCCGGTGTCATACTTTTTCCTAATTTAACTGACTGTACGTCTTGTTCAGGAATCCAAGCCGATATAGAGTGACCTTTCTTCTTTGCCTTTTTACATTGCTCTGCATAGTCATCTGCATCCTTTTTGTTGGTTGACCACTCATACTGTTTCTTTTCTTTGCAGGTGTGGTGATGACAATGATTGTCTTTTACAAAGGTTCCGTGTTCGTCATCATCCATGCCTCTGTGCAAGAGTATGTCGTCTGCACCTTCTTTGTTCTTGCGTGTGGTGGTCTTTTTCTTTAACTCAGCCAGCATTTCTTTTCTTTCGGCTGCTGTCATGGACTTGGCAAATACTTCTATGATCTCTGGTTTCATTGTTTTAATAGTTTGATTAAATTGTTGTATGCTGTTGATAGTTGATCTGCAAAACTCTTTTCCCACTTCTGTAATCCAAGTAACTTTAAGGTTACATTTTTCTTTGCGTGTAGGTTGTCAAGTATGTCTTCGGATATTGGTGTAGATACCCATACCCACTTCTTTACTTCTGTATCGGGATCGTCTCTCATACTTGTTGGTTCATCGGTCTCATACTTGAAACAGTTTATCATTAACTCCGATGCATTGGGATTCTTTACTTGTTCACTGCCAAGTGATTTAAGTTTTTTTGCCTTTATACCTGTTTCTTCTTCAAGTTCCCGGATTCCTGTTTCTTCTGCTGTCTCGCCTTCCTCTGCGTGTCCACCCGGTAAAGTCCATTTGTTTGAATCACGTCTTCTACCCATTAAGATCTTGTCTCCGTTCATTACTGCTATGCTGGAAATGTTTTCACCACGTCTGTTTCTCATAGCATGTATTCGTTCCGGATAATTAATGTTGGACTTTTGGAGTTTGTTATCTTCCCAAGGAGTTATGTGGTTTTGGTTCATTAATAAATCAGAGTGTTTTCTTATTGCGTTAACATCTTTAACTACCATTACATTAGTTGTTGGCTCTCCGTTTTTGTGGAGTTGGTGCATTCTGTGTGAGCCGTCAATAGGAAAATTGTGTGGTTCCCCTTTGTAATTAAATTTTAACCATAACCCTGTGGGTTTTGTATTGTCAATTGGATTATTTTCATTTTCCTTAATTATATCGGGATATATTTTTATGCCATGATCTTGTGGATTAAAAGTCTTTACTGTTTGTATCTCATGGGGTATCGTTCCGTTTTTTATGCCATTATAAATGTTGCCAACCATAAATTGATTCCCATATAAATGGAATGTTTCATCTCTATCGTGTGGTGGGACTTCTGGCTTTTGTAAACTCTTTTGCAGTGGTTCGTTAAATTCGTCAAAGGACTTGTACATAGAAAATCCGTTCTTTAGTATGTGTTCTCTTAATTCAGGTGTTATTTTTACTGCGTGAACTTTGGTAGGTGGCTTTTTAAATGGTTTTATTTGGTTATGTGGGTGTAGCATTTTAACAATCTCTTCTAATCTATATATATCTGGATCTCCTTGCGCTTGATCTAATGCATGATTAACTGCTGTGGCGAAAGGATGGGATCTGTCATCATCATTTGGGGGCATTAGGTAATCGGTTAGTAATTGTTGAATTTTATTTGAAAGTATTGTTTGTACATACCCAGAATATCTATTGCTAGCCTTAATTTCTTTTCCGAGGTTTTTAATTTCTGTTGCTGAGTGTTCTTTACCAACATACTTATGGCTTTGCAAGCTATGTTCATGCTCTGTAAGTTTTACCATTATATCATCTATTATGTCTTGCTCTTGGTCTGAGTCTGTTTGCTTACTTAATTCATCAGAAGCCTGTTTAATAGATTTGCCAGAAGATATAGCATTATGCATTTTATCAACTACCTCAGCATAATTTGGGTAGTCATTTTGAGCGCCTAAATCAGACTCATAATCTTGCATAAGCTTGTCTAATTGTTCGTGCGCATTGTTTTCACCTAGTTTTAGTTCTATATCCTCCGGATGTATGCCGAATTTCTTTAAATGTTTTTTTGCTATGTTTGGAAGGACTTCACTGTATTCTTTGTTCATACCATGACGGAGTGGCTCGTAGTCTGCTCCCTCCGGTTGTTTTTGAATGCGATCCCAGATCTTGTCTGACCATTTGCTTCCTGCTTCTCCGGGAAGTTTTTTAACGTCTTCTAAACTGTTGACGTGATAGTCCTTGGACAAGTCGCTGTCGTTGTGTCTACCTTTTATATTGACGTTCCAACCTTCACCAGATTTGTGTGGTGTCCAGTTGACGTTAATAGATCCCCACCTTTTGAATTGCTGGTCTCCGGTTGTCCAGCTTAGATAATCGCTGTTGTCCTTGACTGCTTCCATAAGAGCTTGTTTGAATCCGTGTTCTTTCCATTTATTGCCTTTGAGTGGAACATCGGGGACAGCTTTTTTGTATTTTGCTAATTGATCTATTTTGTTTTGATGTCCGGGATTAATAGATTCGTGTATTGCATCAAGTATTTTATCCTCTTCTTCTTTTGAAAAAGAGCCTCTTAATCCTGCCTTGTTTTCATCAAGTTTTACGCCATATTTATTTGCTATTTCTTTGTACTTTTCAAGGTCTGATTTTTCTTGGTCAGAAAATTTGTGATTACCTTCATCATCTACTCTTTCTTTCATTTCTTGGTCTTGGGTGCCACGATAACCTACCGTATTCCCTAATAAGGATCTGTAATCGGGATGCTCATGAAACTTACGTCTATTATCCCATATTTCTTTATCTGCTTTTACTGGATCGAAGTCTTTGAAATCTGACTTATAACCTACTTCCCTTCCTGCTTGGTGGATGTCGGATTGCTGTTCTTCCATGTGGGTTACTTTTTTGCCTTCGGGGGTTTCTCTGTTGTTGAATCTTTGGTGGTATATGATATTGGCATCACCTTCAGGGCGATAGTGTCCCTTACCCCAAGGTTTTTCTATTTGAACTGGTTCGTATTCTGTATTGCCTTCTTTTGTTGTAACGGTTTTTAATGGGACATTCTTTTCTTTTGCGTATTTTTCTATTTCTTTTCCCATCCGGTCTTTTACTATCTTGTGTGCTTCTTTTGCTAATTTAATTCTCTCATCTCTGTCTTGGTCGTACACTTGGAATCCTATACTACCTTCAGAAGGATCTTCATTGAATCTGTATTTTGTTTTTTCTTCTGGAGTTAGGTGTCTGCCTAAGTGATAATTGTCTGGCACGAATTGTTGATGATTTTTTATCTTATCGTTTATGTCCTCTGCATCAATCCGGCTATATCCTTTGCGTGGATTTTCATAGGTATGCAAGACCTCTCTGTAATTAGTATATGCGCCGGGTAAAGAGTATTGTTGGTGTTCTGGATGCTTTACAATCTCCTTGTTCCATTTTCCAACTTTGTTATTGATATGGTTTTCGATATCTGCTTTAGGGATTTTTTTATCTGTGTTTAAAAGATTATGCAAGCCGGTTGTGTGTAGTTCTTCTTCAGGAACACCGTTGTTCTTTAATGTCGCTAAATGCTGTTGTCCTGATGCTGCGTTGGCAAGTTTTGGTAAGGCTGTTGGAGTGTCCAAGTGCATTTGTGCCGGCTCCTCTATCTTTGGTTCGGGATCCTCAAAGCTCTTGCGTAGTTCATCCCAGTAAGACTGCTCTTCGGGTTCAAAGCTTTTACCCATTTTGTTTATCTTTGCAACTATGTTTGGGTTTTTGAAGGCATTAATGATAACGTCTTTGCCTTCTTGGCGCATTTCTCTTGCAAGTTTTTTATACTGTGCATGCTTTTTAAATTTATGCTCTGAAGGTGCTATGAAACTTACTCGACCATACCTGCTGTTGGCTCCTCCTTGGTTGAAGTGCATAATGTTGTCCGGATGTATGCCTTTGTAGTTTCCTTGTCCCCACGTTACAATTTTTTTATCCGGAAAGTTTTCATATCTTTTTGCTTCTGGGTGATTTGATAAATCATTCTTTGAATCATAAATAACATTTGGCTCGTCTTGTTCAAACTTGTTTTTAAGTTCTTCTTGCTGTTTTAAAACCTTGGAATACTCTTTGGCTTTGGACTCGTCTGTGAAGTTGGCTTTTCCACCATCGGGTTCTGATACTTCAAACCTTCCGTCTGGTAAGTTGCTTATGTCTCCAACTGATTTTTCACTTGAAATGTTATCTTCTTTGTTTTCAATTGGGTTATCCGGTTTTTCGTTTTCAACTGAAACGCTTTTGTCATCATTCTGCAATTCCTTTATTAACTCACCAGCTGGGTGAATGTCAAGTTTGCTTTCTGATTCCTTGGGTTGGTTTTTTACTTGTGCTTTTCCGGAGCTTTGCTTGTTAGCTTCTATTTTCTTTTGTTGGTCAAATAGTTTTGCGTATTTGTCGAAATATTTCTCTTTGAAATCTTTTGGATCTTTTTCGTCTTCTGGGATTTCGAACATCCCACCGCCTTCTTTTAGCTTTCTGACGCTTTCAATATATTTTTTAAGTGCGTCTTTGCCGTCATCATATTCGACACCTTCCGAATCTTTGCCTTTGCCTGCGTATTCCATTAAATATCTTAATCCTTTAACAACATTGGAATCCTCTGTTATTTTTTGTTGTCCGGCTGATTGGTCTTTGTCAGCAATCATAGATTTAAAAGCATCTTTAATATCGTGTTGTAAGTCGTATGCTTTGCTGTGAGTTTTTATTTCGTTCAATTCATCGCTGTTTCTTGAATGGAAGTCAGATACTTTTTGACCAATCATTTTGTTTTTATCTAACAAGTCCGCACCTTCTTTGTCAAAATAAGCGTTCTTGTAAATATCCGATAAATATTTTTTGCCTTTATCGTTTAATCTTCTATCATCACCATAAAGAGTTGATCTTTCTGTGTCACTAATTATTCCTTTGCTTTGTAAATGGTCAAGGATTTCATCTGCTTTCTTTACATCTTTAATATGATTACCAATTGTTCGCCCTTCTGGGATGAAACTAAATAATTTATTTTTATCTTCATCTGTTAAAGAGTTTTGAACTGCTTTAATCTTTTCTGACTCTCCAAGAGCTTTTATATTACCCTCGTTTGTGGCAGAAGCAAATTTGCCATAATCCTCTCCATGCTTTCCAAGATCGTAAGCCTCTCCATCTGTTTTGTTTATAGGTACCCTTGTAAGCATTGGAGTGTTTCCTTCTGCTGTCATTTTATCTATGCTAGCTCTCATTTGTTCGTGTTGCTCTGGAGTGGCATTAGGGAACAGTGATGGCAATTGAGATTTTAAATGTTCTGAATATCCCTTTTTATTTTCATCGCTTGTTATATCCATTGCCATAAACCTACCATTATTAATAGCATGACCTCTTGCGTCAATTAATGGCGGAGCTTGTTCGCTTGCACTTCTTGAAGTATTTATTAGTTGGTCAAATTCTGGATTGTCTGCAATATCTTTAACTTTCTTCCGATCTGTTTCTCCTTTAATGTTTTCACTGTGATAGCCCTCTCTACCTTGACCACTTGCAGGATGTTCTGCGTTTGGAGTGAATGGGACTTTACTGTCTGCTCCCTGTATAGGGGTGTGGGAAGTTGTTATTTTATTTCTTGGGACAATGTGGTATTCGAATTCTGTATTATGATAATTTGGATTGTTGTTAAATGCCAACTTGCCCTTGTCTTGCTGAACGCCAACTTGTTCATTTAACGAACTCTTTTTTATATTGTCTTTTTTGTTATAAATATTCTCAAGATATTCTTTGTCCGACATCTTTTCTCGTTCTTCGTTTGCTAACTTAGCTTTTAACTGTCCCTCTTTAAGAGCTTGTCTGCCTTGTTCAACTTTATTCTCATACTCTTGCTGACCTTGCAGTTCAGCCATTCTTTGCTTGACTCCTTCGTGGACTTCTTGGTCGGTTCCTCCAAGCTTTCTGTGCATATCAAAGTCTTCCTGTGTTGGTTCTACTTCTGGTTTTTCGTCATACTCCCTTCCGTTTTTGAGATACTCTTTTGCTATATCATCAACAAGCGACTCCTTTATTTTTTTTCGTTGTTCTTCTCTGCTGCCTTTGATTTTAGCAAGTTCACCTTTGACTTTTTCCTCTATGTTAGGAACTCTTGACAAGGTTTTGTCCATATCTAACTTCTCATAGTCCGGATGGTCAACAATGCTGCCTTTGGCTTTTTCTTTGTTGTGATTGGCTTCGTATGTCTTGTGGTACTGTTCTAAGCTTTGTCTTAATCCGGTGTTGGAAGTGTTAAGCTCGTTGTCAATGTTTTCCTTGGTTGGTTCAAGCCCTTTTTCGTGTAAGTGCTTTGCTACTCTTTCATAAACTTTATTCTGAAAGTCATTTTCGTGTGCTACTTGTCTTGACCTTACATCTGTGTCGGCTCGTGGGTCAAGCTTTTCGTTTTCCTGAACGTAAGTTTTAAAATTCTCTATTGTTCTGGTCTTATATTTCTTCCTGTCTTCTGGATCATCACCTTTCATTCGGAACGTAATCTTTTTACTTATAGGATCAATGTCATGAATTATTGCAGTTTTGTTTTTACCAATTGGAACTTCTTTGTTTAAAATCTCTGTCCCACCTAACCCTGCTTTAATTGCTAAGTCTCCTATACCCACTCGGTGAGTAACTGAATCTTTGTTGACTGTTTTATTATGCTCACCAAACGCATTATCGTGCAATTCTGCAATCTGGTCAAGACGTGATTTTTGCTTTTGTTCCTGAACCGGCTGCGGTAATGGAGTTTCTGGCATTGGATTACTGTCCGGAACCTTGGCTCCTGTACTAGGTCGCTTGTCAAGAATGGTCTTAACTTCTTCCGGACTCATTTTGTTAATGTCTGAAAGATTTAATCCTCTGCCGGTCTTTAAAAAGTCAATATCATCATCAGACAGGTTCGGGTGTGTTGATTTTAACTTTAAAATATCTTCTGCACTGTCTATGTCCTTTGTGTCTGCGTGTGGGTAAGCCTTTGGATCCGTTTCTTCTGTGCTGCTTTTTGGTGCTTTAGGGTCAAATCGGTCTCCTTCGTATTGCTGCAAGTCTGCAGGCTTTAATATTTTGTCATATAGCTTGTCAGTCGGGTGTTCAAAGTATTCTTTTTCGCCTAATTTGTTGGTGGTACTCAAAATTGACATACCTTTTTCTTCTTCTCCGCTAACATGCTCAATCGTGTATCGCTTTTTACCTATTTGGACTGTTTGACCTTCTTTTGCCTCTGGTTTTACTTGTCCTAAGTATGGTTTATGGTAATTGTTAACAGAAGTAAAGTGCATTTGTCCGGATCTCTGGTTAACCGTGGCAAGTCCTTTGTGCGGATCTGAGTAGATTACACTGTGTTTGTCGCCTTCATGATTTATTATATCGCCTTCTTTAACATCGTGTAAGTGTTTATTACCTTTATCTGTGTTTACAATCGTATGTTTTGTTCTGTCATGCGAAGCAAGTTTCATATCACCTCTCGGAACAGATTTTATTTGTCCGTTTGAGTCTTTTACCAGCATATTCACTGGATTTAAAGCACCTGTGTCTTTATTAAAATCTATATGAGACACTACTGTATGTCTTTCTCCGTTGGTCTTGTTGATAACTTCCTCCCCCGGTATATAAATGCCACCTTTAATGGGTGGATTATCCTCTGGTTCTCCGTTTGGTTTCAAATAATGTGTAGTGGCAATAGGATCTCTGTGAGAGCCTACTTCGTAATGATACAAATATTTATCGTTATCATTTGTGGTGTCCGGATTTAGTCCAATGTGTGTTAAAACATGGTTATCTTGCCCTGCTCTGTTGGATTCATCAACGTGAATGTAGTTTTTACCAAGATGGTCTAAGCTTGTAGCTTTAGGAGCTGGGGGTGGTGGAACAGCAAGGTCGTGATTTACATTTACTGTTGGCGTATTTACTGTTGGTTCGTTGACTATTGTTGGTGCCGGTATATCTTTTGGTTTCTTGAAAGCATTTTTTATCTTTGATACCAAACTGACTTTTGGTGTTGCATCCTGTGGGGTAACTTTAATCGGTTCAGCCACTGGGGTTTTAACCGGCTCAACCACTGGCTCTTTGACTTTCTTAGGCATTTTAGCATCTAACTCATTAAAAGTGTCCATAAATGCACCCTTAAGAAGCTGTGTGTTGTCATTTTTAATCTCTTGTTGTATCTGTGGTAAGATCTGCTCATAAATCTGCCAGCCTTTTCGGTATTGCTGCAAGTCCGATGTTGTTTCAGCATATTTTAAGTTCTTAATATAGTAGTTTTTAAGTCCTTCGGCTGATTTAACCAAGGCTACGTTGCCTCCAACTGTTTCGACTCTGCCAATTCCATCCGGTGTTATAACTTTAACGCCTTTTTCTATCCATTCAGTTGGCATTATTTCTACTCCGTTTTCATCTCTGACTATGATTTTGTCACCTGATTTATAAAGATATTCATACTGTCCGTTCCTGAACTGCAGATTAAGAAATACTTCGGAACTAATGTTGGGATCAAGTAAAAAATATCTTTCACCAATCTGTACGGCATTAAACTTTTTTACGTTGATTTCTTTTTCACCGGACTTCTTTAATAGTTTGCCGGGGCATAGTTCACCGTCATAATAAAAGCGCTGGTTTGATTTTATGAGATCTCTTTCCATTCTTTGTCAATAATATAATAAAACAGTATAATAATGAGTATTACAAGCAAGCCTATGCTCTTAAACAGTCTTCGCATTACGCTTGTTTTTTTTTACCGGCACCTCTCTGACTGTAACATTTGAATTCGTAGGGTGCTTGGCGTGTTCACGTTCGATGTAATCTTTAATTCTTTTTGTTGCTTGTCTTCTGTGGTTCCAGATACGGAATTCACGGTGTAAAACTATTGCGTATATAATTACAAATAAGATGTCTGACATTTG
>CALMMZ010000128.1 GCA_937868685.1 uncultured bacterium | reverse complement strand
AGTGAACCATTCATTTCAACAAGATTGCACTGCTTTGTTAGGACATTATTAAATACTCCACAATGTTCTTCCTTTTCTTCAAAACAATAAGAAGTTTCTTTACCAGAAAGAGGTATGATAGATTTTATCGTCTGATATTTACCCTTTTTAGTGAGAACACCAGAAACAATTTCCTTTTTATAAGAATACAAATCTTTAGTTTCTGTAATTTGCAAATACCAAACGTCTCTGTTTCTAACACCAAAATTTGTTTTTATACCTCTTTTTGATTGTAGATTAACAGAGCTATTAATGCCCATCATAGATAATAATAATTGTGCAGACCTAATATGACCTTCGGTGCCATAAATTCTACATCCTGTTTTACCTACACTTCCATCTGTATCAATCCATCCTGCAAAAAAGTTTAGTAGTGATTTTCTACTCCATTGAGAAAACATTTCAGAAGGTAATTCAGAACCGTACTTTAAATCATAAGCAAATTCCAGGTCCAGATCACCTTTGTTCCAGTAATATGTTTTGACCTTATTACCCTTATATTTGCATACTCTCTCAGATTGTAATTTACCTGTTACCGGAAAATTCCTATTGAAATAGTGCTCATATACTATTGCTGTAGCAGAGCTCTTGTTCTGACGTACTGTACCATCACCAAGAATAAATCCATAATCATAATCATGATCAACATCTTTTCTGTTTTCATCAGACATAATGATATTTGATCTAGGAACATGCATTGTATATTTACCAACATCATGCAACAAATCGAGAGTAGTCATTTCTTTATACTCTTTATCGAATCTATTTTTCACTAAGAATTTATGATTTTCAGTACAATCAAGATAAGAACCATCACCGAAGTTTACTCTATAAAAGTTTCTGTCATACCCAGTAATAAATGGTTTTACTTTTGACCACTTTTTACCATTCCATATTTCAACTTCCTTATCAATAACATCTCCGATATTTACTATGCCTGTTTTTGTTAAAAGTTTTGTATCTCCTTTAACACATCCTTGCCATCCAGATACACCCTTCTTTGTCTTAGGAAGCATACCAATTTCTACACAATTATGCACAATCATTCCATTTGCAGAAAAACAATGGATATTTTCTACTGTGCAGTCATATACAGTTTCGACACCAATAGATTTAATATTGATTATTTCAGAGATAAACTTATCGCGATAAGCTACCCTTCTACGTGAATTTAACATTTCATTCATTTTTTTATGTTTATTAGGATCACAAAACCCCACAATTTCGGCAAATCTATCCATACAATTTCGCGAAATGTGTAATTCATGGATAGGTTTACTGTCATAATTTTCCCACGATTTGTTTGGATGTCGATCTTTATAAATCGAAGATGCAATACCAATTTTAGATAATAGGATTTGAATCATTTCCAATCTATTTAAATTATTTTGTGTTAATCTAATTGATCGACTGTTAGATGATTTGGACCAATTAATTGTACCATCAGAATCAAACAAACCTGAAATAAACCCGGCAATAAATGAATTGGACATTGTGCCAATCATTTCCGTTTTGATATTTTTTGTACCTGGTTCTAAATATAATGAGCAAAAATCTGTAAATGGTTTGTTTGATATTGTATATGTGTCATTCAATTTATTGAACACTGGTTTTGCATTTCTGCTAGAATATAATGACGGGAATTTCTCTGCAAATATACCCTCAGCTTTTTTAGACAAAGTTTTTGCTGTATTCCCCCAAAATCTAACCAATGAATTATATTTCTCAGGATTGTGACAACCATCACCCACAACTTCACCCAATAACCATCCAAGGTCTTTTTCGTCTCTATTAATTTCAATATCCAGATTCAAATTTTCGTTTATGACCATCTTATCACCAATTTTTAGGTCTTTAACTTCTAACCAAACTCTTTCTTTATTTCTTTCAATGAGAATTTTATGATTATCAGTAGCTTTCACTTTATAACCACGGAAAGTTTCAATTTCAAAAACTTCTTTTTTACCAGTTTTCCAAAAACCTTTCTTAGATTCATACTCCTGACCATCAACGATAGCATAGAAAGGAACACCAATCAATTCTTTTACTTGCTTCAACCCCAAATTAGTATCAATCCAACTATCTTCTGTAATACATGGATTGAAGCAATGCTCGTATGAACTAACAAAGACAAACCCAGGTTCACCAAATTCTCTTACAACTGCAACAAGTTTCTGGAATTCTTCATAGGTGATTTCATCGCGCTTAATAACTGCACTGTTATTTGATCTTGCTCTTTGTGGATTGATCATATTCCAATTGCCAGTCTTGGCCTTGATCATTTCTTCATCGTCTTTGGAGAATAGACAAATTGTTGCAGCACGACGGACACCACCAGAAAGGACAGCATCCGCAGTATGGCAACAAATATCATAAGCATCAATGGGTCGAAGAATACCATCCTCGGCAATGCTATTCAATAGAGTTTCAATTCTATCCAATGCACGCTTAAGTGGTTCAGCACCTGGTGCCTTGAACCCACCAGATATTGCAGAACCTTTTGGTCTGATCTTATGGAATTCAAAGTGAACACGTCTACCTTCATACTCAGGATGAACACCACCTCCAATAAAATAAGAAGACAATAGAACGTTAAGTGCTGTTGCCCATCCTTCAATAGTATCATCGATTGTATGAATCTTTGCCTGCTTGGTGCGAGGACGAATCATAGGTAGTTTTGCAATGTGGTGTTTTTGAACTGAATACCCCGCACCAGCACCACATAGGAGAATATAGAAATACTCTCCAAAGAAAGCAGGACGATCAAGATGTGAAGAAGTACAATTCCCCGTAACAATTCCACTTTCCAAAATGAATGATTTATCATCTTCAACTTCTAGACACCAAACATCTTCAAATCTATCAGTTTCTTCTTTAGACAAGAGTTTCCAACCAGTATTATATTTTGATCCAGAATGATCACAAATAGTAAATCTAGATGTTTCCGGTCTTATACCAAAATTAGTTATATGTCCAGTATAATCCTTTTCACTTATTACATGAACACCAGCAATAGGAAAACAGTTTCTAATAAAATTCATAGATTCTGGAGATGATGTTTGTATAGTTGTAAACTGTTTCCCCCCCGGATTATTATTTTTGCATCCGTCAGCATCTAAATAACCTCTAACAAACGCGCGAATTAATTCCGGAGAATCTATAGTAGGATCAGGTAATGTTTTTGAATATTTTCCAGTATAAACAATAATATCACCTTTCAAAGAAAGACTAGAAGAAGTTCCAAATCCCATCTTAGTGAATCTTTCTTCAAATCTCGAATCTTTACCACAAAGTCTTACCATAGAATGTTTATTGTTTACAGTACCATCACCATAAACAAATCCATAACACCAATACAATTGTTCCTCGGGCGTTGAAGCTTCCCAAACAAAATCCTTAAAAATAGATGGTTCCTTATAAATCAAATTATTAACAGATAGGTTTGTAGTATCTGTACCATCTGCTAACAACCACCTATGATTTTCTGTAGAATAAACTACCTTGTCTGTATTGCTTTTTCGGAACACTAATTTGTTTAATTTTTGTTTTCCATAATTTCTAACAATAGATTTTTTCCACTGTCCTGTATGTGTCAAAACTTCAACGACAGAACCATCTTCAAAATCTTCAAAACTTTTAATACCTTCTTTTGTCAGGAACCTGGTTTCAATGGAAAAGCAGTTGTAAATTCTCATATGGTGCTGGAGTAATTGGTCACCACCAAATTGCAATGATCTTTGTGCACCTAAAATTCTTTTGTTCTTGTATGCATCCTCAATATACTGGAAATATTGATTCAGTTCAGGAACCTTTTCCAACTTGTCCTTGAAAAAGGTCTTGTGCATATCCATTACTCTTGCTACTGATTCATCCCACACTTCATATTTGCTGTTGTCTTTATTGTATCTGCTATAACTCTCAAAGAACTTTGTATTGGATAATAGTGTTCTTGTATCTTGTTCCTCAAGATAGTAATTTTGTGTGGTCGCCATTTACTTCTCCTACCTATTTTTTTCTTGTTCTTTCTCATACCAATCCCTCAAAGCACGAGCATCTGATATTGCATTATGTGGAATCTTGGGGTATAATTTACCCGAATTGATAAGTTGCAATTTCGGAAATACCTTAAAACAAAATCCATTTGGTCCAACCAAACATTGCAACAAATGCGAAAGGTCTTCGGCCCAATCTGCAACAATTACCTCGTCTGCATGTTTCATCAAATACTGGACTAGTTTATGCTGAAAATCTCCATATGAAATATAATCAACAAGTATAAGTGGCATAACATGCTCTTTTACCCATGGATGAATTTCCTTTGGTGGGTAAATGGCAGCATAAAATTCATGGTCATGCTGGTCTGAACATATGCCCATAGAAAGCAATTGTCCACCAAACCCATTAAATTCCGTATCAACAAATAACATTATTTCTTCCTTATCATACTCAAGAATTTGTCAACCAGATTATACCGTCTAGTAAATGTATCAGTTACCGGTGTAATCTCTGTTTGTCTTGCTTCGATTTCCAATTCGGTTGCGATATGACTTGCAAGCAATTCACTTAGAGTTACTTTTTCAATGCTTGCCAAGAATGGGAATTCCACTACAAGTATTTCCCAAATTTCCTTTGCAACCTCGATATGTTCTTTCTGTGTACCGTTTGCAGTTCTTAATTGACAATAGTGGATCCATGATCTGAGTGTTCCAGACATATACAATCTGCTATTGGTACATCCTTCTGGAAGAACGGAACGTGCCTGTTCCTTTGCAACACCATTTTCAAGGGCCCATTTATATGCAAGTTTGCATTCATGGATAATTTGCTCTTGCTTTGCATTCCATGTTTTCTTTAATTCTTCATCGGATGTTTCGATAGAATTCTGTCTGTTTTTTGTGTCTTGCAATCGTGCTTCTCTCACAGTGAAACCTAATTGACTTGGGTCTGCGTATCTCTGAGAGAATTCTTGGAAACTAAAACTTCTATGTCTTAGAATTTGACGTGCAATGTCTCTTGTGGTATTAATCTCAAATGTGACGGAGACCATTTCAAACGGACTCCAGTGTTTGTTCCTAATGCAATATGTCAGTAGTTTCTCTGCCGTATCATAGTTTTCTTGATTAGCAGGATTACTCACTCTTGCGCAGTAAGCAATTAGGTCTTGTGGTGATTCTCCTGATACAGGATGTGATACTGCAATTATTTTTACACTCATAACAACTTTCCTTTCAAATTACAAACAAAACGCAAATCAATGCCAATCCCTGAATAAACCCGTATAGTATTTCCCCGTATCCCCAAAAATTCACACTGTCAACATTATATGTGATATAGTAACACAGTGGGAATGTCAGTGACAGAAGACAAGCAACAACTGTGCCAATTATTGTTGCATGTCCAAATGCCGCGATTGCAATATATATGGGCGCCCACCACCATAGTCCTCTTAATGCCAGTGCAATCTGTGCATATCTGCTAAAATTCTTTGTCTGTGAACAAAGTTTATTAGCAAGCCAGTGGATACCATTGTTTTTGCCGTCTGTTCTAACAAGTAGAATTTGTGATGGTGTCCAATTGGGATCACCCCAATGCGGTACGCTAATGATCCACTTACCCCAACCCCAGGACTCACCAGCAATGTATAGACCAACTGTCAATGCTGCAAGGATATAATTCTGTGTGAAGAATGCAATAACAAGACCTGTAACGATGCCACCAACGACACCACCAAATCCCAATGATCCTCTTACTCTATTTGTTATTGCGTAAATGAGAGGAAGGATGAAAAGTAAGTAGTTCATTTTATGTTTTACTCCATTGTTGAAATTTTAACTCTGCTGCTAGTCCTTCAACTGTATTTTCCTCGATGATATTAGTGATCTGCTTTTCTGTTAGACCAGACTTGATCATATCATTAATATCCTTTTCCTTTACACTCTCAGGCCAAATGCAAACTTTATTACCTGCTTTGACGATCTTCTTAATTTCCCTAATGATTTCTGGATTGCGAGGTTCATTGTCGGGAACAAACAAGTAATCTCTTTCTCCCAATGACTTTTTTACACCAATGAGAGAGGAATCCATAGTTGCTATACAATTAGGTAGAAATAAACTATCGATGGGACCTTCTACAACAAGAATTTGTTTTGTCAAGTCCACTCGATCAAGTCCGAAAAGTTTGCTTGCATCATCACAAACCTTCATTGTTATATATCTAACCTTGGACTCCACCAAGACACGACCCTGGATACCTTGCAAAATTCCCTCTTGATTATAAAAGGGAATTACGAGTCGTGGTTCATCGAGAATTTTTTTATCGTGACCCACAAAAAATTTATCCGCAAAATCTCTGAAATTTTCTGCATAATAAAGATCGTGCCAGAATTTCTTTGGGATTTTCCTGGACATAACATATTGTCTCGCGATATTATCATCGTCGAGCTCAGAGATTGATTCCAGTGGAAGACTTTTTACCACTGGTGTCTTAATGGTTGGTTTTGGAATCATGGGAGGGTCTGGTCTAGGAACATTTGCGTGATTTTGTTCCTTGTACGTGTCCATTCTATATTGTTTGTATAATGAATTATCCATGTGTTTCAGGAAATTACCCAAAGACATAGATGCAGAGCAATTGTGACACATGTAATATATTCCGAATTTCTTTCTCAGAAAATATCCACGTGCCTTGCTCTTATTTTTTCTTGAGTCTCCGCAGATTGGACACCTAAAGTTCCAAACATATTGTTCCCGGTGTGTAAACCTTTCCAATCGCGGAGACACAAGATTAACGTATTTAATATCCACAAAAAGTGCCATGACAATATATCCAGTTTCATCAATCAGTCATAATACATCAAAATCATCTAGAGGTCAAGTCTTATTTGTTTCCCATATTCTCTTTAGGTGTAGTATAAAAACCTGAATGATTTTGTTGTTCATATGTTCCTAAAAGACCTTGTTGCTTTAGGAAGTTATAATCAGGGCAGACGAATCCCGGATTCTTCTTTTGTATCTCATAGCACCAAATTAACTGATCTTTCTTTGTCCAGAAATTTTCCAATAGTCTTTCATTCTGATCCTTAATCATCTTAAGGTCAGAGTCAAATTTCTGAGTAGTTTCTTTTAACTCTTTTCTGAAATCATCAGTAATCTTATCTTTTGCATCAAAAGCACCTATAATCAACCAGCAGAAAAAAGTTATCACAGAAATGTCAGTTAATAGTGGAACACTGATATTTCTAATGTCGATGCCACCATAACTCTGGTTTGATTGGTCATTACCAACGTTTCTGTTTGGCATGTTATTTACCTATGTTACCATGATATATCACAATAACATTGTATCGTCAATCAGTTTTAAATGATGTGGAGGGTATTTATTTCTTCCCGTACCTACAGAAGACCATTGTCCCAGTTCTTTCGTCTTCTAGGATAATAGCTTCGTCAGGATGTGAATTTGCGAATTCTCTTATAGCGACACCTATTGCATCTTCCCCAAGGTATTTAGTCCAATGCTTATGTTTAATCTTGTGGTATTTACAATTTTCTACCACATGGGAAGGAACAATAAAGGTTTTCATTCCAGCAAAAGTTCCCTCTCTTAAAGGAAGACTTTCAATCTTGCGTCTTAGGATACCTTGGCCTTTTGCATTGGCAGCTTTCCATGATGCTCTTGCCTTTGGTGGTACAACTGAACCATCTGTTAGACTAGGAACTCCACCACCTGCAACACTATTGGTTGGTGCTTCTTCCTCAAGAGTTGATTTTGCTACAAATCTGCGACTAGCTTTAGCATATTCTTTCTTACGTATTTTACTTTTTTCATTCCAATCAGTTATATTTTTACCTATTTCTCTTTCTTTGGCATCACTAGTATAATGTTTTTGATCAAATTTTTCAATACTGTCTTTTGGGTTAACTTTTCTACCATCAGTAGTTGTCATACCAACATGAGGTTTTTGTGATAGTCTATGCCACACTTTCTTTGCACCTGGAGATTGAATATCATCTGACACCAATTTTTTTACGTGACCAGCAAGTAATAGGTGATGGTAGAAGTCATGGGCCTTGAGTGTGTTATTTGGATGACCAGCTAGATATGAAACAGTTAATTTCTTTTCCTTAGTATCATACTTTCCAGAAACATAAACATGAGGTTCACCAGTCTCTTTATGCATTGCCAAAAAACTAGCTGAGTGTGTACCACGATTATGTTTTATTATTTTCCTATAAATCTTATGGGTGGGAGTTGATCCAATTTCCTTGAACTCACCAAAATTTTTACTTTCAAGTCTCTTAGAAGTCTTACCTTTTCGGTAATCTTCCTTGCTACTATGAAGTGAGTTTTCGTCCTTATTATAATAAGCCATTTCAAATGGGGTTTCTTTAAGTACAAACTTTTTTCTCATTTTCTTCTCTTTTCGCTTGACAAAGGGCTTGACAAGTGTTATATAAGCTATGTCCCAGTAAATAATGATACCTTAGCTGGAAGCTTTAGATAGCTCTAAGACGCTTAGCTACAAAGAAATCCATTGTAAGAGAAGAATTCAAGTAATCCTTACCTCGTATTCCTCTAATCAGCTTAGGCATTAAGTTAAGATAGGTTAGGAATGATTTGAGTAATGGATAGTCTTCCTCATCTATCTTATAAAAAAGTATCCTAGATACTGCTTCTGGACCAAAAACATTACCTAGGACTATGATGTGATTCAGTATTAATCTTTCCTTCAAGTCTCCAGTATCTTTATATTTCCTGAATAATCTCTTGATATACTTTATCCTATTGAAGTCTTCATTGAACTCTGAGATTATGCAATTTGGAGTTGAGTAGCATTTCAGGGCATATATCATAAAGTTATCATCTGTCAAATCATCAAACATTCATTCCCTATTCCTTATGCATTGAGTAATAAGCTCCTAATGCTCTCTTGATCTTTTTCTTCTTACTGTCACCTTTGAATGTCTTGTTCTTGGAATGAACAAAATCATGGATGATAGTTTCTTTTGAGGTATTAGGAGTAATTTCTTCTCTAAAGAGCTTCTTAATCTTTCCTAAAAAGCTTGGATTGGATTGTCTAATTGTTCCCAAAACATGCATTCTATCATTAAGTTTCTTCTGAGCTTCTTCTGGATATTCTGGATAATTGGAAGCATAGTGAGCCTGAGCTGCTCGCTCTGCAGCTGCTAGGTAGGCCTTCTTACCAGTCTTATTATAGGAATCAATATGTTTATCAAATTCACTCTTAACATCTGGTTCAGGCATATATCTTTTGGTGGGTGTTGGTTTGACTAGTTTGTATTCATGCTTTCCAAGATCAATAGGTCTTGGTGCAACTGTCATCACGGGTCTGTGATTGATAGTGGTTTCTTTCTTTGCTTCTTTTGGAAGTCTTCTGATATTGCTTGCCATATTGAAATGAGTTTTCTTTGCATCCTGTAATACCTTTTCTGCGTCTTTCTTACTCATTGGTTTTGGTCTTGGCATTTTCACTTTGCGACCCTGCATGGATGCTTCCATACGTCTTGCATCTAGGATTGTTCTGCGTTCAGCTGGTGTTAGACGTGCTTCAACCAAATCTGGTTTCTTTGCTCGTGCTCTTTGTATAATCTTTCTCAATGCATATGCTCCTGCTATTCCTGCACCAACTATTGGATGAGCTGGCCATACTGCTGCTCCTGCACCAGCGGTTGCTGCGATAGTTGCAGCGGATGCAATAGCTCCACCCCACTTGGTCTTTGCACCAGTAGCATGTTTCAAACCAGATAATATACCTTCACTCAATTCTTCTGGTGATACAATTCTGCACTTTGCAATACACCAACCAGAAACTGTATTCCAGGTAAATACGATTGTATAAGGACTAGGATCCTTTGTTACAACCTCACCTTGATCATTCATTCCAGATATTTCACCAAACTGTTTCAATACCCAAGAACGTTCACCACTGCTACCTTCCATGAAAGGTGTGGCACCAACGTTGATATGATAGTTTGCCAAGACTTTTCTTGCCTTAGTTAATGCGTTGTATGGTGTCAATGATGCACTTAATTCATTGGCAAGAGTTTGGTTGATATGATCCCTAACTGCTGGATTATCAATATCAACCAAAAATCTCTTTACTGTAGCTGCCAATACAACTTCTTCATCTAGAAAAGTCTTGAACGATTTAACCATTATTATGTTCCTGGAAAGAATACGTCGTCATTATCGTCGTCACCAACCATTGAACCCATTGCTACCAATGTTTCATAGTTTGTGCGATCACCTCTACCACCAAGAACGATGGTAAATGTTGCGTTTGAAATAGCTGCAGGGCCTGCAACTGCGATCAAAGTAGAGTTGGAATACAATGAACCACCATCGTTTACTGTGATGCTGTTGATTACATTCCATTGTGCATTAGTTGAATAAGACTGCATAACGTTTAGTGTGTTAGCAATGGTGAATGAAGCATTTGCTCCAGTTCCATCACCCAATACACTTCCATCTGTGAATCTCAAGTAACCTGCTGCGTTATACCCTGTACCACCAGACCAACCAATTGACTTGATAGGTCCTGTTCCAATCTTCTGGCTTACCCAACCAGCATGGACAACTTTCTTTCCATGTCCAGTATTGTTTGCTGCTTCTGTAGCAGAAACACCATATACCTGACCGTAGTAGGTATTTGTATTAGCAGCTTCGCCATGAATTGTTGAACTCGATGTGACATTTGTGGTATTAGCAAATACAGGCTTCTGGTTACCAGAAGCAGTATCTATATTTCCCCAAAGCATATTTGATTCTCCTTTAAGATTTTGTTTGAATATTTATCTATTTGCCGAAAAGCTGTCAATAACTGGGTTGAGTATAATATCACTCTGGTCATTTTTTCTGACTAACTTTTTCTTTTTCTTGGTAACCTTATAGTTTTCGTTTAGTCTATTAAGACTCACCTTCTTGATAGTTTGTATTAGTTTTGAGTGTTCCATATCTAACCCTTAAGAAAGTTGTTTCTCAGGAAACTTTCAAATGATTCCTTCACCCACATTCTGTTCATAATGTCACCTGTTGTTTCTTTTGCTGGTGCCGCAGGTCTTGCTTGTGGTCTAGGACGCGGTTTCACTGCGGCAGGTGTTGGTGCCTTAGAAATTTTATCATTTCCAGAGCTGCCTGCTGCTGTATCATTACCAGTTGATCTTTCTGGTGTTTGACCTGAAGGACCACCTGGTAGACCTTGTTGTGAAGCTCTATAACCAATTCCTGTTTTCTTGTTTACGAATGCACTTTCTGGTGTTCCACCACCTGTCGTTGAACCAGGAAGATTAGCACCACTACCTAACACTGGTGCTGGTCTGGCTTTTGGTGCAGGTGCATTATTTGTAGCAGTTGGTTGTGTAGAAGTCTGCACTGGTTCCTGCTGAGCAGGTTTTCTTGCAATCATTGGTGTGACAGTACTAGTAGAAGGTGTTACCTTTTTGTTTGTATCCAAAGGTTTTACACCTTTCACTAACATACTTTGATTACGACCTTGAACAGGTAAATTTTGGGTACGTGCATTCACATCATAACCTTTACCTAGAGAGGCCTTTGCATTTGGTCCTGGATCAGAAACTTTTGCATTTGGTCCCAAAGGTTTAATAGGAATCTTAGCATCTTGTCTTACATAATTATCCATTGACTGAGTAGGTCTTGGTGCTACATTTCTATATGGTGCATTCTGAGGATTGTTACCTGAACCCTGAAGTACCTTCGCTGCTGCTTCTCTTGCTGTTCTTTGTGCAGTAGGTGCAGTTCCTGGACCAATTGCCACAGGACTTTGAGCAGCTTGTTTTGGCACTGGTCTTCCCATTGTCGAACCACCAGCTGGTCTAACTCCCATTTCATTCAATTGGTCGGGGGACTCAGGACTTACTGAATCCCCTCCGTAAAACCCAAGATTTGCAATTGCTCCTCAGTAAGAGAATCAACCATGTCATTGAAAGCATCTTCACTAGACTGATATGCTTCAATTAGATTTGCTAGGAGATTATCATAGATTTCCTCATTGATTGCTTCAATTGAGGTATCTTCCTTTATTGCTTTTTTCTTGTAAACCTTTGGTAGAGGTGTTCTTACAGATTCATCCAATTCGTCTTTAATAGCATCTCTTTGATCCCTAGCGCCTTTCATTACAGATTTAATTGCACGTCTGGCTGGTGTAGAAACTCTCTTAACGTCTTTTTCAGAGCTGTGATAATCATTACCATCAGATTCGGTATGACCAAAGTTAGAATCTGCTACCCAACTACCATCTTTATGTTTTCTAATATCAATTCTTCTGTCACCACGATCAAGTCTATATGCTTTTTCTACATCACCTTTTTTTGCTACCTTGACATGCTTAAATTCTTCATCCAACTGTTCCTCGTTCACAGCTGCATTGACACGCTTCTGTGCATTTGCCCAACCTTTGACTGTAGGTTTCTGCATAGCACGACGGTTTAGGTCTTCAATTTTTTTCTTTCTTGAAGGTAATTCATTTGCAATCTTCTTAACAATAGCTTTGATTGTCACTTCATCCAACTGTTCGGATTCGGGAAGATTTACCTTTTTCTTGGCATCTTTCATAACACTGTCATGGGTTACTTTCATATATCTCTTATGTTCACCAGCTTGCTTCAAATGACCTTTCTTTGGTCCTTTTGAAAATACTCCCCAACGACCACTCTTTTTTTCTTTATCAAGAACGTCTTTGCGCGCTGAAATTGTATCATTACTATAGCTACTATATTTCTTACCTTCTATATCCTGTTTCGCACCTTTTTCAGCATCACCAACTGCTTTATCACCACCCTTTTTATGGATGTATGACTTAAACTTATTCTTCTGCTTGCGATATGCGTTTGCTGCTTTATCATTTCCTTCATAATCATTTCTATTCCAATGCTCTCCTTCGGAAGAACTTCTGTAAGCAGCAATTGCTTTCTTTAGAGAAACTTCATCCAACTGTTCTTCTTCTCTGAGACCAAGCTTTGAAGCTAGTTTTTTAGACCTCTTACTAAGAGAGGCGGCATATTTTCTATCGCGCTTAATTCTACCTTTTTCGTATTGAGCCGTTGATTTCTTATCTGCATCAGACCAATATCCAGTACGGTCTTTTGAAATTTGCCTAGCTGCTCGTTTATCTTCTTTTCTATCTCGGATATTTGAAATTCTATCATTTTGGATACTATAATAATTTTCTAAAGACTTTAGGTTCTTTTCACCCTTACCTAGCATTTCATCCAATGCTTCAATACCTTCCTTCAAAGCAACTGATTGTGCTTCTGCCAGGATAGTATCGTATTCTGCAAAAAGTTCTCTTGGTAGAACCTTTTTGTCTTCTATTCCCAATGATTCGTTAACCAAAGACTCCACTTGTCTTCTGGTTTCGTTTTCCTGCATTATTTTCTTTGATACTTCTACAAGTGGATCATTCTTTTTGAACATTTGGTTATATCCTTCGAGATTACATGGTTGTTTATTTATTGTTTTTTTGCTTTTGGTTTATACCATTTGGATTTCTTGGGAGGTCTGTCTTCACCAATACTATCACTATTTCCTGGTCCTTGATCTGGTACAGTACCCCTGCGATCTAGCAATCCCTTATCAAATGACTCCCTAATGCTAGAAAAAGACTTGGGTTTGCTGATCTTGGTTGTTGCTTCTGATAGTTGAGCAACCACCTCATCCAATTTCTGCTGTGCATTGTTGCCATAGCGCTTCTCAAACTTCGCAATTGTCTCTGGGTTGGATGCCCATTCAGCAAGACCACTGAATCCTACTGATTTCTGACCATAGGTTGGACCAATACCACTACCCACGTCACCAGGATTGGTGTCTGTATAGTTTAAGGTTTCGCGCTTTGCAATCATCTTTTTCAGACTTGCTTGGGTTGATCCAGGTGTCTCTTTAGAATATATCTTGGTAAGAGATTTGGTTCCCCATTCTCTGTCTTTTGGTTTTGAGTTGTTTTCCTGCAATAGGTTCTCAAAATCCTTATTGATTTCTTTTGAGTTGTTGATCTTTGTCATATTTTCTCCGAATAATGTCTTGAATTTCTCTATGTTATTTTGAGCAGACATAAATTTGGAAAAGCGGATACTTTCATTCATCACTCTCTGACCACGTTTTTCTCTTTCCTCGTTTCTCAACTTGGAAATTTCATTGGTGGTATTGACGTAAATCATTGAGGTATGATAATTGTTTTCTTTGAGTATGTCATTGATTCTGACAATATCTTCCAAATTCTCTGCTGATCCATTTACTATGATCTGCTCAGAAAGAATAGGTTTACCACTCAAGATGTATTGAGCATCGAGTTCCTTAAGACCATATTCTTCATTTAATTGTTTGATTAGTTTGTCTTTACCTGAGCATGGACCACCAACCACAAAGATTGCGGTGTGTTCTACAAGGGAAGACATTTTGAAATGATGTGGGTTTTCTTTGGCCCACCAACGCATTAATTTTCCTGCTTCTGCGTTAGCTTCGTTTTCAATATCTGAACCAGTAGCACCAGATGTTGCAACGTCACCGATTCTACCATCTTCGTTTTGTTTGTGGTGGACCAGTTCATGTGCCAGGGTTCTGAAAATATCCATAGGGTGTCTGTTCTTTGACACCAATACAATGCTATTATCCGATGGAACATATCCACCAAAACTACGATCACCGTCTGGTTGGAACTTGAGTTTTGGTGTGTTCTGGATGCCTAGTTTACTACAAGCAAACTCAAGGAAAGACTTGACCAATGGCACAAACTCTTTCCTAGTTGTGTCCTCGCTAAGTGTGGAAACATATTGTTTTGACAAACTCAAAAGATCCAGAATAGGAAGGTCTACAACATGAGCGTTGCTAGTTGTGCGTCCTCTGGAACGGTTATGGTCTGCCAGCCACCTATGATGGCCGTCCAATACATGATCATCATTAGATACCAATATAGCATCGTTATCCTCTTTCTTTTGCAGTAGGGAGTTGATCTTCTCAGCATCAAATTCAGACTGAGTTGACTTGAGTTTGCTGGTATCAATATTCTTTTGCTTGTGAGCAATACCTTGATTGTCCAGGTATTTTAGGAAGTCCTTGACGTGTTTCTTAGGAAACTGTGGCATGAGTTTTCTGGATAGGGTCTGGCCAATAGCAGGTACTTCCAGAGACTCCCTGATAGAATTTGACGTTCTGATCTGGTTGTATAATTTCTTTACATGTCTTTCATGTATACCAGGATAGTATGCCTTGAAACGATCATATGATCCCGACTTTGCCAATGCTTCAACTTTGGTTGCTGAAACTGAACTGACAAGTTCCTTTGGTGACATTCTTTGTGGGTCACGATTTGACGCAACTGCATCCTGTCTTGGGATGCTATGGACTCTCCACTTTTTGAAATGGAATGGTACATTGCCCTGGGAATCTTTCTTTCCATTCCACTTCTTGAGCATTGCCTTATATTCTTCGGCACGATCCTGACCTGCCACTAGGGTAAAGTCATCATGATTTTTGCTCATGTTGGAAAGGAAATGGACTACGCTCTTGTGGTGTGTTTCCACAGGATGGTCAAATAACGCCTGAGCGTGTTCTTTTTTGAGTGCTTTGGGGAGAGGATGATCGGCACCGGATAATGCCACGTGCAATTTAGCACCTGATTTTGCTGCAATATCCTTTGCAGTATTGACTACCGCAGCATGTCCGATTGTTGGTATTCTTACTTTGCCGTAGAAACCTACGCCTTTTGTTCTTGTTATCATTAAATCTCTGCTCTCTACAAGCTATATTACCTTTATATTTAGTAATTTACAGCTGCCAAGAGACCAGAGATTCACCTTTTACCAACCACATATCCATGTGGATTTTGGGATAGAAATGTCTTAGTTTTGAGATTGTGACCAGGTTTTTGATGCAATCATCGAAGACTTCTACTCTTTCAAACTTATGAGTGTCCACATACCTCTTGATTATAGCAAGTTTTGATATGTTTCCACCTGTTCTATATCTGCTTGATAGGTTTCCAGCACGTTCCACATGGGCCCATGTGGATCGGGAAATTATGATCATAGAATGTCTGTAGAAAGACTTCCCGATCATCAAAATCCTGTCGAGCAGTAAGCAATATGGTCTTACTGCATTCTGTATTGTTTTTGATCTTATCTTTTGCTAACTGGAAGATGGGATGAATAGGTTTAGCGGTATAACGGAAAATCTTAGCATCCCGAAATTCGGAGAAGTCAAATTCTTCCAAGTGATCCAATTTGTAGTGATTGAATTCTGTATTGGAAAGTATCTTCTGGACTTCTCCGTTTTTTCTTACTCTTATCTTTGCTTCCGTTGTGAATAGGGTATCGTCAATATCAAAAACTGTTAGTGTTTTCTTCATCATGTTTTTCAATTATTAAAATTATCCTTTACTAAAACCACGTCTTTGCTACGTTAAAGTTATTGTGACTGAATGTTAATCTGTCAACTAATTTGACAGCATTTCCGATGTGGTCCACTGCTACGAAACCTTCGGGATGTGTTACCTTTAGACCATCTGCGTCTCTGATAAAGGTTCTGGTTACTCCCTGGACCTGTTCTAGTTTTCTGATTAACATATTCTTTGCGTCAATCATTTTGTTCTGTAGGTCAAACATGAGTTTAAGTTGCCCCATATTTGAATGGAAGAATGTCAGGACCTTTGTCTTTTCTGCTATCTTGATTTTCTTTGTGTCGTCTCTCTTTGCTGTACTGATAGCAAGATTAATCTTCTGTTCCACACTTTTGATCAATCCAGCAATGTGCTCAGATGTATTGGTGATCTTCTCACCTTCTCTGACTTTGGAATTGTTCCAGATTTCAATGTAGGAACTATATGTAGTGCTGGAACTAATCAACTGAAGGAATCTTGGTGATAGACTGCGGAACATATATCCCAATTCGGAAAGTATTGCATCCAGTCTCTTTGATTCTTCCAGAGTTAGTGTTGCAGTACCACTAACGTCCACGAAACTTGCGTCTCTATACCATACGTTTCTGCTGGATTTGAATTGAGACACAGATACATTATAAGCTGCCTTTAGAGAATCCATGGTTGATCCATAGTATTCTGTATGCCAGACAACACCAATCTTTGCATTTCGGATACTATTAGCAAGGTTTGATTTTGCTGGTACTGCATAGACGATTGTATTTGGTTGGAAAACAATACAGTCTTCCCCATCAATCTGTTCTGTGGATAGGTCATCGTGCGTGAACATAATATCCCCTTGCACGATTCCTCTAATTCCTAATTCAGGCAGATAGCGAAGTGCCACCTTCAACTTATCATTCAGACCACCACTTGGATGGTTTCTGTCAACATCAGCACTGGTGTAATTCAGTTTTGGTGTTGCATTAAACAAACTCTTAGTTGCAACGAAAAATCTTCCGTTCTCTGGGTTTGTTCCTGCAAAGATACTTGGTGCACCATCCCATTTAACAGTCAGATTAACTATCGAATGTGATGTATGCCCGGAAAGCATTTTCTTTAGGTTCTGAAGGAAGGTTATAGATGATCTGATTCCATTAACACCAGACTTGAAAATTTGATCTTCAAGGTGTGTCAGATGGAGATTTGCATCCTTTTTGCCTTCTTGTAAAAATTCTGAGTATGTCAACATTAATTTTTCTTCCAATGGTCGCATGTATCGTATTCTTTTATGTTCTTGGGATAAAAACGTCTCTCGTCTTCTCTTGTGAATTTGCAGTAACCGTTTCCATTATCCTCATTTATGTATGAATACTGACAATTCATGCAGTATTGTGCTTTGTTTGCAGATTCCAGTATTTCTTTTATTGCTTGCTTTCCAGTCTTGGTCTTTTTGGTCATCAACTATACTTTACGAATATGCTGCTATCGTCTGTAGCAGATGAACCATATCCAAATAACCAATTTGTTACCTTATTTTCCTTCTTATATTTTTGTAGTGTGAAGCAATAATGGACACCCAGAAACTTTGTCAACCACCACGTCTTGTCTTCCTTTTGTCCTTGTTTTGCCTGTTTTGTTAAACTGTCAATAGTTTCGCGAGAACCAGTAAGTGATTTATACATGGCGGCAAATTCTTTGAACTTGTGATCTGAAGGTTTTTCAATGTGGGTTTTAAATGCCGATGGATATAGCAATGCAGAAGAAGGAATTCCACATTCCACACATGCTCGCATTAGAACACCACCACCTATCTTTCCTCCTGCGGCAGTCTTGCCTTTAATTTCACCTTGCCATGCTCCTGGTTCAGCTCTGCTGCTGAATGTTCTTAACTGAATTTCACCTGGTTTTCTTCCACTCTGGAATTGAATATAAACGTCCTTGGAGTTTCTCATGTTATCTCCAATTCTGAATTGAGTGAAGTTTGCCTTTACCGGATCACCGTTGTTAAAAACATGAGAATGAGCAGCACCACCTTTTTCCAATTTCTTAAGGGATACACCTATGAGTGTTCCTTTATTGAATTGTTCAAACAGGAATTCATTTAGATCACTTAGAGTATCCCAGTCACCATTAATGCGAAGGCCTTTCTTGATAATCCATATATCTGCTGGATTCCATTTGTTTGCATTGGCAATATCAGTATGAGCCTTCAGTTTGTTAAATGCACTATAAATTTTGTTTACGTCTGGTCCACCTCTGGCAAAGATATAACCACCTTTCCTAAGCATGGGAAAATCAGAAAACAATTGGTTGGCAATGGTGATTGCACTGTATGCATAACCTTCATCAAGCTCCTTGACTGCTTTGTTTAGAGGTCTATCGCAGTCTGCGGCAGTTGTGTTTGATTGCTTGACTTGACTTATATCACTTAGGTTGGACCCCAGTGATTGTCTAGCTGCACAGGCATATGCATGAAGACTCTCGTTTAATGCTGTTATTTCTGCTCCTGCTCCAGAACCTGCACCGGCCATGTTTTCTCCTTACATGAATTGTGACAATCCAAGACCTTTCTTGCTCAATTCATTACGGTTCTTACCGAAGCACCACATAGGTTCAATGTATATCTTATCAAAATGAGCCAACAACTTTTTCTTGTCGATATTCTTAGGTCTCTGCATGATTCTCATTCCAAGATTACCTAGGAATTTACAATCACTATATTTAGTTGTCAAGTCATTTATCAAATCATCCGAAGCATAATAGCGGGTGTTTTTGACCTTTGGATCCTGTATATTAACGATCTGGATACCACCATCGTTAAGTATTTCATAAGTTTTTCTATTGACAGGAAGATAGAAGTTATCTCTCCACTTTTCATAGGTATTGTATCGCTTCCATGACTGATCATCTTCATGGACACCACCAGAATTGTATAGTTCTGTTGAAAAGTATGGTGGTGAGGTAAAAGCACAATCTACCTTAGGCATGAAGTTATAGTTTAAGTCCTCCGCTGGAAGTCTGAAAAGATATACAACCTTTTCTCCAATGCACGAAAAGAAGTCTTTGCTTTCTCTGATAACAGGTGTTCCACCAAGGATGGTTTCATACATTATGCATTGCTGTTTATACATTTCAAAAGTCTGATCATTTGGATCACATCCATAGTATTCCTTTGCATTTGAGCAATAGAATCCTGCCAGACGATCACCCCAACCACATGAACTATCAAAAATTACTTTTGAATTGGTTGCATTATATACATACTTTGCAACGTGTGGTTTAAACTGGGTAGCAATATATGTGCTTAGACGAAAAGCTCCAACGATTGATTGTTCATCCAGTTTGTCATTTCCAAGTCTCCATAGAGCAAGGAAGACTGTTCTCAGGTCTTCTACATTATTCCATCGATAATGGGCGCTCTTGAATCCGTAGGTATCACAGTTCAATCTAAGTTCCTGATTGAAATAGTTTGACACATCCAGATAACCATTACCCATTTGAACAACACCAAGACCGCAGTCATCGTAAGTATGACCATAATCATCATACTTCTCAATTACTCTACCTTTGGTTTCCTCAAATGTCAGGATAAATTTGCTGATTGGCGCCTGCTTGAGATTGAAGAAATTGGTGATCATTTCCTCTTTGGTAATAGGCAGGGTTGGTGCTTGTGGTTTGTGTTCCTTGATATACTCAATCAATTCACTTATGATTGTTTCCTTATCATAAGCGGAATTCAATTCTTCCCATTGCTTTGGGTTTAGGGAAGGAATTCCTTTTGCATCTTTGTTTTTAAGGAAGATATTTTGAATGTTTTCCATGATTTCCACATAATTTATCTAGTGTTGTATTATACATTAAACTGGTTGAAATGTCAATCAGGAATTAATGCTTATGGGAACTAACATCTCCTACTCTACCACATATTCCGGCATATGGAGAGGAACTTTTGTTCTTAATTCCTACTGACGTAATCTTTTTCTTGTCTCCATTGTGGTGGTGAGCATAAACGTTAAATGATGAACCGACGTGTTCCGCCTCATACTTCTTGACGGTCTTATGTTGTTCATCAAAATCCTTTGTAGGATTTGTTATGTGTGTAGTCCCTCTGTGTGCATCATAAGATGCTCTATAAGGTTTGATAGTCGGATTCTTTTCTGCATTGCAAATTCATTCTTCTTTTCCCCACTTACCTACTGGGCATTCTGCATCTAGAAAGAACGTCTTATAGTCCATGAAGCAACCACATCTTTCACACTTTGCTCGTTTTGGGATAAAGTGTTCACATTTCTTGCATATCTTAAGACGCTTCTCGGAAACCTTAGACCTTTTCTTGGATAGGTTCTCCAGTATAGGTTTTATTTTCAATTCTGTGCCTTGAGTTTCTTGGTCATTACTCTGCAAGCCTGTCTCAGCTTGCTGTAATCGGTAATCATTGCAGTTACCTGGGCATCACTTGGCATTATTTTGATTTCTGCAGCTGCTCTTTCCAACTGAGATTTTGTGTAATTCTGAAGGACAGGGCACTTCGTAAGAACTAAATTAACCTGCTTTTGAGAAGGTGGTTTGATTGAAGCAGTAGCGCAACCACCTAGTAGTAATGCCGCAAGTGTAACTGTCATAATTCTATACATTCCATCCCCCTATTATGATGTTGGAAACTTTGGTAGTTTGTGTTTACCTGAGAGCAATTGACCTCTGAATCTCTGTAGGTTCTCTTTTTCTTGAGGTGTCTTATCTGTATTATGTATCATACCTATGACACCAGTTGCTGCCATTGCACTTCTAACTGGATTTGGTAATGAATGTCCTACTGCTCTTTTGACATTCCTACCAACTGTTTTCACTCTTGATACGATACTTTCATTCATTTCCACTTTCTTCAATCTTGTGTAATAGTCTGGTAACTCCCACAAATGATGCAGTGCAATGTGTGTCGCTGTTTCATTATCTGTTGTGTGTTCGTGCTCAACCTTGATACCTTTTTCAAGTTGTTTGTGGATTTGTTCCAGTGAGACACCATGCTTTTTAGCAATTTCTTCCGGTGTCTTCACTGGCTTCAAAATCGACTTTTGGCACGCTTCACTTAGGGTATTGAATGACTTGTAGGATAGCATTATCTTTTACCTGTTTCATATGCAATTTTTAATCCAACACTTACTTTTGCGAGTGTCTAGAACGATCCGTCTTCAAGTTTCTTTATTGTTTCTTCTTTAGACTGGTTTTGTGCTAGAATTTCAGTTTGTTGTCTGTTAATTTCTATTTCATCTTTAGCACGATCTGCTTGCTCAAGTGTTCTACCTTGGTTAATTAGCTCCTGAGTTTTAATAGCATCAAAGACTTTAAGGAGTCCTTGAACTACTCCACTCAGAAGACCTAGTATTACAGATAACCAAGACATTCAATTAAACCTTTGGTGTAGTTGTATCAGTTGGTTTAGCAACTGGTCCAGCTGTTCCTGGAGGTGTAGTTGTGATTGTGCGTAGTAGTGCCATAACAATAGCAGAACCTAGAGCAACTAGACCAGCCTGTGGATTATCGAATAATGCATTCCAATCTGTCATTTCAAGAATACCGAATGTAGCGACCATAAAGGAAATGATATATGTTCTCCAACCAACTAGCATATGTTTTACTCCTAATTTATTAATGTGATCCCATATTGGATCATCTATATTTATATCTTTAAGTAGTCTAGTCATAAAAAATGGGGGATTTCTCCCCCATTAGTATTAAGAACTTCTGATTTATTATTCAGAAGGTGGTGTTTCTGCAACTGGTGCTGCTTCTTCTGCTGGTGCTTCTGGTTCAGCGGTTACTTCTGGTGCTGATTCAAAAGCTGATGAAACTGAGTCGAGAACTGTTGCTGCGTCTGTACCTGCAGCTTCTGCTGCTACTGGATCTGTCACAACTGTTACGTCGGTCTGACCTTCATCGGTAGGAATTACTGTGGTTGCAACTTCACCTTCAGAAGTAGGAATGTTTACTGCTGGGTCTGCTACAACTTCTGCTGGTGTTGCTTCAACTGCATCAACAACTGCTGGTGTTGCTTCTTCAACTGTCACAGAAAGCTGTGGTTCAGGTGATGCTGGGTCAACTGTTTCCACCTTTGGTTCAACTGTTGCTTCAACAACTGGTGGTAGAACTGCTGGCATTGTAACTTCAACGGTTGGTACTGTTGGGTTATCTGCGTTTAGAACTACTGTGTGTGTATCAGGTGTTTCGGCTACTGCTGCTGCAAGTGAATCGGTTGACGACTTAAGGTCTGACACAAGTGCATCTAGTGCAGATGTATCAATTGGTGGCTCGCTAACTTTTGATGCTAGCTCGGCAGAGATAGATTCAAGCTCAGCTGTTACCTTATGAATAAGGGAAACTGCTGATTCGTGAACTGTCTTTACACGACTGATTTCAGCGGTTAGTGCTTCTAGGTTAAGTGCCATGTCGATTGTCCTCTCTTGTAAGTATTGAATTTGGTCTACTAGTGTGTTTAACTTTTCCATTGTTGCTACATGCAAACTTGCTATTAGTGTAGCATCTCCGGAAGGTGGAGTATGAGATATTTCCATTCTGATAACTGCATCAGATTCATAGTCATCTTCAAAATCATCTTCCTGATGGAATTCACTTGTATTTATGATTACAGGTGGAGTTTCAGGTTGTGGTGGTTCTTCTATGTTGAAAGGAATCTGATCTGCTACTTGGTCATGTCCATGACCTCTTCTTTTATTCTTAGGTTTTGCTACGATGTAAAGTGTTTTCTTCATGGTGTTTACGACCTTGGAAAAGAATGCTGCGATTATAGAAAATAAATCTGTGAAGAAACGCATGAATAGTTTCCTTTGCCACACAAAGAAAGATAACCAAAATGTGACAACCTGCTTTGTTCTCTTTTCGTCCATTTCGGCCTCTGTGAGGTTAACTAACCTCGCGAAAGTATTTATAACACCAGAGTATTGGGCCTAAAAAAAGGTGGAGAAAATCTCCACCTTTTAGCTAAAATTTCAGTCTTTTTTCTAGTTCACGTTTGGCATATCTCAAGTCATTTATCTGTGTATGCCTATACTGTAACTTCTGTTTTAGTGTTAGGTTTTCCTCTTTAAGTTGTTGTACTTCATCATGTAGATTCCTAACAAGTTTAACCACCGTCTTTAGCATATAGTTCCCTTTTAGTTATTTCTTGGGGTCGGGAAGTCTTGATATTTTTGTTCCCTCAAGAGAAAGTGAATACATGAGTCCTTTGTTATCGAATACGAATGCAATAACGGAATCTTTGATGTTTTCCGTATCTAGTTTTGCACCTGCACCTAATGTGATAACCGCAACCGATGCATCAACTCCTATCTTCCAACCTTCAGAATATTTAAACTCTTTCAAAGCATTCTCAGTTAGGAATACAATAATGGTTGAATATGATTGTATACCCAATTGAAAACCAAATGAAGCGGAGATTAACTCGTAATAACTACCAATCTCCTTATTCACTACAAGTGCACCAGCACCATATTGTCCACCAAAACCGAAAAGACCTGCCTTGATGATTTCTGGAAATACTAGTACACCTGCTGCATCAACAATGAGTTTTTCGCCACCACCCGTAAAGCCATAAAACTTATTGAGTGTTTCTGTTACACTAGTCGATGCCATTTTGGCCCCCGTTATTTATTTTTGCCTTTACCCTTTTCATCAATTACTGCACTCAAGTTATCAGTAGTTTCCTTGAGTTTTGAAGTCAAATTATCCACTTCTGCCGTAGCTGCTGCCACGTCAGTTTCACTTGATACAATACCTGCTGCTAATTGACCTTTTACTTCCGCGAGACCATTACTTAATTCTTCGATGCGCTGTTTGAGTGAATCGAGTTCCTCAGAAAATTTCTGTTTGTATCCCTTTAGCTCTGCAACGTCTTCTCTTGTTTGAGTAGTTGGTTTCTTGTCCTTATCAAGTTTGATAGATTCACCGCCAACAATAAACCTCAAGTCTTGCATTTCTGCTCTAAGAGCAATGATTTCGTCATAGTCAGACATTTCTAAACACCTCCTCGTTTAACGATAGAAGTATTTAGTTATCTCACCTTTACGATTGCTCCAATATGTACCATAGATGCAAGATGCAATGCGTGTTCATTATACATGCGAATACACCCGGAACTTACTGCCTTGCCGATACTTCTGGGATCATTTGTTCCGTGAATACGGTATTCTGTGTTTCCCAAATAGATTGCAACTGCACCAAGAGGATTGCGGGGACCACCAGGTACTGATACAGGAAGGTCTGGTTGTCTTGCTCTCATTGCTGCTGGTGGTGTCCATGTTGGCCAGTCAACAACCTTTGTGATTGGTTGTTCACCGTGCCAAGCAAACCCTTCTCTACCTACTGCAATAGGATATTCAAATGCCATATCCTGATCTAGAATGTAATAGAGTTTCTTCCTATTGGTCATAATGATAACAGTACCTTCTGTTTCATCATTTTTAAAAGGAACTAACTCTGGTTCCATTCTTTGAGGTTCATAACTTTCAAAATGCTTCTTGAAGTTTCTGCTACCAGGAGCATATAGATACAACTGACCTTCTGGAATCTCACGATGATACCTTGGTTCAATATAAATTCTTGGTTGCCAAGGTCGTGCTGAGTATCCAAAAATTCGAGGGTTCCAGTAGAAACCACTAGAACCCCCATGATCATCCCAACGATCATCCCATCCTCGATAATGCATTCCTTGAGCATAGGATGCAATCGTTGAAATTAAGAGAGCAAGCAATGCAATTAAAACAACTGCAAAGATCGTCCCAAAATATTTGTTTTCAATTTTCATTTCCGTTCCTTTCGATTTCCCATGCCCAGGATTTTTGAATTGCATCTGTTACAAACTGTTTAAACTCTTCCGGATCCATAAGTCCTTCAAGAATATCTTGAACACTCTGCATTAGATCATTACCTACTTTATAGGAAAATAAAGCATCCTTAGCTATGTCACCACCGAAATTCTTCCTCTTGAATTTAATATCTTCATCAAGGAGTTTCTTATGAAGTTCCTTCAGGTAAGAAACAACAATTGTTTCCACCTTTGCTGAATCGACTTCAACCTCTAACTTAAATTCCATTATGTCTCCTATGCATAGATGCTCTTTACTCTTAGCAACCTGTCAGCTGCGTAAGATGCTGCAAATGCTTCAGGCTTCACAAATGGAACGACGTTGCAAGTACCCTTGATGTAACCAATTGCCTGGTCAATAACCAGGTTTGAAGCGTGCTTCTTATCTGGATTCAAGTCAAGATGTACTTCGATTTCCTTGTCTGTCAACTGAGCAAGAGTTAGGTACAATTCAGATACCTTATAAACTTCATTCATCAAACGTAAGTTTGGTTTCTTCTTGTTTGGAGTAAAGTCCACTTCAGTTTCGATCTGACCAAAAATTTTGCAGCCATGAGCGCAATCTTTGTGGACAACGATCACACTATAAAAGTCTGCCATCCACTTGCCATGTCTCTTGTATGCAGTTGAGTCGCAACCAATGTAAATCTTACTTGTGTCGCTTGTTTCTGCAAGGAATTTTTCTATTTCTACAAAGTTAAATTTTCTCATTTGTGAATTTCCTTCACTTATATTTCCGTACTATTAACCCTGGCACAACCATCTATTATTCCTAAGATAGCAAAGAACAAAAAATGCCAGGACTAATTTACCCATTTTTTGTTCCTTGAATTGGTAGGCGTTAAGGGTGCTGCCCCCTTCCGTGAACGGTAATCTGCCGCCTAAGGGATTATAAGTTCCTCCCGCACAGCTGGTGCTAACGCCTATTATTTCATCTATTTAGTTCTTTGTTTGATAAATTGTGCCAACTCTTCCCAAGAAAGCGGTTGCATGTTAGTTTGCTCAACACAAACGTTTAAATACCAAGGATCATTAATTTCCTTTTCATGTATATGACCATGGACATTAAACAATCTAGCTGCATTACCATTATTACCAGGATGCAATGGAAAATGCGAAAAGATTGTTGGTGCCGCAAAATCACTCTTAAACCTTCTTGATACCAAAATCTTGTCAAATGAATCAACCATTTCTTGTTTATCCATTTGGTCATCGTGGTTTCCCAAAATTAACCTGATTTTTCCATGGAGTCTTTTTGCATAACTAATATCTCCAAAGTCACCAAGATGATACACCTTATCTCCTGGTTTGATAACAGAATTCCACATTTCAACAATGTGTTCATCGTGGTGTTTAATGTCTCTGAAGTTTACTTCCTCAAAACCACCATCTTCTTTTCTTCTTATAAAACTACCTCTAAATGCTCTACCGGTGGCATTAGTAAATTTGATGATATTAGAATGTCCGAAGTGAGTATCTGAAATTACCCATTTATTTACCACTTTTATCTCCCTCAACTGTAATTTGGAACAAAAGTTTTGGCGTTCTCATAAAGAAAGTGTGTCTATAACACTCAATATTGTAAATACCATCTGCTTTTGTTACGTGATCCCTGCCACCCATTGAATGACAACGACCGATCTGATCATATACTTTCATGGGAGTATGAATACCCAACATTGCTGTTAGGCCTAACATAAACACCGATATGAGAATGCCCAAAGCAAAAAGTGCTGAAACTACGTCTTTCATACTTCAAAAAACCTTTCTGGATCCCTTCCAAATGCTTTAGCAGATTCCTCATAACCATCATATCCACGGGCATTGCTCACCACTTTTGTAGAACCAAATTCCAGTTCAGTTCTAATGTGAGTATGACCAAATACCCAATACTTGATCTGAGGATGGTCAATGATGTACTGCTCAAGATTGGAATAATAACCATGATCAATAGAGTTGCCTGAATGAATTGGGTTGACACCTTTACCTGTTGGTGAATGGTGCGTCGCCACGATTACATTCTTGTCCTTGTATTTTTCAAGACTATCATCCAAAAACTTGAATGTTGTATCAAATGCATCTGCGGCATCTTCTGGTGTCCACATATCATCCTCGCCCTTATAAATGATTCTAAAATCATTCATGCCATTACCAACCGATGCTAGTGTATGTGCGTTTCGGTTGTTCATGTTGGTCCAAAGTGTGCCACCCATAAGGACAGTATTATCATCAATTTCATGGACTGAATTGTTGACATGAATAATACCGGGAAGAAACTTCGCGATGTATTCCTTTTCAAGATCGATCCTGAAATTATATGACTCATGGTTTCCTGTTAGGTAGAACACCTTTTTGAAATTCTCTTGAACCATATTAAAGAATGTGAGAGTCCTATCCCTAATTTTTCGGTTACCCGAGTCTGTCATATATGGGTTTAGTGCTCTAAGGACTGTGATATCTCCAGCAAGAATTAGATTGTCACCTGTCATACCCATGAAAGTGGGGTGGACCATTCCGAATTCAAGATGCAAGTCAGATACATAATGAAATTTGTTCATATTATTTTCCTGTTAGTAAATTGTGATTCCATTTCTCCAAAACAAATTCCGGAGATTCTAATTTATCTTTTGCTAGGCAGACTGCGACCAATTCACCAATTTCACCATTGGGTAAAACCAATGCATATGATCCACGCTTCTCAGCACAAATTCTCATTGTTTCATTTATTCTTGCTTTCGTCGCTTCGTCACCATCATTATTTCGCAACCAAATAGTTCCTGAAACAATAACAACTGCACCAACTAAAGCAGTAATTACAACGTCACCTAATGTTCTCATTTCTTTTTCCTCTAAGCATCTTTATTTAACATTTGGAGCGGGTAGCCGGAATCGAACCGGTCCTCTACAGCTAAATTTTTGGAGCGGACGGCCGGTAACGCTCCGGTCCTCTCTTGATTGGAAGTCAAGGGCGCATCTGTCTACACCACATCCGCGTGTTTCTTTTTTAAGGTTTCTGATATCTTTCGTTTGGTATCTTCATTTAACTTCCTACCAAGTAACTTGGTTCTGGAATTTTCTCCTATCTTACGTTTTGTCTCTTCGGAGTGTTTACGTCCCAAAAAGGTTGTATTTCCGGGATGACCCATACGCTTTTTAGCTTCATTGGTGTGTTTCCTGCCCTTGAACTTTGGCATTCCCGATCTGTTTATATAACTAAACCCACCATTGCCACCGTCACATAAATTGTAGCTTTTTTCGTTAATAATAACAAGTTCTTTCTCTTTTGTATTCATTTCTTCTTCGGTTTCAAATATGAAAAGAATTTCTTTTGTAAAGTTTTCTTTTCCATATTTGCTGATAGCTTGCAATAACAGCTTACCAGACCCCATATAACCATCATTTAGGTCTGTGGTTTGGTGTTTTCCGATATAAAACTTTCCGTTTATGTTGTTTGTAATCTTGTAAACTGTAAAATACATATGAATCTCCTTCATATGTATTTATGCCTTAGACTACATGAAGGCTGACACTCTACCTCTGAGTTATACCCGCATTTTTTCTAAAATATCATTCATTTTAGTATAATACTACAAAATAAAGTAAAAGTCAAGTTTTTTGTTACTTGACTATACTATAGTATTTAAAGTAATAATGGTGAACCATGAAGGAATTGAACCTTCTATCTTTGCCATGTCAAGGCAACGTCTTACCATCCGACCCATGGTCCTTAGTCGCCCACAATTGAGCGAATTTCAACACTTTAGGAATATCGGTGTTTTCATATGGGCATACGACCGCACAAGCTTTCTTACCGTCTAAAGTTTTGTTTTCATGCGCCAAATATACGTTTGGCAATTGTTTGATCTTCTCGAATTCCTTTTCAGAAACTCTAACAACACATTTCCTGAATGACTTGTTTAACCAATATTCATAGTTTTCATTCCCCGAAAATTGTAAATGAGCTCCCAAAACTGCATGTGCCACTAATGTCGGTGTCATAAAATCAGGAAATTCATCCAGGACAGCAATATATAATTTCATTTTTAACCTCCAATGGATCCGGGACTAGGACTCGAACCTAGATTAAGGGAGTCAGAGTCCCTTGTTCTGCCATTAAACTATCCCGGAATAATCCTCAGTATCTCAAATAATTTCCACGTCTCTCTGGAATATGTATCCAGCCACTATTACTCTTTTTTGGTCTTGCAGGTTCTTCTGCCTTGGGTGTTTCCACTTTAGGAGGAACTTTCTGCATGTCTTTTATTGTGTTTTCCAGAATGATAACTCTTGCTTCCAAATCTTTGACAGTATCCTGCATACCATTCAATCTCTTGGTATTTGTAAACATTACTTCACTTTGAGCTTTATCAATCTCCGAGATTGATGCATAAATCTTCTGGTAATTATCTGATCTATCAGCTGCACCATGATAAAGGTCATAAATCAAAAACAAAGAAAATGCACTAGCAATCATTGCCACATAACCAATAGCGCTTGGATATGTATGTAAGATACCTGTGGGTTTTTTCTGTGCCACTTGTTTCCTAACCTTTCTTGGCAGCCTGATTTTTCTTTTGCTCTTTCTTATCTTGAGAATTGCTTTTTCTAGTAATGTCATTTAAAATATGATTTTTCCGTCCTGACTAACACAAAATGTAACAGAGCTATATGTGGTAGCTACTCCAGTTTGACCACCATAGAATGTTGGTCCGAAACCTACTGTTCCTTTTGAAATAATATGACCACCTGCTTCAGCGCATCTTTGTTGTTCTTCTTTGTCTAACTGATATGCATAAAATAACAATGCAAAGCATCCCAAAACAATTGATATAATCACTGTCAACACAGTATTGTCCATAATAATATCCCAATAAAATCTGGTGCTGGTAAAAGGACTTGAACCCTCAACCTATTCTTTACGAGAGAATTGCTCTACCATTGAGCTATACCAGCAAGGATAATCAGGGCACATCCTTTCCGGACATGCTCTGATTATTTATACACTATATCACATATTTATCCAGAAGTCAAGTGTTCCTTTTGACTGTTTCCATAGTAATATCCTAAAATGTTATCAACGTATTCTTTATCCAATATAACATCCTGGAAAGAAACCTGATCCTTCATATCCAAATCTGCTTTCTTTTCCTGTAATGTCTTCTCTTTCAATGTTTTCCTAGGATTCTGACAACACCACCTGTCACAAAATGCAAGATTATCTGCCAACTTAACGTCTTTGTCAGTATTATCCCAACGTCCTCTGCTCCAGACATACTTGGATAACCATCTTGCTTTCTTCTTCATTCTCTGTTTCAGGAAACGTCTTTTTGCTCTGCGACGATCTTTCTTAGGAAAATCTGCCATATTATACCTCACATGTTACTGCGTTCTCTAATAGTATCAAGAGAAACCTCTTTTGTTAATACTCCATCCCTATATACAATGTTTAGACGAGGCTCATCCTTAAGGTATTTAGAAGTCAAATAACGATCCTCAGCACGAATTGTCTTAAAATCGTCACCTACAACTTCCAATAGGCCACGCTTGGACATTTTACCAGGATCGGTAACAGGGTCTTTATACACATCCTGCCACTTGCCATTGATCATAATTGCCGATGCCTTCATTGCAAACTTAAGACTATCACGATTTACCTGCTGCAATAGTGCACCACCCATACCGAAAACAATGTTTGAAGTTGCCCAACCATTGAGTCTCATTGACTTGAGAATTTCCTTAATGGAGTTTGCGTTTACGCCATCACCCTGGATAAGTCTAACAGAAGGATGCAATACTCTGAAACCTCTTTCGTTTGTAGTGTATCCAAATTTGTCTGCTAGAATGTGCAGAAGTCTTCCGATAACATCCACAGGATTACCTGAGTCGGGACGAATAACAAGTCTTCCGCCCTTCTCAATAACCTTATTCTTCAGTACAGTACCCCAAAGATTATCTGCTGCATTGTAAATATCATATGAGTCGGATACAACTGCATATAGTTTATCACCAAACTGATCTACCATATTCTCATATGCTTTCACTTCACCATCACGACCCCAGGCAGTAATAGTTGAGTGTTCCGCTGCAGGAATCGAATATGCAGGCATGGATGCCTTGTAGTATTTACGTGCATAGACCAATGCTTCCACTGTATCAGTACCCTGGAAGTTCACAAGATGTGCAACACCACCAATACCTGCTGATTCCTTGGATGATACACCACGAGCACCAAAGTCATGGAGCATAAAATCAATACCTTCGGTGTTACCCTGAGTAAGGATCAATTCCTCTGCAATGATGTCTTTGATATGTCTGGACAGTGTTGCAACGGTGGTTGGATACCAAACAGCGCGAAGCAAAGCAGTTTCAACATAACTAGTTAACCATGGTACTCGGTCATCTGTATTCTGAACCTGAACCAATGCTGTATGCAATGGAACCTTGTATCCTTCAGGCAATGCTTGAATCATTACAGGAAGGTAACCATCATGGGCATTTAGAATGTAATCCCAACCCTGACGGTTGAAGGGCACTCCATGCATTTTGAAAATGTCTTCTGCTTCCTCAATGTTTGACTTTGTGATTGGTTTTGACATGTATTCCTCAAGGAATAGCTGCAAACCAAAGAAGACTGTCTTTTCTACAGGAACAAAATCCCTGGAGACTCCTCGTGCTTCAATATATGAGCTGATCTTTTCAGTTTCAGGTGGATACTGAAGAAAGTGGGACGTTTTGTATGAGTCTGTGTTTAGAATTAAGTTTGTCATCGAAAACTCCTTTCGAGTATGTTAAACAACAAGTCTATCTTGTTGTGCCTTTACAAGTTTATTCTTTTTCTTCTTCGTGAAGTTCTTCCATTATCCATTCATTTTCTAGTTTTTGTCTTCCTTCAGGTGTCAACATATCTAGAATCTGCATTTGGCAAGAACACCATATGTCACCAATTTCAGGACCACGGCAAGCACAAGCACCAAGAGAAAAACCAGCATCAACTGCTTTATGGAATTCATCATATGACAATTTTTGTGTTTTAACGATCATAGTTCATAGACCTTTATATTGACGTTGGATGCTGTACCAAATGAATATTTTGAGGTACCCAGGAAGTTTTGTTTGATTATTGATTCGATAATCTCCCAGTTACCTCCACCGAGACCGGCACCTATTCTAGGGATTGCAATTTCCATTATGTCGTTTACTTCACAATAGAGCGCAATATCCTCAAAACATTCATCAATGGCATCATAACTAACATATCGCCTACCATCTTTTCCAAAGTTTAATTGAGTGATGGCATTGGCAATAACTGTTCCATCATCCTGTTCGGAGAAATTAACCGAACCAAGGAGACTTTCTTCAGGCATTTCACGACACATTTCAACATAATCTTCATATGCCTTTGGATACTTCTCCTTGATCTGTTTTGCAAGACCACTGCCCATAACACCTTGTGCATTGCATCCATGGACAATAAGTTTACAACCCGATTTTAGAATATCACCTTTAATGTACTCTATCATCGTATTCAACCTTTGGTTCAATTTCTAGTTTCTTCAAATGCTTTGCATAGTATTCTTCAGCTTCCTCATTCAAGTCTTCCTGTGATATACCAAAAGCAAGACTCATGGAAAAAATGTCTGATCTTGCTTGCATGATAGCAATGCCCAACCAATTCTTACCTTTCCATTTTGTTTCATCCAGAATATCTGGGTGAGTTTCGTGCATACCGATTCCCCAAATGGTATCTTCGGGACTTGCTTCCACTATATGCAAATCTTTTGTTCCAATGATAAAATCAAACAGGTCTCGGTTTTGCATAAACTTAGCTAAGTTTGCACGATAAACAACTAAACGAGCAACTTTTTCCCATTCTACTTGATCAAACCCCTTGACCTTACGACCCCAGGCCTTTTGTTCGCGAGGATTACTGATCTTCAGAATTGCATCCAATGCATCTTGGTCATTGAATAATCTTGCCTTCTCTGCCATCATATATTGCTCATTGCAATTGTATGTATGACCATCAATTTTAATAGGTGCCTTATACCACTGGGAACATTCACCACCCCAAAAGAAATAATATTTTCCACTAATCATTAGATACCTACCATGTGTTCCACTATATTAAAATGATCCTCAAACATCTTGTTTCTGGATTGTGCAAATTTACTGAAAGGTACCCAGAATGCCTTAGCAGCGTCATCACTTCCCTTGATCTTTGGAAGACCAGATTCAGTGTCAGTTAATTTAAAATGATATGCCTGGGAGATTGTTCTACCTCTTGCGCTTCTGTGAGGATCGTCATAGGTATGCACATCTGCGATTGAACCAACCAATACTGGTTTAGGAACCTTCAGTTTAGTTTCCTCATATAGTTCACGAATGACTGCTGCCTGCAATGTTTCATCTTGGCCAACGAAACCACCAGGCAATGCCCAAAGACCTTTACCAGGCAATGCACCACGTTCTACCAGTAGAATATGTCCTGCCTGAGTAACAACAGCGTCAACTGTCATAAACGTAGGAGGATAAGGTGCACGATTCCAGGATGCCTTATAGATTTCCAGGTGTTCCTTTTCATTGAAAATCTGATTCCAAATGTCACGAGAGAAACCTAGAACAGTCTCAAAGTGATCCTTGTTGACGAATTCCCTTTCATCATACTCCATCCAATGTGTGGAAAAGAGAGCATCGCGAATAGAGGTTGCATCTAATAGATGCTTTGGTTCAATCTCAACCAAATCCCACTGAGGAAACTTCTTAAGATAATAAGACGAATGATCCTTGTCAAACCCAACAATTGCAATATTCACATCATCGGGTCTGAATTTATTAAAAATGATCGTATAGACAGATGCCTGAATGGAAGCAATCCAACGTTCATCATTGTATGTATGATCAACCTGGGGAGCAAAGTGAATCCGATCCTCGGGAAGACCAGTGGACAGGATAATTTCCATTCTCTCTTGTGTTGTGAAGGGGTTTCGAGTGTCACGGGGTTTGTCGTGCGAACCGATTATAAAAATCAAATGCTCGGCAAGCTTGAGTGCTTCGGTTGCTACGTGGAAGTGACCTAAGTGGAAGGGCTGGAATCTGCCGATCATAACGGCATAATCGTACTGTTTTTTCATTGCTAAAACTCCTTTAGCATAAAATAGGAAGGATCTGTTCCTTCCCATTGTCTAGTAGTATATAGTATTTTTTACTTCAAGTCAAGCTATTTGTTGCTTTATCTTTACTTATTTTATTCACGACGTACTTGAATTCTTCATCAGATAAACCATATATATACTTGATTCTACTTAGAAATTCTAGTAATAGTTCTTTGGAATCATAGATTTCGGGGTCAAAACCTGCTTCTTCTAAACCATAGCATGAGCAATGACTTCCTGATAGGTAGTAATATTTTCCCTGGTCTCGCCATATAACAACCGCGGATCCTTCATAACCATCTATGTCATATTTTGCAATATAGACTTTTTCGGGTTTGGGATGGTTTTTTAACTCAGACTTTGATCTAACATCATCATATGTCGAACCAGTGAATTGGTTAACAACATCTTTCCAACTGTCAAAATTACCTAAATACGTTTTCATAGTTTTATTCCTACATAGTTTTCTCAAGACTATCGTATAGTTTTAACAGTTCTTGAGCATGATTTACTTCTTCAATTGCAAGTTTTACTGCTTCATCCAGTGTTTTCACTTGAGGAATTCCATACTTAGCACAGACAATATCGATATTTCCTTTTCTCCAGAACCCCTCTGGGCAGACAACCACTGAATCTGTAAAACTTCCTGTTGCCAATCCAAACTCAAACATTGTTACAGGACTCTTGGTTCCAGGAAGGAAATTGAAGATGCGAAACTGTGCCATTTCCAATCCCAATAGTTCCCACTCAACCTGCTCACGGAATTGTTTATTGTTGATAGATTGGACCCAAGAATCATCCCAATCTAGTCTGCGAGGATCGAGAACATCCAAACCAGCATCATTCAATTGGTGTGCTGCTGTAATCTGCCAATGCTCTGCTTCACCCATTTCAATGGAACCTGCAAGAAATACTGCTTTGTTCCAATCACATCCCATAATTGGAGCTGGTGCACGAAAAATCATTATATAGTCTCCTTAAGTTTTCTAGTCTCTGTTTCACACATTTTAATGAAGATTGAAATATCGGTTGTCCTCTTTTTCTCTTCCAGAGGTTTGAATCTCTCATATCTATAACCATAAGCATTTGCCGTATCAGGATTTTTTGCCATTCTATCAATTTCTCTCACATCAACTAAAATGTAATTTAACATAGGATGAGGATAGATTTTATCTATCGTATAGATTTCACCCTTTGTCAATCCATCTAAACTTCCAATATAAGTATATCCAGGAAGTTTATATCTTGATACATCATCATTAATGCATACAACTTTCTGACCAACATAAAAATTGCATTCCATATCACTTCTTCCTACTAAAAAATATCTCTTTCTCTCTTGCGTGGACAATAAGGCCTCTTTCTTGGAGACATTGTATAAACTGTGCCCATTGGGCATCTGTATTAAGCGCTGT
>CALMMZ010000127.1 GCA_937868685.1 uncultured bacterium | reverse complement strand
TTGAGTCAATGATTACAGTTGTCCAAAGTGTAAATAATAATCAATATAATCATGCAAGAACAATTTTTGGAAATGAGTGGAGAGTTGTTTTTGAAAGAGTTATTCTTGGTAAGGCACATGAAATGATAAGTGCCATAAAGCAAAATTTCGCAATAGTTTGGACAATGCTTACATTTGCTGAGGGACTTGTACGTTCAGATGGTGGTATTGGAGCTATGATGTTGAATGAAAATAAACATTTGCAATTAGATAGTGTATTCGCCATTCAAACTCAATTATTCTGTATTGGTATATTAATAGATTATCTATTCGGTGCTTTAAGAAACATTTTATGTCCTTATGCAAAGTTACAAACTCAAAATAAATAAGATGAATACAAATACATACGAAAAGAAAGAAACAATTCTTAAGGTAGAAAATGTTTCTTTAAAATACGGAAACAATCAAATCTTAAAAGATATAAATGTTGAAATAAAGAATATTGTTAGACCAGGAATGTCTCAAGGTCAAATTATTGGATTCATAGGTCCATCTGGTATTGGAAAAACAAAATTCTTCGAGTTGTTATCTGGAATTATTCCAATTGAATTTGAAAAAACTCCAAGCGAAAATATTGTCAATAAACGTGAAAAAAATGATGAAGAATTGGCAATCGGAAGTATAAAAATTGGTGTTGACTTGAGTCCTGTTAAGATTGGAAGAGTGGGTGTTATTCAACAAAATTATCCCTTATTTGAACATAGAACTATTTATGGCAATCTTAATGTTGCAGCATCAGTTAAATTTAAGAATAAATCAGAACGTGAAGATAGAATAAATGACTTGCTTACACGCTTTGACCTTGTTAGTAAGAAAAATCATTATCCTGCTCAATTATCAGGAGGTCAAAAACAACGTGTTGCAATTGCTCAACAAATCCTATGTTCAAATAATTTCTTGTTGATGGATGAACCATTTTCAGGTCTTGACCCAAATATGATTAAGAAAGTATCTAATCTTATCGTTGAGGTTGCAAACATGCATGAGCTTAATACAATTATTATTGTATCTCACGATATTCCTTCTACTGCCGCAATTGCAGATACACTTTGGGTTATGGGTCGTGATAGAGATGCTACTGGTAAAATTATTCCTGGAGCAAAAATTAAGTATGAGTATGACCTAATAGAGAGAAATCTTGCATGGCATCCAGAAATTAAAAAAATGCCAGCATTTCACTCGTTGTGTGATGAGTTGGATTCTTTATTCGTAAATCTTTAAAACAAAAAATAAATAAAATGAAAAAAATCATCATGGCATTAGCCATCTGCCTTACGGCAACATTTGCAAATGCGCAAACAGATTCTACAAAGACTAAAACAAGTTATTATGCATCAATCGGAATGTCTATTGGTCACGTAGACCCAAGTGATGCAAACATTGATAATTTTAATAAAGCATCTTTCCCCTCTGTTGAGATTGGATTTATGCGTAAGAATATTAGTCTTGGAGCTGTTGTGGGAACAGAGAATGTATTTGCATCTTCTACAACAAGAGGTTTCTATGAATTGAAGACAGCAGTTTATCAGCCTATTGGTTCATGTAGTGGGTATTTATTGTTTGGAGTGGGTGCATACATGGAAAGTAAGTTTAATAATTTCAT
>CALMMZ010000126.1 GCA_937868685.1 uncultured bacterium | reverse complement strand
CTGTGAGGGCCTGTGAGGGCCTGTGAGGGCCTGTGAGGGCCTGTGAGGGCCTGTGGACTTCCAGTTATTTTTTATGTCTGAAAATGAACCCCGTCTTTTTTCAAGGTTTGGTCCTGAAGGTAATTTTTTGTGCTTGATGCTGTTTTGAAGAAAAGTTCATAAGATGTAAACCCATTTGAACGTATAGTACAAAATGGATAATTTTCACCTTCATGTTTGTCTAAAAGGTTTATTCTGATTCCTATGGAAGAAAATCTGTCATAGAATTCGATTTCACCATATTTCTTAAGAGTTAAAACATATCCATCAACATTTGGCCTTATGGAATGAATATGTCTACAGGGATTAAGTTTCCTGGGAATTCTGTCTAGTGTTAGCATGGTTTTATTTCCTGATTGTTGTGATTTCAAACATCAATGGACATTCTTTTGAATCTTTAATCGAAAACACTGGGTCGGTGGAGGTTCTTTCAAGGACTTTCACTTGTCCCGCCAGATTTACTTTGATTGAATTGATTCGGAACAAAAACTGAATGTGATGCAATGGATTTCCAAAGTGGCTCAAATGTTTTATCTGTTCTATTCGGATCATTTGAACCAACGTTTGAGGTATAGGTGAATCAGGAACCTTTTGACCACGGTCCATGAGAGCTTTCTCCAGGGAAAAAAGAAGTTCTCTGGCATAAAGGGAATCAATTCATTTTTAACATGAGAGAGTGCATCTTGTGCAAAATCTGTTGTAAGGTGGCCGCAGACCCATTTTCGTGTCACAAAAAATGTAGCTTCTTTGTCATAGTTGATACGGTTTACTTTGTTAAGTGTTAAAAAAACTTCTGACTCATGTGTCAACTTGTTGCTGATATGAAAGTGTAAACCCTTGGTTGATATTTTTAAACTTGATCTTTTTCTAAGAGCAAAGTGGCTGAATCTCATGCTTTCAAATGGAAAATGTAGTCCATGGATATAATCATTTCTTACAAAGATGAAGGATGTATTGTCCTGCTTTATTCTCAACGAAGTGATATTTGTTCCCCGAAACCAATCTCTAGTATCAGGAAAAATACTACAATGTCGTCGTCTGTTAAAATCAAGCGGGATCATAATCTTCCTTTCTAAAGTTTCTAAAGAATTGAAGCAGTTTGGCCTTCAAGAACAAAAACTTTCTAACAAAGGGAGTCCAAGGGGAAATCTTCCACGGCATTGCTCCCCAGGGAATAAAAAATATTCTTGGTTGTACACACCTTATTTCTTGTTCAATTTGTGTCAAAAGCTCTGCTGGTGTGTTGATGGGTGTATTTGGATGATCTCCTGCCCAGAACCAAAATATTTCTTCTCTCAAAAAGTCCTTTCTGGAGCCGAAGTATGTAATTCTGTTTTTCAACATGTAACATGAAAAATACATAGATTTTCTATATCGTAGACAGTCATATCTATATGGTGGAGTGGGTAAATAATTACTCCTGAGTTCTACGCCTTTGCTTGTGATTTTGGCGGTTGTTTTCCTCGTATAACAATATGGTCCTTTCAAGGTCGCCCAAAAGCTTTCATTCATTATTATTTCAAATTCCACAGGAACATCATCAACATTTATTCTTAGAGATGTTAGCCTTCTCTCATTAAAAGATGGTATCAATTGTTTGTAATAATAGTCTCGCACGGATTCAAGTGGAATCATGATTTATTCTTCTGGTTTCTTAAGTTCGAAACTTAAGGTCTTGATACCATTCCAGCAACTTCTCACACTCTAGAAGTTCTTTTGCTTTTTCATATGAGGAGTTGCAACCAGAAATGTTGAAATGGCTATCTCTAGTGTAAAATCATTGAGCAAAGCGGAAATTAATGCACTTTCTACTTCTACTTCCAATTCTCTTGCAGTCTTATACATTGATGTGTCAAGATAATAAACTAAGTTGCTATCTTCATTGGAGGTGAATCTGTAGACTTCTTTCTGAAACTTTATTCTTAAAGAATTTACTCTTTTCGCCAAAGAGCGTAACTCTTCCTTTTTTAATTTTTCAAGCAGGATCATGATTTAACAACTTTGAATACAAATTTGGAATAAGTTATTTGACTTAGGTATGATTTTAGTTTCTCAATGGCATCACTTACGGTCTGTATTGTAGACTTTAGTTCATCAAATTTCCAATTTAAAATGTCTACTACAAAGAGTTCATCATGAGTAAACTTCAGCACCAAGAAGGCAATTGTTGATGGTTCCAGCTTGTAAATTGTCCCATCTACTTCTTCATATGAAGAACGTTCACTCTGCCATGTTATTGATGGTATCTTGAACATTTTAAGACGATGAACATCATTGCCTGTTGATATTGACAATGATGTTATTTTAAGGAGAGGTTCAATGTTCCATCTTCCCAATTGATACAGATCAACCACAGAGTAACATTCTATTGGTTTCATTTTGTTTCACCAATGCTGGGCTTATGACTTCATTGTGGGCTTTGATTTAAAAGAAATCTGTTCAAGAGCTTGATTGCAGAATTTGCGGTATTTGCCTCAAATCTGTTGTCCGTTCCTTCATCATCTGAAAATCTGCCAGTGTATATGTCAAATACATTCTTATCTTTAATGCCGGGGCCCAGATAAACAGTATAAAAGGCCGCTTGTCCAAATTTGTTAATTATTGGCCTTTTATATTTCCATTCTGTTACAAATTTTGTGTCCAGCTCTAAACAATGGTCAAAGATTGTGATTGAGGATATTTTTCTCAAAAAGTCACAATCCCATTCAGTCATTTTGCATAGATCGGAAGGAAAGTATACTTCAATTGGCCTCATCTTTTGTTCCTTTTCATATGCAGTTTAACTGCACACAATAATTTATTTATTTGTTGAAGATGACCAAGAAGTCATGTTTGGTATCAACACATGAAGCTTTTAGCAACTCAGAAATTCTTGTTGCTGTTAGCTTTTTGTCCACTTGCTGCTTCTTGACAAGAAGGGTTGTGTTGTATGTCTTTGTGGCTGTTGCATTTTGATTCTTGGAGAACCAAGTTAAACAGGTGCAATCCCTATCTTCTTTACTAACTTTTATATTGGAGCCAAACAGATTTAAAGTTTGCACTTTATCATAGTTTTTTGTCATCTCTTCCAAGTTTACAAATTCTAAAGACTTCATATTAAACCCCTTTGTTAAAATTGTTTAGTATCACGAGTTTTTATCACTGGATCGAAGTTTAAGCAACCTGCGATATTTGTTGCCATCTGTTTCTTTGAGCACAAAGATTCCAAATTCACAATCATTTAGTTTATCAAGTTCTAACGCAGTAGCCCAGGAAAATTTAAGTTCCATGGACATGTTTCTCCAGCGGTCATATTCAGGTCATATGTATTGCGTAAAATGAGCTTGATATTTGG
>CALMMZ010000125.1 GCA_937868685.1 uncultured bacterium | reverse complement strand
CAGTAAATTATGCAGGAATGACTCCAATACTCGTAGAAGCTATTCGTGAAATGAATTTGAATATTACCCAACTCTCTGATATGACTGTTGAGAATACGTGGAGGGATGCAATTACGGCATGGTTGGGGAATGCATCGAACAAGATTACGAGAATATTCACCGGAGAATTATGTCTCTATAGTGAAGACGGTGATACTGAATGTATTAATATGGCAGAATTGCGTGCATTGAAACGAGGTCAAACTCTCGGTTCAACAACTATTACGCCAGCTACTCCAACAACTCCAGTCGAGCCAACTGTTCCTACAGAACCAGTTACTCCTGTGGATCCAACTAATCCAGTAGATCCAATTGCTCCACCTGAAGTTCCGGTTGTAACACCACCTGTTACACCACCGGAACCAACAGTTCCAGTAGAACCATCACCAGAATCTCCAGCAGGAAATGATGGAAATGGTGCGGCTGATACAAATAGTCCATCAGCTAATGATGGAGCTACAAGTGGAGACACTAGTTCTCAAGGATAATGTAAATTAAAAAACACCAATTGGTGTTTTTTAATTTACAATGTTCGGTTTTTAATTTCGTCATTAAGTTTTTCTAGTAATGCATCAAGGGTGATTCCTTCAATTTTTGTATTATTCCGTCCTTCGAGGGTGAGTGTTTTCGAATCTCGTTCTTTATCTCCGATAATAATTTGATAGGGAATTTTACTTGTTTTTGCATTTCGAATTCGTTTTCCAAGTGAATCATCAGATAATAAGGTAACACGAATATCTAATTTTTTGAGTACTTGATACATTTCATCTGCATAATTTCCATGATGTTCATTTGAAACAGGGAGGATTGCGACCTGAACAGGTGATAACCATACAGGAAATGCACCTCCAAAATGTTCAATAGCAACACCGATGAATCGTTCCAATGATCCGGCAATAGCGCGGTGGATCACTACAGGTCGTTCAGGTTGTCCTTGTTCATTAATGTATGACATTTCAAATCGTTCCGGAGCATTGAAATCACATTGTACAGTTGCCAGTTGCCATTCTCGTCCAATCGCATCCTTGAACATAAAATCAAGTTTTGGTCCATAAAAAGCAGCCTCACCAATTCCTGGTTGATAATTCAATTGTAAGTCATCACAAACTTGAGTAAGTGCTTTTTCTGCAGTTTCCCACATTGCGTCTGTTCCAAGCCATTTTGTTTTATCGTCATCACGCAATGATAATCGCACCCAGTATCCGTCCATCATTCCCATGGTAGTATAAAAATCTTTGATGATATTTACAATATTGATACATTCCTCATGAATTTGATTCGGCCGCACGAATAAATGTCCGTCGTCTTGGGTAATTGATCGTACTCGAGTCAATCCTGAAAGTTGTCCCGTTTTTTCATCTCGATAAATAGTTGCTGGTTCAAAATATCGCACTGGCATATCTCGATAACTGAATTGGTTATCAGCAAACAATTGATAGTGATGTGGACAATTCATTGGTTTCAAGAAAAAGTCTTCTTTACTCGTTCCGCCATGAACTTTGAACATATCGTCCAAGTAATGTCCTGCATGACCACTGGTTTCATAGAGTGATTCTTTTGCGAGGTGTGGAGTCCAAACCCATTGATATCCATGTGATTTGTGCAAATCCCAGAGATAGTTAGTGACTTCTTGTCGCAAGATAAGTCCTTTTGGTTGAAAGAGAGGGAGCCCAGATCCTACAAGATCAGAAAAACTAAATAATTTTAATTCTTTTCCAAGTTTACGATGATCTCGTTTGATAGCTTCTTCTTGTCGCCAGATTTCTTGTTCAAGGTCTTTGCTTGTTGCAAAAGCAAGTCCGTAGATTCGAGTAAGCATTTTATTTTTCTCATCTCCTCGCCAATACGCTCCAGCAATGCGATCAAGTTTGAATGCATCAAGATTTACTTCAGTTGCAAAATCATCAACGTGTCCACCACGACACAAATCAATAAAATCTCCAGAAGTATAAAAAGTAATTTCTTCACCTTTTTCTGCAAGGTTATTAATTAGTTCTAATTTATAAGGATTATTTGCAAAAAGTTTTCGTACCTCATCGATTGTTGGAATACTTTTATCAAAAGAGTGCCAAGTCGGTGCGATTGATCGCATTTTCTTTTCAATTTTTTCGAGATCTTTTTCCGTGATTGGTTGTGGAAATTCAAAGTCGTAATAAAATCCATTTTCAATAACCGGACCAATGGTTGGCCGAGTATCTGGATAGAGTTCGAGCACTGCCGCTGCAAGTAAATGTGCGAGCGAGTGACGGATTTTGTATAATTGATCAATTTCTTGCATAGATAGGAGAACTATAGCATATTTTCTGAATTTTGGGAGGATACTTGACATATTATTATTATTATGATAAACTTTATATCAAAGAATATTTACAGAACCTTAATGAGGGGAAGTTATTACTGAAAACTCGGAATTATCAGTAGTATATAGAATATTCTTGTATTTTTTAATTAAAATTTAATAGCATGGAAACAACAGTATTTGCCACTCAGGCACCCGTATCGCTTACTCAAGGTAGAAAGCATACAATCTTTTTCTTGATTCTTGTACAAGGAATTTTGAAAATGCAATCACTTGTAAAACAAGTAAAATCGCTTCGCTCAGAAATGAGGAGGCAACGCGAAAGAATGGATAGTCGTTTTATTCCTGATCCTTCAGATGTATTTGGACAATATGCAAAAATATTTTCTAATATTACTGGAGTAGAAGAGTCTGAAATGAAACTTTTCTTGAAAGAGTATTTGAAGGATCATCTGAAAAAGAGATTGGCAGAACCAAAACTTCCACAAGAAAAAGTAGAAGAAATTATCTACCAAACTCATCAGAAGATGTTTACTATGGAAGGTGTTGAGATGATGCTCAATGCTCGAGATCGTTCCAAAAAATCTTTGAATGCTGTAAAGCATGGAGAGGGTAGAATCTTCCAATCTAAGGAATCGGCAATGCTTAAGGTAATTGTCGAGCAAATGAATTCGTTCACCGAAGAAATGTCTGGGATTTCTGGGTATTCATCTGATGAGCTCTCTGAAGCACAATATATTGTATTGGCTTCAATTATAGATGGATTATAGTAAATTTAAATATAGCACACCTATCCGAGTAGGTGTGTTTTTATTTCTATGCTAT
>CALMMZ010000124.1 GCA_937868685.1 uncultured bacterium | reverse complement strand
TCTTGCGAGGATTTAAAATTCTCTCTGAACGAGGCATAATTCTAGTTTGAATTTCTTTCTGAATGGTATGAGGAACATCATTAGTATAAATGATATTTCCATTCACATGATGATTTAAACGAATCTTAGCAATATCCTCTGCAATTGAAGGGCTAAAATGATCGTTTTTAGAACAAAGGCTCCAACCATAACGAATGGTTTTAGCATTTCTATCAACTCTACCAAGAATCAAACCAATTCTACCACGACGACCCTTAGGATCACGAACATAATACTTAAATTCAACAATATTATCCATAAATTCTCCTTATTCGTTTGAAAATTATTTACACAAAACTTGCCAGGACCTTTCGGTCCCAGCAAATTCTAACCCACAGTTAGAAAGGAAGTGCGGTATTTTTATTCGTACTGGTGTTTGCTGTGTTTGCCGGGGCACCAGCAGCAGGAGGCTTCGGATTTCTTTCCTGAGTCACGGAAGCATCAATTTTCTTGTAAAGATCCATGAAAGCAGTCTTTGTAGTCAAGTCGAAACGAGCCAAAGACATTTCGATTGCTTTCATCTTATCCTTAAAGATGATAAATGCTTCTGCCGCGTGAATCAAACGACGAGTAGAAATGAGTTCTTCCACACTCTGATCTTTGAAAGATTGACGAGTATGTTTAGCCCACTTGACGAGACATTCCACAAAATGATCGTCTTTGATTCCATTTGCAGCAAACTTATTCTCCAAAATTGTTCTTTCAGTCTTTTCCGGAGGATAATCTTGTTCGATGGTGGCAGAGAAACGATCAAGGAATGCTTCGTTCATGACTCCAGTACCAACGAATCTTCCGTCGTCAGAACCTTTACCCTTAGTATTTGCAGTTGCAAACACGTTAAATCCGGGGCGAGGATGAACCCATTCGCCAACTTTCTTCAAGAAAATACCCTTGCCTTCAAGAACAGGTTGAATACACATGATCTTAGAAGAAGCCAGGTCAACTTCGTCGAGAACCGCAATTGCGCCTCTCTTCATTGCTTCAACAATGGGACCGTAAGTAAACTTCGTCTCGCCATTGACGAGACGGAAACCACCGAGAAGGTCATCTTCGTCTGTTTCGACGGTCACGTTAATACGGTACCATTCGCGTTTCTCTTGGTGACAAACTTGCTGAATGGTTGACGTTTTACCGTTACCCGAAGGACCAGTAATAAACGTCGGATACCATTTGCGAGAGTGAATAATTTTCTTCACTTCCAAGTGACAACCGAAAGGAGTGTAATGTTCAACAGCAGGAGGAATAAGATGTTCAAGTACAGGTAATGGAGGAACATTCCCAACATTTAAGTTGTGAACGGTCAGAGCTTCTTGAGGAATATCTGCTTCATCTTGTACTGGAGGATTCTTTTCCATTTCTTCAAATGCTTTCTTTTGTTCGGGTGTTTCAAAAGGTTCCACGGGAGATTATACACACCGCGTTCCTTACGATAAATTTGTGCGGTCGTCAACCATTGAGGATAGACGATATTTGATTCGAGGCAAAGAGTTTGAAGTGCCGGGCGAGTAATACATTCAATTCGCCCAAACTTAGTTTCAATTGCCTGCAAAACATTCAAACGATGATCCATGAAATATCCTTTGCTAAAAGTGGGTTAACAATTTTCGTCTCAAAATTATAGACTCGCACCGCATTATTGTCAAGATATTTGCACAGATTTTTTTAAAAATGGTATCAAAAGCAAAAAGTAAAACTAAATTTACTTTTTACTGGAAATCACTTAAAGAATCGGTTCTTTATTTGCAGATTTCTTTCTTAAGGTTGTTGCAGGAACTGCATTTGGATTTTCAGACAAGAAAACATCAAGTTCGTCCCAAGGAAGAACAAATTCTCCTCTTCCATCTCTATATTGCGCAGAACTGGTTAACCAAGAAGGTGCCTTCAAAACCATACCATTGGGACCTTGCGCACCATCTTTCCAAGATGCTTTGAACGCCTCAATGGTTTTTCGATCAATGGTTCTTGGGCGTGAACCAGCATATTTTTCATATGCCAACATAAAATTTGCACGAATCGCGTTCATATTACCTTTATTAGTCATTCTTGCTCCTTTGCAGATTTTTTTCTGCTATTTGACGTTAGAGAAGTATAGACATCTGTTCTGCGGGAGTCAAGAAAAATATAAAACTTTCAGCGAAAAATTTTATGTGTATCCTTATTCCATTTTCCTCGATCTCGCCATACGGTACGTCATAACATCCATCAATAAAAAAATCTTTACTTCACACTTGACAAAAGACTGGACAGTGACTATAATTCGATGCACAAAACTCTTTTAGCAAAGGACAAAGAGAATGACCAAAAAGATTTTTAGTCGTGACGCCAAAAGTACACTTGCAAAATTGTTGAGTTCCGAAAATATCCGAATTCGACAAGACCCAAGTAAGAATAAGGCATCTTTTGATACTCATACGCGGACTCTTACTCTTCCGGTGTTTAAAGATATCTCCGAAGATACTTACGACATGATTGTGGGTCATGAAGTCGGGCACGCTCTGGATAGCCCGAGAGATCCCAATTATATGGCGCAAGTTGTTGCGTCCATTGACTCTAAGCATCCCAAGGCAGTTCTTTCTGCACTCGATATTGTGGAAGATGTTCGCGTTGAAAAGAGAATGCAGAAAAGATATCCTGGTCTTGGGCATTCGTTCAAGAATGGGTATGAAGATTTCCATACAGATCAAGATTGCTTTGGGTTGAATTACTTGAAGCAAAAAGGAATTTCTGTCGATCAACTTCCTTTTATCGAAAGAATGAATCTTCACTTTAAACTGGCAAATCGTAACATTATTCCTGAAATCAAATTTTCTCAAGATGAATTAGAAATTATTCAGGAAATTGATAGAGCGGATAGTTACGACGATGTTATTAATGTGGTCCGAAAAATCTACGAAGAACCGGATCAAGACGAAGAACAAGAAGGTGGTGAGGGTCAGGGAAATCAAAAATCTAAGAATGGAAAGAGTGGGCAAGGTCAGGGTAAAGGTAAGGGTCAGGGTCAACCTCAACAAGGTGAGGGACAAGGAAAATCTTCCAGTGGTTCTTCCGGTGGATCTTCCAGTGGTTCTTCCGGTGGATCTTCCAGTGGCAAACCCGAACAATCTCCTGCTAAAATGGGAGATGGAACGAAAGACAAGGAAGAAAAATCTGAAAACGGAAAATCCGAATCAGAAAATGGGGAAGGTGAAGAAAACGAAGAAGGTGATGAGCAAGACGGTAATGAAGGTGAAGATGGTAATGAAGGTGAAGAACAAGGAGAAAACGAAGGTTCTCCTGAAAATTCCGACGAAAATGGCGATCAGGAAGGCGAAAGCAATTCTGATGGTGAATCCTCCGAAGAAGAAAATGTATCAGAAAGTGAAGCAAATGCGGAATCCGAAAGTCAGGAATCCGATGAAAAGTCTGATGCCAAATCTTCTCAATCGGCTCCTCCGCCTCCAGGAACTCCTGGTGGTTCATATAATGGATCTGACGGGAATCGCAGAGGCGGAAAGCGTCAGATAAAGGAACAAAAAGAATCCCAAACTCAGACAAAGATGGAAGAAGTTTTGAATTCACTTACTCAAAATAGTGGTTCAAAGCCTCTTGTCTATCTTACTATTCCTCAAATTAACTCCGATAATGTTATTGTCCCATTCAATACAGTCTGGGATCCTTCTAACATGCAGACTACAAATATTTCATATCGAGTTTTCAATAACCATTCTCAACCAATTGCAAATCCCAATTTTGAAGAAATTTATCGTAAGTTCATTAATTCCCAAAGAGACTACATTAATACCTTAGTACAGAAATTCAATATGTACAAGGCTGCTGATACTACCAAGAGAACGACCGTTTCTACTACTGGTACATTGAATATGGCAAAATTGCATTTGTATCAATTGACGGAAGATTTGTTCAAGAAAAATGCAATTGTCAAAGAAGGCAAAAATCACGGGTTTATTATGATTGTTGACTGGTCGGGATCGATGACCGATTGTATTTTTAATGTTGTTCAACAAGTTCTTTGCCTTTCTGCTTTCTGTCGTCAAGTCAATATTCCGTTCGAAGTTTATGCTTTTAGTGATGGTGGAAGTGCAGTTTCCTTGACACGTAAAAGTAGAACCAAAAATTTCAAGAATCCTAATGTTCCTGAGTCTTTGCATACCAGTGAGTTTTGTCTATTAAATCTTCTTTCCAGTCGAATGAAGTCCAAACAATTCAATACTTGTGCAGGAAATTTCCTGGCAATTGCGAATGCTTACCGGCGAGATGAGAGTATTAATGCCTACTATAGAAATACTCCTCCTCATTTGGGAATGAATGGTACTCCTTTGAACGAATCAATTGTTGTTCTGAATGATCTTATTCCTAAATTTAAGAAAGCTAATAATCTTCAAATTGTCAATGCCATGATTTTGACGGATGGTGATAGCAACGGAAACATGAGCTATTATCACACAGATAAATCTGGAATTCAACAATATCTTGATTTGAGTAAAAATGATTACATTATTGTGGATGAAAAAAGCAAGAGTTCTATGGAAATGATGGATATTCATAACAAGAGTTCTACAGGATTTACAACTCATATTCTCGAACTTTTGAAACAGAATACTGAGGCAAATTTGATTGGTTATCACTTGATTTCTGGATATCCGAATAATTATCTGGCATCTAAAGGAAATCTCAAAGTTGGTTCTAAGGAAATGAATGAAGCCATTGCAAAATATACAAAAGATGGATCTGTAGGTGTGAAAAATGCTGGTTATGATCGTTGGTTCTTGTTAAATCACCAAGCATTATCAACAGAAACGACTGAGGATATTGGAAATACTAAGAACATGACTTCCGAACAAATTGGTAAGAAATTCTCAGATGTTCAGGCAATCAAAAAGAACAAACGAGTTTTCTTAGAAGATTTCGTTAAGATTTTGGTTCGATCTGTTACTTTTGAAGAATATAAGAAAGCAAAAATGAAGGTGTAAAAACTTTTGGTCTTGTGCAAACGCCCTTAGAGTAAAATCTAAGGGCGTTTTTATTTGGTCCTCGATC
>CALMMZ010000123.1 GCA_937868685.1 uncultured bacterium | reverse complement strand
AAGAGAGTTTCTGGGGAATTTTTAGTCAAGGAATCTTTGCTGGAATTACAGGAATCATTGTTGGGGTAATTATTTTAAAATTACTAAAAAATCAAGATATCGATGAATTTCAAGAAACACTTATTAGAAAATTCTGGAAAACAAAAGTTGCACAAGATATAATTATTACTCCATAATATAAAGTCCTAACTAAATAGGAAAAGGCTTTTTTTATTACAAAAATATGGTACTATCCAGATACTTATTTATGAAATATGATATATCAAAAATTAGAAATTTCTCTATTATTGCACATATTGATCATGGAAAATCAACTCTTTCAGATCGAATGCTTGAATTAACTCAAACAGTAGAAAAAAGAAAGATGCAAGATCAGATTCTTGATTCAATGGATCTTGAACGTGAACGTGGTATTACAATTAAAATGCAACCAGTACGTATGCAGTACCAGGATCACATATTAAATTTAATCGATACTCCTGGTCATATTGATTTTTCATACGAAGTTTCTCGAGCCCTCCGAGCCGTTGAGGGTTCAATTCTACTCGTTGACGCAACACAAGGTGTTCAGGCTCAAACATTAACAACTCTTGAAATGGCAAAAGATGCAGGTCTTGTAATTATTCCTGCACTTTCAAAAATTGATTCACCACTCGCGAGAATTGATGATGTAAAACTTGAAATTGCGGAAATTCTTAATTGTGACATTGACGATATTATTGAAGTTTCAGGGAAAACAGGGCAGGGAGTTGCTGACGTTTTAAATCAGGTTATTAAAAAAATTCCTGCTCCAATAGTTACCTACCAAAACCCAGATGAAACGAGGGCTCTCATTTTTGATTTCGAATATTCTAATCATCAAGGAATTATTGTTTATGTTCGAATGTTTGATGGCGTTATTATGAAAGGAGGCCAAATACTTTTTTCTGCTGCAAATGAAAAGTTCAATGTAATGGAAGTTGGAACATTTTCTCCAAACAAACAAACACAAAATACTCTTTCCGCAGGAGAAATTGGATACATTGTAACAGGTATTAAACAACCAGGAATTGCATCAGTAGGAGATACACTCACAAATGCAAAAAAAATACTCCCTGCACTTTATGGGTATCAACAACCTAGACCAGTAGTATGGGCATCAGTATATCCTGAATCACAAGATGATTTTATGGATTTGAAACAAGCACTTGCTAGGCTTCGACTTTCTGATTCTGCTTTTTCATATGAGGAAGAGAGCTCTGGAGCACTTGGTCGTGGATTCCGATGTGGTTTTTTAGGGATGCTCCATATGGAAATTATTACTGAACGACTTCATCGAGAATTTTCACTTGAACTTATTGTTACATTACCAAGTATAACGTATCAAATTACTACAAAAAATGAAAAAGAACATACAATCTATTCGCCGCATCTTTTTCCTAGTGATAACGAAATAAAACTTGTCCGAGAACCGTGGATATCAGTACATATTATGACTCCGAATGAATATCTTGGAGGCATTGCGACACTTAGTCATGAACATGAGGCGGAAATAACGATGATGAACACGTTTGGTGATGGAAGAACTAAGGTTGACTTACTTATGCCATTACGAGAACTTATGCGGAATTTTTTTGATGAATTAAAATCAGTAACTTCAGGGTATGCATCAATTGCATATGATTTTGCAGAGATGCGTGATGCTGATGTAACAAGACTTGACATTTTGCTTGGTGGTGAACCAATTCTAGCATTTACTCGTATTATCGCACGAAGACGAGCACTAGAAGAAGCAGAGGAATCAGTAGAAAAACTTCATGAAATTATGCCTCGTCAACAATTTGAAACAAAAATACAAGGCTACGCACTTGGAAGAATTATTGCCTCGAAAACCATTAAAGCATATCGTAAAGATGTACTTACCAAGGGAAGCAAATCAGTAGGAGCAGGAGATCGTACTCGAAAAATGAAATTGCTTGAAAAACAAAAAGAAGGAAAAAAAAGAATGCAGCAATCTGGGAAAATACATATTCCTCATGAAGTATTTTTAAGAATGATGAGAAAATAAAAAAGAGATGATCATCTCTTTTTTATTTAGAATAATCGCACACTAAACATTGCAATCATAGAGAGAATAGTAAGAATTACTACCACTTTCCAAACCCACTGTACCCAAGTTTTATTTTTAGTTTTAAATATATTCATATATATGCTATACTACACAAAATATTATTATTATGCAAGATATACATTACCATAAAGAAAGTTTTTTTTACTCTCGATTTTTCATCGGGTTTTTAGTGGTTATTTTCGGAATTTTTACTTATTCAATAATTAAGGTACATAAGAAGTATACTCACGCAAAATCTATTCGCGATGATTTTCGTGCAGAACTTGTAGAAATAGAACAACAACATACAAAATTACAAAAAAATATTACAAATTTACAACCAAAATGTCTCTAAACTATAAACAAGCAGGCGTAGATATTGATGCCGGAAATGAACTCATTAACCGCATTAAGCCTTTTGCGAAGGCAACTAAGCGCCTTGGTGCCGATTCTGATTTGGGAGGGTTTGGAGCGTTGTTTGATTTGAAGAAATGCAATTTTAAAGATCCGGTTTTGGTGTCTTCAACTGATGGTGTGGGCACGAAATTAAAGGTGGCAATTGAGGTTGGCAAGCATGATACTATTGGAATTGACTTAGTTGCGATGTCGGTGAATGACCTTCTGGCACAAGGAGCTGAGCCACTTTTCTTTCTTGATTATTTTGCGTGTTCAAAATTAGATGTTAACATCGCAAGCGATGTAATTAAAGGCATAGCAGAT
>CALMMZ010000122.1 GCA_937868685.1 uncultured bacterium | reverse complement strand
ATACAAAACACAGGAACAACTAAAAATATATTCGATATAATCTAAACATTTATTTCTTTTATTATTGGTATTGGATTGCTTGGCTATACAATGATTGTGTATTTACCGAAACAAGTAACTCTTATTCCTAAATCTGATACTATCTACGAAAGCTCAATCTTTCAATCTGATCGAGATGATATACTTGATATTTCAAATCTCAAAAATTTTGAACTTTTAAAAAACTTCCAAGTACTCAAATTAAAACCAATTCAACCTAAAACTATTCATAGACTTGTTCTAGTCGATAAAAATCAATTACTTAATTTCGAAACATTTCTTACCTCACTCTCTATTGTAAGCCCTTTAGGATTTTCAACAAAAATTGACGATTATATCTATGGATATTATCAACCTGAAAATACTTCTGAAAAAATTCCATTCCTTGTTGTAAAATTTAACGGTTACAGTATTATGCAAATGCTCATGGACACATGGGAACCTTCAATAATTACTGAAACAAGGACACTTTTCCAAAAAGAAACACCCGAACAGGCACTTACAAAGCCAGAACCAACACCGTTTCATGAAGTCCTTACGAAGAATATATTTATGAGAACATCAACACTTTCAACAGGAGAGACTCTCTATTATGGATTTCTGAGTGATAAACTACTACTAATTACCCCTTCAGATATCGTCACTGAACCATTACTTAGAAAAATTATTGGACGATAGTCTATTTATTAAATCAAATTATGTTATAATACTATCTATGAAACATATTAACTCAGACACTCTCATACAATTACGAACCTTACTTGAAGCAGAACAAATAAGTCTTTCTAAAGAACTTTCAAATATTGGAATAAAAAACCCAATTACAGAAGATTGGCAAGCTGTTCCAATGACTACCGACGGTGATGCTGACGCTGATTATTCTGACCAGGCAGACTATATTGAAGATTTTGAATCACGAATTGCTCGACTCGGTGAGATGGAAGTTCGTCTCAAAGACGTTAATGATGCTCTCGAAAAAATGAACGATGGAACATATGGTATTTGTGAGATATCAGGTGAACCAATCGAACTTGACCGGCTACATGCAAATCCCGCAGCACGAACATCAAAAGCACACATGAATTAAAATAAAACCACATGATGTGGTTTTATTTTATGTTATACTCAAAATGTATGCTTTCTACTTTTTCTCGCGTATATAGCGCACAACCTTTTCAACTACAAGGACATATTGTAACAATTGAAATCGATATTACCAATGGTATGCACAGTTTTACAATTATTGGACTTCCTGATAAGGCAGTTGAGGAATCTCGCGATCGAGTTTCTAGTGCTATTAAAAATTCTGGCTTTGTTTCTCCAAAACAAGAAAATTTTAAAACTGTTGTTTCACTCGCACCTGCAGAATTAAAAAAGGAAGGTTCATATTTTGATCTTGGTATTGCGCTTGGGTATTTACTTTCGTCACATTCTATGGAATTCGATCCAGAGAAAAAGATTTTTCTTGGTGAATTATCGTTAAACGGACAAGTTGGTAAGGTAAGTGGTATTTTACCTTTAGTACAACATGCGAAAAAATTTGGATTCACAGAAATTTTTGTACCGTATGAAAATCGATATGAAGCAGCACTGGTACAAGAAGTTATTATTTATCCTGTACGAACATTAGAACAAGTAATTAATCATTTAACAAAGAAAGAATTTATTGAACCACAACCCACTACTCATATTGAAAACTCTGAAAGAATTACTACTACTGATTTTTTCGATATCAAAGGACAAGAAGTTGCAAAGAGGGGGCTCGAAATTGCAGCTGCAGGAGGGCACAATATTGTAATGTCAGGACCACCAGGAACGGGAAAAACAATGCTTGCTCGTGCGTTTACTGGAATTCTCCCACAATTATCCCCCGAGGAATCGCTGGAAATTACTGGTATCCATAGTATTGCAGGGCAACTCCGTGAGACACTCATTACTCATGCACCGTTCCGATCTCCTCACCATACTGCAAGTTATGTTTCACTAATTGGTGGAGGAACGATTCCAAAACCAGGTGAAGTAACCCTTGCGCATCGAGGTGTCTTATTTCTTGACGAGTTTCCAGAATTTGAAACACGAGTACTTGAATCATTACGACAACCATTGGAGGATCGTATTGTGACAATTTCCAGAGCAAAAGGAAGTGCAGAATTTCCATCACAATTTATATTGGTTGCAGCTATGAATCCATGTCCATGTGGTAATAAAGGCGCATTACATAAACAATGTATTTGTACCCAATCAGATATTGCACGCTATGCTCGCAAAATTTCTGGGCCGATTATCGATAGAATTGATTTATGGATTCCTGTAGAGCATGTTGATTATGAGAAATTGGGAAATAATCATTACGCAGAACATTCAAAAGATGTTAAAGAACGCATTATTGTAGCAAGAAAAATTCAAGAGAACCGTTTTGGAACAAGTTTACGATTAAATGCACATATGAATAGTAAGGATATTGAAAAACTTACTATTACTCCTGAAGCGCGTACTATCTTAAACCAAAGTGCAGAAAAATTAAAACTCTCACCTCGAGCCTATCATCGTATTATTAAACTCGCACAAACTATCGCAGATCTTGATAAAAATAATACAATTACTAATGAACATATCTTAGAGGCACTGCAGTATCGAGGAAATAAATAAAAAACAGTCGCAAAGACTGTTTTTTATTTATTTTAAAAGAGAGCTGGAGTTTTTACTCCTCGAAATTCGAGATGAAGATGAGGTCCCGTTGAACGCCCCGTATTTCCTGATTCACCAATTTTTTGTCCTTGAGAAACTTTCTGTCCAACGCTCACATTGATACTACTTTGGTGAGCGTAGAGACTTTGCGAACCATTTGCATGTTGAATAATAGTGAGTCCTCCATAACCACCGTTCCACCCCGACGGCTTTGCTGTAATTACGGTTCCGTCTGCAGCAGCAACAATTGTAGTTCCAACAGGTGCTCCGATATCGATTGCATTGTATGGTCCATGAAACCCTTGTGTTTTTATTCCTTTTATTGGACGAATAAAGTAATTATTAGATGACGGTTTCGATGATTCAGAAGTTTTTGTATTTGGAGTAGATTTTGACGAAGTATTTGTATTTTTTACAGGAGAAGTTACCTTTATTTCTCCGTTTGGAATGATAATTATTGTTCCAATCTTCAGTCCTTCATTTTTTTCAATGTTATTATATGAAGCAACTTCATCAATATCAGCCTGATATTTTTTTGCAATCGTTGAGATTGTATCGCCCTTAACTACTGTATGTCGCACTCCTGTAATTGGTAAAATAACTAACTGTTGACCTACACGAATAGTTGATTTTGGCGGAATTTCATTCGCCCACCTAATTGTATTAGTAGAAACCCCAAATTGTTCTGCAATACTTGATAAAGTATCACCTGACTCAACGATATATGTAGTAATTGTTTCACGAGTTGGAATTTCCACCATACTTGCATCCAGATCATCAAATGAAAACGCTGTAGTGAGTACTCCATCGTTTGTAATATTTCCTTGACGATTCACTACCGCAAGGAGAATTGGTGAGAAGTTCTCTTGAGATTGAGAAATTGGAAGATTGTTAATCGATGATTCTCGAGGAGTAGTTGCTGCAGATGCTGAAAGTCCGAACCATCCAGCAGAAACAAGACTTGGGTACACAGACCAAATCGTTCCTGAAATAATAATAGCGCTGCCCAGAATCTTAGCAAGAAAAGAGTATTTAGTATTTTGTGAAAAATAATTAATAAGCCAAAAGAAAAATAAACCACGAAAGATGACCATAATCTATTAGAGATACCTTTCGTAATTTTTTACTATCAAAACAACTATACAACCATAGACTGCGTACTACAAATACAGAAAGAGATTACTCTCATAATCACTTTTTTAGGATACCATGGAGGAAATTTATCGTAAAGCATGTCTTTTATGTAAGAAAACTATCTATACAATGTGTCAAATTTGTCTATTTTTATTATTTATATTTATCTTTTCTACTCTATTTTGGATATTTTATAGTATAATAACCTTATTATGTCTTTACCGGTAATTCCAAAAAAATCTCTAGGACAAAATTTTCTCACCTCATCTCGAGTTATTAGTCGTATTATAGAAGCTTCAAATATTACACATGATGATGTAGTACTTGAAATTGGTCCAGGACTTGGTGCAATCACAGAACAACTCATTACTCATGCGAATAAAGTAATTGCTGTAGAGAAAGATACCGCTCTTGTAGCAATTATTAAAGAAAAGTTTGCCAAAGCAATAAAAAATAATCATCTTGAACTTATTCATGGAGATATCCTCAATCTTGATCCAGTAGCTATTACCAAATCAATACGAAATGATTATATTATTGCAGCAAATATTCCATACAATATTACTGGACTCATTCTCAGAAAATTCCTCGAGAGTTCACATCAGCCAAAAAGAATGGTTATTCTCATTCAACGAGAAGTTGCCGATCGTATTCTTGCACGTGATGGTAAGGAGTCATTACTTTCTCTTTCAGTAAAAGTCTACGGAATGCCGAAACTTGTCACAAATGTTGCTCGTGGGAATTTCAATCCACCTCCTCGAGTAGATTCTGCTGTAATAAAAATTGATACTATCAATAAAAATTATTTTCCTACTAAACAATTTGAAGATCTTTTCTTTCGAATCATTCACGCAGGATTTGCTCATAAAAGAAAAATTCTCATCAAAAACCTTGTCGATGCATCAATTGCAGAACGTACATTACTTCTCAAAATTTTTACTGACCGAAATCTTCTGTTAACAATTCGATCTGAAGACCTTAAACTTGAAGACTGGATTTTTATTACTCACATGGTGTATACTAATCACTAATATGAACACTAATGAACCCTCCATTATTCCATCAGCATACCATTCATGGAAAAAATATTTACCAAGTCCGAAAATTCGTAGGATTATTTTTGTGTTATTGATTATTTTTATTATTTACCTTTCATGGACACCACTCAAGACTCTTGTATATATGATCAAGCAGTCAAGTACTGCACGATCAATTACAGGAAATATGGATACAATGGTTACTCAAAACACAGAACCACTCAGTATTGATAAGGATTCTGATAATGACGGTATTCCTGATTGGCAAGAAACACTCATCGGGACTGATCCTTATACTTATAATGATCAATCAGAAATTCCTCAAGAACTTCGTAAAATACTCGTTGATGAAGCTGCAAAAGTGGCAACTACTGAAGATAAGCTCGCCCTTAAAGTCTATCAACGACTCCTTGAAGAGCCAGTTGGTGAAAATATTAGTGAAGCAGTAACTGCCGCTACTACCAAGGAAATGCTTGATCTTGCAGACTCTATCGATGAAAATGCAGGTGAATATACTTATGATGACTTGGAAATTGGTGAAAATGATGACACGACTTATACAAATTATTATAACGCTATTGCGTCACTCAGTACGTCACTCAAACTTGATGATGCCACTATTCAAGAAATTTACAAAACACTCTTCACAGGGAAGAAAACAGTAAGTCTTGTTACCTTTCAGATGAAACTTGAACAGCTCACTAACCGTATGATCCAGACACCTGTTCCTCTTACACTTGCAAATCTCCACATGAACCTCGTAACCGCAATGTCACGAGCGAACAAAATTCTCGGGAGTAGTAATATCAACCCTGACGAACCTTCTGTACTCTATGCATCATTCCTTGCGTTCCAAAAAAATATCAACGTGATTAATGATACGGTCGAATCTATTATGATACTTAATAAATAATTGTATGAATACCTTTTTTCTCAAAACTAAAAAAATAATTGCGATTATTATAATAACAAGTATATTTACTCCACAAATCAGCCTCGCCCAAGGTCTTCCTGTTATGGATGCTCAGAACACCATTTTAAACTATATGGACACAATTAAGGAATACGGACTCGATTCTGTTGCCTATATGCTTACCGATCTCATTAGTGCAAAAATATCAAATGCAATATTGAATAAGGCGAATGGTGGAGCGAGTGGTGATAGTTCTAATCAATCTTTTATTGAAAATTTCAGTGACTGGTTCGCTAATAAAAACGATGCGCAAATACAAAAATTTGTCGAGGATATTGGTGCCTCAAAAAACCCTTATGCATCTCAGGTAGCTATGAACATTATCACGAAAGCTCAAAGTAATACACGTAGAACAGGAACTATTGGATCGAGCAAACTTGATGCATTTAATCTCGATAGTGTTATTGGTGCGAATAATGTCGAGCGATTTTCAAGTGATGCTAGTGCTGGAGGATGGGATGGAATGTTGGCCCTCCTCAATCCTGTTAATTCAAGTCTGGGATCAGTACTCATTGCTCAACAAGAACTAGATGAACGCATCCTTCAAGACGCAGAAACAGAGCGACTCCGCCTTATGAGTGCGGGAACAACTCCTCAGGGAACATGTAATATGGATTTTGCAAAATATAAAAAAGATATTCAAGGATTGAAAAATGACCGGAAAGATATTAAAACTAGTCGTGATGGTATTACTTTTGTGAGGGAACAACTCTCAGAACTAGAAATGACCGATGAACATGTTAATGAACTTCTCGAATACAATCCAAATTTAAATCTCAATAATTTAGAAAAAACAACTGAAGACTATATAGGTATTACTGATTTAGTAGATAAAAATAAAGCATTAGGAACTAACATGGCATCAACATCCATCAATCTTGCTGAAGATTTTGGAACTTGTCTCAGTGAAATGATCAACAATCCTGCAGCATTTGTGACAGAAGGAATTACTGAAGCAGTTACATTCGGAATGGGAAAAGCCGCTGAAGGAGATGAACTTATGGAAATGCTTTCAACAATCTTTACTAAACTCATAAATACATTTGTCACTTCAGGAATTAGTGCACTAAAAACAACCTTTCAGAAAAATAGAGCATCTATAGGTGGACCAGAACAGCTCGTTGGAGCTAATGGACAATCCATTTCATGGACAGATGTTCCAAACACTATTGTTAATCTTGCAGAAGAATTTCAACCAACACTTGAAGATACTGAAGCAGAAGTGGAGGATATTCGTAGTTTCATAGAGCAGGTTGCAAGTTCAACTGAGCAAGAATCAAAGGATTCGCTCACAAACATTATTACTGAACTTGATCAATGTATTCCAGGGCCCGATTATGGATACGAGGAACGATTTTCTGCATATGTGAGCAAACAAATAAAATCACTCGAGCGGAAAAAAAATCGCGGAAAAGAGAAAAAAACAACCCCAAAAAATAATGCAGTTGATAGTATTGAAGCAAGTGTTGAAACGGCAAGTACTTATATGCAACTCGCTATGGCATCAGCAAATCGGAATATTCCAGCTGCAGGTGCAATGCTTGCGAACGTCGAATCAATCACCGAAACT
>CALMMZ010000121.1 GCA_937868685.1 uncultured bacterium | reverse complement strand
TAGAAACTGTACATCAAGCACTCAATCTTATGGGAGTTGATACTATTGGACTCACATCTTCTGATATTTTATTCTTAAAAACACTTATTAAAAAATTTAACGGTGGGCCAGCTGGTATTAAAACACTTGCAGCAGCAACCGGTGAAGAAGAAGATACTATCGAAGAGGTCATCGAACCATACTTGATTCAAACAGGACTCCTCGAAAAAACTCCACGCGGACGTATTGCAACAGAAAAAGCGTACGAACATTTAGGGTTTGTGTATGTGAAAGAATAAATAATACTATTACAATAGTAAACTTAATTTCTTAAATAATAAAAACAACCTTTACTAGGTTGTTTTTATTATTTTCCTCCTTTTCGCTTTACACGAACCTTTCGCCTCTCATCTTCCTTTTTGAGTGGAAATCCGAGGTATTCAAAAAACGCAATTCCTTCTGGACGATTCTTTGCGGTCGTTACAATAGTAATCGACATACCGAACACATTTACGATTTCTTCGTCTCCAGTTTCAGGAAAAATAGTATGTTCCTTGATACCAATAGACATATTTCCAAGAGCGTTTGCAGATGATCGAGTAATTCCTCGAAAGTCTTTTGTTCGTGGAAGTGCAATATGCACCAATTTATCAAGAAATTCATACATACGAGCTCCTCGTAATGTTACCATTACTCCTACAGGATCTCCTTGTCGAATTTTAAATGATGCAATTGATTGTTTTGCTCCTCGCACTGCTGGTTTTTGTCCAGTGATTTTCATTAATCGATCAGAAACAAATTCATTCTTTTTTCGATCTTTCTTCATCCCAGAACCAGTTCCTACTGACACAATAACTTTTTGAAGTTTTGGTGTAGACATTTTGTTGGTATACCCAAACTGGCCTTTCAAAGCATCAAAAGCTTTTGCTTGTTTTTGTTGCATGGTTTCCATACATCGCAATCAAATATTAAGTAAATAATTAAATATCTTTTCCACTTTTTCGTGCTACACGAACCTTTTTCGTACCATCCATACGAATTCCTATTCTGGTTGCTTTCCCAGATACAGAATCGATGAGTGATACTTTTGAAATGTGGATTGGATATGATTTTTCGACTATAGTGTTTTTTTCGTTCGTTGTTCTAGCTCGAACGATCTTTTTCTTGATGTTAACACCAGAAACAATTAATTTTCCTTCTGACGGTAACATTTTTTCAACGGTACCTTTTGTACCTTTGTGAGCACCTGAAAGAACAATCACAGTATCTCCTTTTTTAATCATATAGATATATTAGAGAACTTCAGGAGCAAGGGATGCAATTTTTTGAAACCCTTTTTCTTGAATTTCTCGTGGAATAGGACCAAAGATACGACCTCCTTTTGGTTCTTTTGATTTTTTATCGAGAATAACTACAGCATTATCATCGAACCGAATATAAGAACCATCTTTGCGACGAAGCGCTGCGCGTTGTCGAACAACAACAGCTCGCAATACGTCTTTTTTCTTTACTGATTTTCGTGGTTCAGCAGATTTTACTGAAAGCACCACAACATCACCTACGAATGCGTAGCGACGGTGAGAACCTCCTAATACTTTGAACACACGAGCTTTTTTTGCACCAGTGTTATCAGCAATCACTACATTTGTTCCAACTTGAATCATATCGGTTAGGCGGTAACGACCACTTCAAAATATTTATCTTTTGAAAATGGGCGTGTCTCGCGAATAGTTACTACATCTCCGACCTTGTAAGTGTTGGTTGCATCGTGAGCCTTGTATCGTTTTGAAGACTTTTGAAATTTGTGATATTTCGGATGTTTTACGAATCGTTGTACAGAAACAACAACTGTTTTGTCCATCTTGTCAGAAACCACAGTTCCACGAAGTGTTTTTGAATTACTTGTTTTTTGCATAAATAAGATAGCATTAATTACATGTCATCTCGACTAATCGTTCGGGCAGTAATCGGTAATTTGCATGCTGCTTTACGTAATGCTTCACGTGCAACTGCTTCCGATACTCCATCCACCTCAAAGATGATTCGACCTGGTTCCACCTCAAAACAATATGCTTTGAGGTCACCCTTACCTTTCCCCATACCTACTTCTGCAGGCTTTGCAGTAATTGGGCGATCTGGGAAAATTCTGATCCAATAACGTCCTGTTTTACCAAGCGTCCGAGAAACTACTTTTCGAGCAGCTTCTATTTGATTAGAGAATACACGAGCACCAGCTAACGAACGGAGACCATATGATCCGAATTGAAGCTTGGTTCCTCGTGTTGCCACCTTTTTAGCAAGATCTTTACGATCAGTTTGCCATTTGCGGTGTTTTACTTTTTTAGGGAATAACATAGTTCATTCACAGAACAATCTGCGTTGTTAGTTTTTTGCGGATGACTGGTCGCGTGTGTCTCCCTTATAGATCCACACTTTAATTCCAATTCCTCCGTAGGTCATTCGTGCAGTATCTGTACCAAAATCGATGTCTCCTCGCATGAACTGCAATGGAATTCCACCAAGTTTGATCTCTTCACGACGTGCCATATCAGCACCACCTAATCGACCTGATAATACAATTTTTGCACCTTTTACTCCTCGTGCTGCCATGATTTTTTCAATAGTCATTTTCATAACACGACGAAATACAATACGTTTTTCAAGTTGCTCTGCAATCATGGTTGCAACAATTTTTGCATCAGCATCTGGATTACGAATCTCAACAACATCAATTACGAGTTGTTCATTGATAGTAATGTTTGATTGTTTTGCAAGTTTCAAAATATTTTTTCGTAAAGATTCGATTCCTTCTCCTGATCGTCCGATAATCATACCAGGTCGAGCAGATGCAATAATTATTTTAAGCGTTTTTGAGTTTCGCTCGAAAACAACACTTGAAATATATGCTGAACGAAGTTTTTTCTCGAGATATTCACGAATAATAACATCAGCTCGCAAGGTATCTCGATAATCTTTTCCTGTTCGGAACCATCGTGATTTCCAACCTCGAATAAGAGGGAGTCGATGTGCATATGGATGTACAATTTTTGACATAAATTATTTCAATTTCTTGAATCGAGCCTTATGATTCCCTGTTCCTTGTGCAAGGACAAGAGTAACAATACTCGTTCGCTTGTTGATACGATGCGCTCGACCGCGTGACACAGGACGAATTCGTTTCAGGGTTGGCCCCTTAGTAACGGTTACTGCAGAGACAAAGAGTTTATCTGCAGAAACTTTAAAATTGTGCTGTGCATTAGCAACTGCGCTTGCTAATAATTTGTGATACATTCCTGTTGCTCGCTTGGTAGTAAATGTAAGTGCATTTTCTGCATCAGCGACAGATTTTCCTCGAATGAGATCGGCAACGAGTCGAACCTTACGAGGTGATTGTCGGTAATTTTTAAGATAAGCTTTCATAGGCTATTTTTTCTTTGCACCTGCAGATGCACTAGCGGCTTTAGCAGCTGCGATTTCAGCTTGCTTTTTCTTCTGATCAAGTTCTTTTTGCATTTTACCTCCGTGTCGATGGAAAGTTTTCGTAGGAGAAAACTCTCCCAACCGATGACCTACCATATCTTCGGATACAAGCACTTCGATATGTTTTTTGCCATTATGAACACCAAAGGTAAATCCGATCATTTCCGGAGCAATCATGGAAGCACGAGCCCATGTTTTAATAACCCCTGTTTCCAGTGGTTTTTTACCTTCGATTTTTTTCAACAGCTTTACATCAACATACGGACCTTTATATATAGATCGTGACATATGAATATAATTTGTGTGAATTAAACAACTCCACCTAGAATAAATACCTAGACGAAGGTAGCCTTGCATGCCACAAAATTACTGAAATTTAAGAGATTTAAGTAATAATCTCATGCAACTCCTTGAAAATGATCCAAGGGCGTGAAGCTGGTTCTAGTTTCTTGCGACACAAGAATTCTGGAATCATTTCTTCGGGCTGATAATAATAATATTATCTGCCTCAAGAGTTTGAGGAGACACACTCTACATTAACAAAAAACCTTTATTTGTCAAGAGATTTGTGTATTTTTATAATCTTATAGATTATATATATTTCAAAAAACTCCTTCTTCTTGCAATTTCTTTCTTTTGACTACTTCTCCCCCACGATTATAGTTTCCAACCTTTCCATTTGATCGAACAACTCGATGACACGGAATGTCTGGGTCATAATTCTTCCGCATAATAGTTCCAACAGCACGTGATGCGTTTGGATTTCCTGCTTGTTTAGCAACTTGCTGATATGTCATCGTACTTCCTTTTTGAATATTTCGCACAATATTACAAACTCGTTCGGTGAATGTAATCTGTTTCATATTATTATAGTAACAAAAAAGCCTTACCTTGAAAAGATAAGGCTTAATCATATAATCAAGCTGTTTTTTGTCGTACCACATGTGGTACATTATAATATGATTTTGATCCACACCTCTTTCGTGGAATTTTCTTATTCACTTTAATAATTTCTTGGTCAACATTAAATATGTGATGCACAATAATAAACTCCCAAGAATTTTTCTTTTTTTTCGGCGCAAAAACAACTCCAAAATTTTTCGATGCTTGCTTTAATTGTATTTTCATTTCCATAGGTAACACATAATAAATAAAATTATGTATCTCTGATTTTTCATCATGAAAATTAAGCAATTCTTCCATTGAAGAGAATCTTGAACTATCAAATATGATTATAGTTTTTTGGCCATGGATTTTACGTAGAAGTGCTTTTTGTACGTGTGAAAAAGATTTTCCATGTCGCGTTAATATTAAAATACTACTTTCCATATTATACAATTTTGATTATCTGTATAATATCATTCTTTTTGTTTTTGTAAACAAAAAGCCCTATTGGGCTATTTTGCAACTTTTACCGCTTCGTCAAATTTAATTGAAAGTAATGTTGACGCATCATCAGCTCCGAGCGTTACTCCATAAAGAATTCCTGCTCGTGACATCGTTTCTCGATTATGTGTTACAACGATTAATTGTGTTTCCTTGGCAAGGGCTTCAATCATGTCGCCATATTTTTTACTATTTGCCTCATCAAGTGCTGCATCTGTTTCATCCAATACAAGAAATGGTGGCGGATTTACTTGCGATAATGCAAATAGGAGTGCTATTGAAGTAAGTGAACGCTCTCCCCCTGATAACATTTCGAGATCTTTTACTTTTTTTCGAGGAAGATTGATATCAATATCAATTCCTTGTTCTTGAGGCGTATCATCATCTTCAAGTACTGAAAATTCTTCACCATTCTCATCAGTTTTCTTTTTCTTAGTAAGAATTGTAATTGATTGTAACCGAGCTGACCCTCCACCAAACATGGTTACAAAAAATTTTTCAAAAACCTCATTAATTGTTTCTATTCCTTTTGAAAATTCAATTGTGAGTGTTTTTTTAAGGTCTGAAATAATACTTTCGAGATCAGTAATGCTTTGTTCTAAGTCATACAATTGTTCTGCTAAATAATTATCTCGTGCGACAGTTTCTTGATATTCTTGAATAATATCATTTGCACCACCACCCATGTCTTCGAGTCTAATTTTTAATTTATCAATAGTGAGTTTTCGTGATTCGTGTTCATGTATACTCACTTCTGGATCGAACGATGCTGTACCCTGAAGACCTCTAACTGCATCACCCAACAACCCTTCCGCAATACGATATTCCGCATCAAGCGTTGCGTATCGTGCCGATATTGTTTCATTATCTCGAGCTACTAATTGGATACGATGTTCCAAGTCCTTCAAAATTGATTCTTCAGAAAATCGTTCCTGATCAGATTGACGAAGTATTGTTTGAGCTGTAACAATTGATTGTTCCTTTGTAGTAATTTCACTTGCAAGATGTGTTATTTCTAAACGTAGATTAGTTAATTGTGTTTCAAGTTTTTGTTGTTGTTGAATCAATTCTTGTTGTTCAGCATCGTGATGTGAATCAATCATATCAATCTCATCTTGATCCGAAAAATGTTTTTCAAGTGTTGATAGAATATTTTCTACTAGACGAATAAGCTTTTTAATTTCTTCTAAATCGAACAACTGCTTCGCTTGCTGAAGTGTCTGTAAAGCATCGTGGTGTATAGTCATTACCTGATCAAGTGGAATTGTTTTACTTGCTGGTTTATGAGACACAACACGTTCAAATGCTTGAAAGAGCCCCTCAATTCGTCCTAATGAACGGACAATTTCTGAGTCTTGCAATTCAAGTTGCTTTTTTTTGATATGTAAATCAGTAAGTTCTTGTTGAAATTGGAGTATATGAGTATCATCTGTTTTTTCTAAATGTTGTAATTTTTCAAATGATATTTTTCGCTGTCCTTCAAGTGTTTGTATTTCTCGTTGAATTCGATTCATTTCAGTAGTCACCATTCCCTCTTCGGTAAGTAAATATATTTTGTATAAATTACTGAGTTCATTTCTCATTAACCCTGCTTGCTCTACACGATCAACTTGTTTTTTTAAAAATTTTACTTGTGGTGCCAATTCTCGACGAAGGAGCTCTACTTCTCGCATATGTTCTCGAGTTTTTTCAAGTTTTTTTGAGGCATCATTAATACGATACTGGTAGAGTCGTAATCCAAGCGCTTCTTCGAGAATCTCTTTTCGCTCGATAGGTTTTGCATTAAGAAGTCGATCAGCTTCCCCTTGAGAAATAATATGATGCCCGCTTGATCCAATATGTACCGATGAAATAAGCTCATGAATATCTTTTAGTCGAACAGAAGAACCATTAATACTGTAATTATTCGTACCGTCTGTGAAAACTTCTCGTGTGATACTAATTTCATCAAAATCTAAAGAAAGTGTTCCTATGAGGGATGGTAATTGAAAAAGTCTCTGCTGATTATCAAAAATAATAGTAACTGATGCTCGATTCATTTTTGGTATCATGCGAGAACCTTTAAAAATCAAATCAGCACCTGTTTTAGATCGAAGAGATTTCGATGATTGTTCACCTAATACAAATCGAATTGCTTCAACCACATTTGATTTTCCAGAACCATTTGGACCTACCACTGCAGTTACTGGAGCATCAAATACAAGTGTTGATTTTTTGGCAAATGATTTAAATCCATGAAGTTCTATTCTTTTTAGGGTCATATATAAATCAGTATATCAAAAAAAGAGCGCTTTTGCACTCTTTTTATTACAACTCTTAACACTTATTGTATTTTTGCTTGTTTTGATACAATCTGCGAACTACTGCAAATACCATCCTTATAAATAAAAACTTTGCTTGCGGTTAATAAATCTTGTGTACATGATTGTTTCAAGAGTTGCATAATCTTCTTTTTTGCATCCTGTTCTATAAATGCATATAAACGAGATTCATCAAGATCAAATATTTGCCATGTTCCTCTATCTATGTATGCTGTGCATTCATGTTTAACCTGGAACTCTCCTTCTGATGTAGAAACAGTAAATGAATAGGTTTT
>CALMMZ010000120.1 GCA_937868685.1 uncultured bacterium | reverse complement strand
GTTACAATTGGTTTTTTGCCTGTTCGTTGGAATAAGAATTTCTGAATTTTATCTGAAAGAATATCTTTTACATTACTGATATCTAGCTGTCGTCCATTTCCAGAACTTGTTTCTACTACTTTTTTTGCAAGTCCTCGTACTTTATGGAGTAAGTCTTGATTATTGCGAAGATAGATAAATCCTCGAGAGCTAATATCAGGAGACTTTTTGAGAGAATGAGTTCTCTGGTCAATAGTAACAATAATAGTAAAGATTCCTTCCTCTGATAATACTTGACGATCTCGAAGAACGACTTGGTGTGCGGGTCCTACATAGTTTCCATCAATAATGATTTGTTCATGAGGTGCACGAACATCAAGTTTTACAATCTTTGTTCCTTGTTCACGGATTTCAATAATAGATCCATTTTCTGGAATAATAACATCATCTCGAGTAATTCGTCCGAGACCTACAGCGAGATCACGGTGCATTTTTAATCGATAATGACTCCCATGAACTGGCATAAAGAATCGGTAATTTATTTGAGTATGGAGCCATGCAAGTTCTTCTCGTTTTCCATGTCCAGATGAGTGAACTTGAGTATCTACATAAGTAATAACTTTCGGATCAAAACGATAAAGTCGATCCTTTAATCGTTCAACAGCTCGTTCATTTCCTGGAATTACTGATGAAGAGAAAATAATCGTATCATGTTCGTTCAGTTTGATAAATTTATGAGTTCCGTCAGCAACACGATCGAGAAGTGCATATTGCTCACCTTGCGCACCAGTTGCAAGAATCATAATTTTGTTTGGTGGGTATTTATGCATATCTTCTACAGGGATTACATGATCTAGATCAGTGAGTCCTAAGTGTTTTACAATGGCAACGTTTGTCTTCATGGCGCGCCCTTCGATAACTACATAACGACCATACCGCTTTGCACTTTTTATGAATTCAATGATTCGCTCTACTTGTGATGCAAATGTTCCGATAAATAATCGTCCTTTATTTTCACGAATGATTTCATCAACAGTTTTTACAACAATTGATTCTGCGAGTGACCATCCTGGCGCAGGAACTCCTGTAGAATCCATTGTCATGAGAAGAACTTTTCGATCTCGGAAGAATTTGTACTGTTCAACTTCTTCCGTCACTGGAACGCCTTCAATATTTTCCACTCGAACGTCACCTGTAGATACAATATCTCCATAAGGTGTCTCTACGACAACTCCTGTTGAGTCTGGAATACTGTGAGTAAGCCCAAAAAATCGTACTTTTAAATCTTCTGAAATAGTAATGGATCCATCTTCTTTTTCAACAATACGAATATCGAGAGGTGGAAGATGGGGAAATTCTTCTTGCCTTTTATTAATTAAAAGTGCTCCAAATTCTCTAGTATAAATAGGTGGATTACCTAATTTTTCCATTACAAAAGGAATACCTCCAATATGGTCGAGGTGTCCGTGAGTAATCACAACTCCTTTAATGAGATGCTTTCTTTCTTCAAGGTACCCAGTATTTGGAATAATATATTGAATTCCTGGAGTACTATCATCTTTGAATTGAATTCCTGCATCAATTACAATAATCTGGTTGCGATATTCGATCATTGTCATATTTTGGCCTATTTGTTCTACGCCTCCAATAGGGATAACACGAATATCTTCTGGAGCAAGTGGGGGAATGATGTCTCTTTTTTCTAATGAATTAGCTTCAATAGTGTGAAATTCTTGAAATTGACTGTGATCAGATTTATTATAGATGGATGTTTTTTTCTGATAACGGTTATCATTTGTTGGTAGGGATTCTGCGAGTAGTTCGAGTGATTGATTGAATGATTCTTTTCGAGGAATATTCTTTTGGTGGTTATTAGGTATTTTCCGTGATTGATAATGACGGTGAGTAGTATTAGTGTTCATATAAGTAATTTTTAATAAATGTGAGTTGTTATTTGGTAAAAATATTCCAAATAGATTCGGTATTAAGATACCATTGGTAGATAGTATTGAATCGGTCATCACGAGTAGTTACTGATAATGGTTCAATTCCGTAAATAATAATATTGTTTGTTACATACATGAAATCGGGCTGGAAGAGCCAAATAACTGGAGCTTTTATAATTTCTTCTTTAAGTTCGTTGAGAATAATATTCCTAGATGTTGTATCGGTTGTTGTAATGAGCGTTTCAAGGATAGTATCAATACGTGAATTCGTATACCCTGTAATATTGAGTTCAAGATTATTTCGTTGACTGCTATGCCAAAACGCATAGAGATCTCCATCATTTTTAACAAGTTGTCCGAATAATAGTGTTTCGAAAGACTTATCTTTAATTATTGATGATTCAAGATCATTAAGTGGAAATATATGTATCTCTACCATTATTCCAATTACCTTTAATTGTTTTTGAATAATTTGTGCTGTATATTTTAATTCTGAAGTATCTGCTGTACTAATATTCCAAACGAGTGGTTTGCCATCTTTTTCTCGAATCCCTGTTTCAGGGTTTAATTTCCAACCGAGAACATCGAGCTCTTTTTCAAGGTTTCGATTCTCAAAATTTTTATTTATATTATCTTGATTTGGAATAGGGTAAGTAATTGTTTTTGCGTATCCTTGAAATACATTTTGAATAATTTCGTCATAATTGATTGCCAGCGTAATAATCTCTTGAAGTTTTTTGTTTTTAAAAATTTCTGAATTATTCTCATTTATAAAAAGTCCAAACATTCGTGGTAATGGTGTAGTAAAAACTTGTTTCGTATTTTGAGGAGTAATTTCATACGGGTGAATATTAGCAAGAAGATCAAATGATTTTGTTTGGTATCCTTGCAAAAGATTTTGTTCGTTTGAATAGAATTTAAAAACAAATTTTTTAATATATGGCTTTCCAAGAGCAAATTTATTAAATGACTGCAATGTGTAACTTTGTATAGTTCCTGTAGTATCTCGTATAATTTTTTTAACTCGATAAGGACCTGAACCAATAGGTGAAATATTCCAACTACTAGCAATAAACTCATCAACAGTTAAGTTTTTCCAAATGTGTTTCGGAAGAATTCCTGTTTCTGCTATTGTCTCGAGAAATCCACTAAAAGGATGAGAAAGTGTAAAACTAAATGTGACATCATCAATAATAGTAGTAGTTACTCCACTCCATTGTGGGAGGAGTAAACTTTGGAATCGTGAGTCTTGAATTGTAGTTATGGTAAATATAACATCCTCAGAAGTAATAGGGGTATTATCATGGAATACATTATCCTTTTTGAGCTTGAATGTATAAGTTTTTCCATCTTCTGATAGAGAATAAGATTCTGCGAGATCAGGAATAATTTCTTGCGTACCATCGTTTTGAGGGATTGATCTAACAAGTCCAGAATATATTATTCGGGTTAGGTCACGATCAGTATCTGAAATTGCAAGAATAGGATTAATAAATCGTGGAGTACCAAGAATTCCTTCACGTACGGTACCACTATGAACAGGTTGTTGAATTCCAAACCGATTGCTAACTTGATTAAGTATACCTAAAAATGAGAGGATAAAAATAATCAAAAATGAACCAAAAAAGAATTTCTTACTAAGAGATAGTGATTGAATTTTTTGGTTAATTTTTGTAATAAAAGAAGAAAAAAATTTCACAAAAGAAAGTATCTGTCTTTTAACAAGGAAAAAATCGTGTCCTTGATAAATAAAAGAACATGATTAAACGATTAAAGGACACTTATATAAGTGTCTGTAATTACGACAAAAGAATATCGATAACTGCAACTCCAATAAAAAGGATCGCAATGATAATTGTTGCAAAAAAGAGAGCTCGTTCTCCGCCCCGTCGGGTAAAATGAGTCAAGTTTGAAGCAGTTCCACCAAGGGCT